>QJVY01000133.1 GCA_003235555.1 Ignavibacteria bacterium | reverse complement strand
CTGGAAGTAGATCCCCGTCATCGCGGGCCGGAGTTCATCGTTGCTGACCGCGAAAATCGTTTTCGCCACAAAACGTTTCAAGGTCTCGTCCTTGATGGAAAACTCCGTTTCCGCCTTCACCTCGGGAATCGTCGGGAAGCTTTCACTCGACTCCCCCGTCAGTTTGTACTCCCCGTTCGCTGTAAGCAATGAGATTTTATTCGACGCCGTGTCTGCGGAAAATGAAATGTCGCCGGCCGGCAGCGCCCTCACAGTATCCATCAACCGCTTTCCCGGGATCGTGATCTTTCCGTCCTTTGATCCCTTTACCGTCAGCGAAACGGTCATCGCCGTGTCCAGGTCGGTCGCGACGATTTTCAGCCGGCTACCCGTCAACTCGAAGAGGAAACTTTCCAGGATGGGGAGGGTTGACCGTGATGGGATGACCGACCCGATGCTACCGAAATATTTTTGGAGTTCCGCGACGGAGATCGAAAATTTCATAACAGGGACCCTGAATGGTGGTAGTGAAACTGGCCTGAAAGTGAGGTAAAATGTAAGGAAAAATCAACTCAAATCCAACGGTATATTCCCCATAACTATTATATATTTATATAGGTTAGGAAAGAATAAGTAGATGAGTAATAATAAGGGGTGTTGATATGTTGATATGTCCCATAATCCTCAAATCCGGGACGTGATTGAGATGTTTACGTGTGCAGAATTTGTGGAAAGTGTCTGGTTTATTGGCTCGGTTTTCCACAGAAGACGGAATATGTGTATTACCGGGTGGGTTGTTCACGGCGGGTCCCCAACCCATCAAGAGGAATCCGGCGGTTATCAACCCCTTATTAACAGGAAACCCGGATGTGGTCCGGGTCTCCTGGAGGGAAAAAATGTCCTTCCTGCGGGCCGCGCGCCCTTCGGGGTCGGGATGATGTCCCATCAGACCGATCGCAGTTCCAGTTTCGACTTCAACTGTTGCACGAGGGTTCTCACCATGGGGTCTTCCTTCATCGTGTCCTCCGTGGTCTGATACGCGTGGATTACCGTGCTGTGGTCGCGTCCGCCGAAATGGAGGCCGATGGTTTTCAGCGACGAGTTGGTCAGTTCCTTCGAAAGGTACATGGCGATCTGCCTGGCGGTGACGATCTCCTGTTTCCGTGTTTTCGCCCGGAGGAGGTCCTGCGGGATCGACAGATGTTCGCTTACCGTCCGCTGGATCTCATCGATGGTGATGTGTGTCTTCACCTCTCCGACGATCGACCTGACCACACTCCTCGCCAGGTCGAGGTCGATCTTCTTGTTTTCGAGGGACGCCCTGGCCAGGAGACTGATGAGGCAGCCTTCCAGCTCCCGGATGTTCGACGTAATGTTCGCCGCGATGAACTCCACGACATCGTGAGAGAGTTCGACCCCGTCGTCGGAGCTCTTCTTCAGCAGAATGGCGATGCGTGTTTCCAGATCCGGCGGCTGGATATCCGCCGTTAGTCCCCACTGGAACCGGGACACCAGGCGCTCATTGAGCCCTTTCAGCTCCTTCGGGGGTTTGTCCGAGGAGAGGACGATCTGTTTCCCGAGCTGGTGGAGGGTGTTGAACGTGTGGAAGAAAATGTCCTGGGTCTTCTCCTTGCCGGTGAAAAACTGGATGTCGTCGACGATCAGGAGGTCGACGCTCCTGTAATAATTCGAAAACTCCGAGACGTGGTCCCGCTGGATCGATTCGACGAAGTCGACGGTGAACTTTTCGCTCGAGGTGTACAGCACCCTCTTCGAGGGGTCCGCCGCCAGCAGCTGGTTGCCGATAGCGTGCACGAGGTGTGTCTTACCAAGCCCCACGCCGCCGTAGATCACCAGAGGGTTGAACGACGTTCCACCGGGGTTGTTGGCCACGGCGAGGGCCGCGGCGCTGGCGAACTGGTTGCTCTCCCCCTTGATGTAATTGCCGAAGGTGTAACGCCGGTTCAGCGCGGGCTCGATGGGGGGGCCGGCCGGCCTCGCAGTCGCCTGAATTTCGGGGCGTGAGGGAGGCTGGTCCGCCGGTACACCCGACCTGTCGGGGGTCTCTTCGACGAGGGGAAACTCATCACGGTCCTCCGCCTTCACGAGATAGTGGATGACGATGTCCCGTCCGGTGACCTGGGCCAGTGCTTCCTTGATCAGCGAGAAATAATGTTCCTCGAGCCACTCCGAGAAAAACTGGCTCGGTACCTGCAGGTAGAAATCGCTTCCGTCGAGTTTCACCGGGGCTATCGGTTCAAACCAGGTCTTGAAACTCTGGCTGTTGACCCTTCCGCGGACGATCTCGAGGCATTGTCTCCAGCACTCCCCTGCGGGACTTCCTGCTGGCTGTACTTCGGGGGTGGTATCAGTTATCAGCGGGCTTCTCTCTTCAAATTCCATCTATCTAAGTCAATAAATATCAGGCACATAAGCCTGACGCTGCTCTACAATTCACAGATTATCCACACACATATACACAGAAATAGTAACGAAATGTGGATAACATGTTAAAACGGTTTTCACCCCACCCTCTTCAATAGTGTTGAAAAATGGGTGTTTCAGGTGATCTATGGTATATCGGGTGATGACGATGGATGAGCCTGGGGTCTTGTGGAAAAGGTTGTCCACATGTTGTTAACACGGAAAAATGCGCTCCCCCGACACGAATGATAAGAAGAAATAACTCTCCCGGCAAGCGTATATTGTTAGAATTTCATTATAAATTCATTAGAAATCTCAATTTTTCCCGTTTGTGTTTAAAATTGGAATTTTCTATATTGACACCTTCCGATCGGGAGGATTCACAAGAGAGGATTGTGATCGACAATCCTTTTTTCATTTAGATTGGTTCACCAAGGGTACACTCAGGAGGAGCACCAGAGATGAAGCGCACGTTTCAGCCGAGCAACCGGAAGAGAAAGAACAAGCATGGATTCCGGGAGAGGATGAGTTCGAAGGATGGGCGGAAGGTTCTTTCCCGCCGCAGGAAAAAGGGACGCTGGAAGCTGACCGTCAGCGATGAGAAGTAACCCGAGTCATCGCCTTGCGCCGCACTCTGAAGAAATCGGAGATTATTCGCGGTAAACGAATTTTCGAGAGGATCTTTGAGCGGGGCAGACGGATCCGGTCACAGTACATCCAGGGGATCGTGCTCGACTCCGCCGGCCGCGACCCGGGCGCCCCGGGGATCCTGGTGGCCGCGATAGTACCGAAAGCCGCCGGCAATGCCGTCTGGCGAAACCGGGTGAGACGGCTGATCCGCGAAGCCTACAGGAACAATAAAGAGATTCTCCGTCCCTCCGGAGAACGTCCCGATCGAACCCTTAACGTGGTCTTCCTCTGGTCCCCGCGCACAAGGCCCGCGCCCGTGACGGTTTCGTTCCCTCTCGTGCGGGAGGAGATCACGGGACTCCTGCACAGGATAAGAGAAGAGTTCAAGTGACAATAGTCCTCATCGGCCTCATACGCTTTTACCAGAGGATCGTCTCCCCCCTCATCCCGGGCAACCACTGCCGGTTCCATCCTACCTGTTCCCAGTACGCCGCGGAAGCCCTGGAGAAACATGGTTCGTTGAAGGGTGTCTACTATGCCGTCCGGAGGGTCTTCCGCTGTCACCCGCTCCACCCCGGGGGCTTTGACCCCGTTCCCTAGAATAACGACTTCACACATCGCGGTATAAAGATGGATCGTAATACAGTCATTGGTTTTGTCCTCATCGGGCTGGTCCTGATGGTCTGGATGTACATGAACGCCCCTCCTCCCGCGCCGGTGACGACCGGCAGGGATTCCACGGCGGTGGCGGGAGGGGAAACCCCCGGGGACACCGCCGCCGTCCGGGCGGCGGAAACGCCGTCGAAAGGCACGACTTCGTCAGAAATGCCCGGCTCCCGGCAGGGTGCCGACGAATCCGCGACCGGGCCCGATTCCCCGGGGAAATTCTTCGGGGCGGTCTCCATGGGGGAGAAAAAGTTCGTGACGCTGGAATCCGACCTCTGGATGGCGGAGCTCAGCACGCTCGGCGGCGGTATCAGCTCGTGGCAGTTGAGGAAGTATGCCACATGGAACGGCGACACGGCCAGGTACTTCAACAGGTCGGAACGCGGCTCGCTCAACATGTTCTTCATCTCGGCCGACGGGAAGCGCATCAATACCAGGGATCTCTATTTCACCGCGAGGTACCCGCGCGGCCAGAGGATCGTCGTCGGCCCGAAGGATTCGGTTGAAATCGAGTTCACGCTCCAGGTGTCCGCGCGCAGTTCGATCGTCAAGAAACTCGTCTTCCACGGGGACAGGTACGAAGTGGGCGTCACCTACCGCTTCGTGAACATGGACGACCTGATCTCCAACTTCAAGTACATCGTCATGTGGGAGCCGGGCCTCCATTATTTCGAGCACAACAGCGTGGACGAATCGAACTACGCAAAGGCTGCGGCCTTCGCCGGCGGCGAGGAGATCGAGGTGGACGCCTCGAACATCGGCGAACCGGTCAAGGAGGAGGTGTCCGGCGTCGTGAAATGGACCGCCATCCGGAACAAATACTTCTCCGTCGCCATCATCCCGAGGTTGAAGGAAAGCCAGGGTGCGTTCCTCGAGGGGACCCGCGCAGCCGCCCCGGACCAGGGGGTAGTCGAGTCGTACACCATGGGTGTCGAGATGCCCTTCGTGGGCAAGGCACTCGACGAGGACCGCTTCACCCTGTACCTCGGACCCCTGGATTACGACATCGTCAGAGATCTCGACGTCGGCCTTGACAGGATCATGAGCCTTGGCGCCGTCTGGATCATCCGGCCGATCTCACAATATTTCATCATCCCGATCTTCCAGTTTCTCCACTGGTTCATTCCGAACTACGGCGTCGTCCTGATCATCTTCGGGTTCATCATCAAGGTGATCCTCTACCCGTTGACCAAGAAGAGCATGCTCTCCATGCAGAAGATGCAGGCGCTCCAGCCGATGATGACCGAGATCAGGGAGAAGCACAAGGAAGACCCGCAGAAGATGAACCAGCAGATCATGCGGCTGTACAAGGAGTACGGGGTGAACCCGGCCGGCGGATGCCTGCCGATGCTCCTCCAGCTGCCCATTCTCTATGCCCTCTGGGCGGTCTTCGGCTCGACGATCGAACTGCGACAGGCCCATTTCATCTGGTGGATCCAGGACCTCGCCAGCCCGGACGTGATCGCGACGCTGCCGGCGAAGATCCCGATTTTCGGTATCGATAAAATCAGCGGCCTGGCCCTGGCCATGGGCGTGACGATGTTCATCCAGCAGAAGATGACCGTCAAGGACCCGAAACAGAAAATGATGGTCTGGATGATGCCCGTCATGATGACCCTCCTCTTCACGAATTTCCCGTCGGGGCTGAACCTGTACTATTTCGTCTTCAACCTCCTGTCGATCGTCCAGCAGTCCTATATCAACAAGATCCACAAGGACGACCCCCTCCGGAAGGTGGAGGAGAAGAAACGTTCGGGCGGCTGGATCGCCAAGCTGTCCGCCAATATGCCTCAACAGCGGAAGAGGTAGGATCAGGGGACGGCCTCATGGCGGGCAGCAACTCGAAGACCGTTGCCGGATACCTGAAAGAACTTCCCCCGGAACGCCGCGCGGTCGTGACGACGCTGAGACGGCTGGTCCTGAAAAACCTCCCCCGGGGGTACCGGGAAAGGATGAACTGGGGGATGATCAGTTACGAAGTTCCCCTGGCGACGTATTCCGAAACGTACAACGGCCAACCCCTCCTCTACCTTGCCCTCGCCGCCCAAAAGCATCACTACGGATTCTACGCAATGAATATCTACTCGGTCCCGGGGCTGGAAAAAATTGTCCGCCGGGACTTCCGGAAGGCGGGGAAAAAGCTCGACATGGGAAAATGCTGTATCCGGTTCAGGAAACTGGATGACCTTCCGAAGGGGGTGATCCCGAGGATCGTGAAGGCGGTACCTGTGAAAAAATTCATCGCCCATTACGAGTCCACGCGGAGGTAAAACTCCTCGGTCGTTATCCCCGTCCCGTTTCACATGAAACCGGGCTGATTGTAATTCCCTCCAATCTTTCCTAAATTTGTGCCTGCCCCGCATCTGTATTTCCAATGAAAACACCTGAAAACGACACTATTTCGGCCATAATTACCCCCCATGGCGAGGGAGGGATCGCCGTCATCCGCCTCAGCGGGCCCGACTCCGTCAGGATTGCGGACGGCGTATTTCAGGGCAACATCTCCCTGCATGACGCAAAGACCCAGACCGTCCACTTCGGGAGTATCCGCGGCGGTGACGGTACGATCGTGGACGAAGTCCTGGTCACGCTCTTTCGTTCCCCCCACTCGTACACGACGGAAGATGTCGTGGAGATCAGCTGTCACGGGTCCATGTTCATCGCGAGGAGGATTCTGGAGCTCCTGGTGAAATCGGGTGCCAGGCCGGCAGGCCCGGGGGAGTTTACCCGGCGGGCCTTTCTCAACGGGCGATTGGACCTCTCTCAGGCAGAAGCAGTGGCCGACCTCATCCGCGCCGATTCGGTGGCTTCAAATTCCCTCGCCCTCTCTCAGTTACGGGGAACCCTCTCGAAAAAAATTTCGGAACTCAGGGGACGAATAATTGACCTCTGTTCGCTGGTAGAACTCGAACTGGATTTCTCGGAGGAGGGGGTCGAGTTGGTGGGGAGGGAAAAACTCCTCAACGATCTTCTTTCGATACGGGGGGATATATCTCAACTAATTGATTCTTATGAACATGGGAAAATCCACAGGGAGGGAATAAGGATCGTCCTGGCCGGGCCGCCGAATGTAGGTAAGTCCAGTATTCTTAATGGTTTAATAAGAGAGAATCGAGCCATCGTCACTGATGTTTCGGGTACGACGAGAGATACGATTGAGGAGACCGTTGTACTCAATGGAATCAGGTTCAACATCGTCGATACTGCCGGATTACGGGAAACAAGGGATATTGTCGAGGTGGAAGGGATAAAACGTACAAAAGAACAGATAATCCATGCAGACATGATCGTCTTGATTTTGGATGCGACGGGCAAGATGGAAGTCGACCATAATCTAAGGGTCTTCGATGAATTCCTGGAAGGACGAAGCCATAAGGAGATAATCATTGTCTTCAACAAATCGGACCTCCTGGATGCTGTCCGGACCCGGCAATTAAATGGATTGAAATTGGAATACGGAACCGTTCTCACATCGGCGAAGACAGGGGCCGGAATGAGGGAGTTGGAGGAGGTGATAGGGAAATTGGTCAACCCGGAGAATGGAAAAGTGGCTGGAGAGACCATCTTAGTCAGCTCAGTCCGTCAGAGAGACAACCTGCAAAAAGCTCTGGATGCCATCGATCTCTCCATCGAGGGAGCCAGAAACGGGGTATCCGGGGAATTAATATCCGTGGATCTGAAAGGAGCCCTATCCAACCTTTCCGATGTTGTGGGTGTGGATATCTCAGACGAGGTCTTAAATAACGTATTTTTAAGGTTTTGTATCGGGAAATAGGTTCATGTTTCACGTGAAACAATAAAATATGGCCAAAATGGCCAAATATGACGTAATTGTGGTAGGGGGAGGGCATGCCGGGATTGAAGCCTCACTGGCTGCAGCCCGAATGGGCTGTTCAACCCTTCTCGTTACAATGGATATCTCCGCAATTGGCAGGATGTCCTGTAATCCTGCGATAGGGGGAACCGCAAAGGGGCAACTCGTGAGGGAAATAGATGCCCTGGGAGGGGAGATGGGAAAGCTTGCGGATGCTACGGGGATACACTTCAGGATGTTGAATACATCAAAAGGCCCGGCTGTATGGTCCCCAAGATGCCAGAATGACCGGGACTGGTACTCAGCTGAAGCCCAAAAAAGCATCAAAAATCAGGAGGGAATCGAAATACTCGAGGACGGTATTTCCGATCTGGAATGTGAACGGGGATCCAGGGGATCCACGTTCAGGATCAGTTCAATCACGACGAGATCGGGTGAACGGATTGAATGCACTACGGCGGTCATTTGCGCTGGAACATTCCTGCGGGCTCTGATGCACACCGGGACGAACTCCACGGAGGGAGGCAGGTTCGGTGAGAGGGCGTCAAATAGTATCACACATTCCCTTTCACTTTATGGAATTGTAAGCGGCAGGTTGAAAACAGGTACACCTCCCAGGATAAGTCTCGAGTCGATCGACCTGAGGGAAGTTACCCCGCAGCCACCCGATCCGGTTCCCGTCCCTTTCTCTTTCCAGAGCACACAAGTGCTTAATAAACAGATAGATATGTACCTGACATATACGTCCAAAAAGACGCATGATATTCTCAGTCAGGGCTTTGCTGATTCGCCGATGTTCACCGGCCGCATCAAGGCTGGCGGTCCGCGATACTGTCCTTCCATCGAAGATAAAATTGTACGCTTCGCCGAGCGCGATCGACACCAGATATTCCTGGAACCTGAGGGGTACACCAGCGACATCGTCTACGTCAACGGATTTTCGACATCGCTCCCGGCTCAGATACAGGAGAAAGGGTTGCGCACGATTCCCGGACTCTCGAAGGCGAGAATGCTCAGGCCGGGTTACGCCGTTGAATATGATTTCTTCCCACCAAACCAGTTGAAACTCACTTTTGAAACGAAGGATGTCGAAGGCCTCTTCCTGGCGGGTCAGATCTGCGGAACGTCGGGATATGAGGAGGCGGCGGCACAGGGCCTCATGGCCGGAATCAACGCCGCGCTCCGGGTCAGGGACAAGCCGCCGTTCGTCCTGAAGCGCTCCGAGGCCTACATCGGCGTCCTGGCGGACGACCTGATCACCAAGAACACCGACGAACCCTACAGGATGTTCACCTCGCGGGCCGAGTACAGGTTGATACTCCGCCAGGACAACGCCGACCGGCGTCTCATGAAACATGGGCATGCCCTTGGCCTGTTGCCGGGGGAGACATTCGACCGGCTGAGAAGGAAGGAGGAAATGATCGGGGCGGCCCTTTCCGCCCTGGAGGAAATTTCTTTGAATCCAGCACAAATAAACGGATATTTAGAGCGATCGGGTTCGACGGGGATAACACAGACCGAACGAGCCGCCCGGATCCTGCGCAGGCCGGAAATTCCGCTCGGGGATTTCCTCTCCGCGGGGTTCCTTGACTCCGATCCCGTGCTCAGAAAACTAGGCGAACTCGAATCGGAAAAACTCCGACGGGAAATCATCGAACAGGTGGACATCGAAATCAAATACGAAGGATATTTCCGCAGGCAGCAGGATGAGGTGCGGAAGTTCGACGTCCATGAGGGGCAGCGCATCCCCGACGATTTCGATTTCGCCCGGATCAAATCCCTCTCGAGCGAGGGGCGGGAGAAAATGACGAAGGTGAAACCGGTGTCGATAGGGCAGGCGTCGCGGATCAGCGGCGTCACAGCGTCGGACATCTCGGTGCTGATGGTCCACCTCCGCAAATGACACGCGCCCCGCTCATATGACGCCAGGGCAGGCGGAAGCGTTTTTCCACGCGAACGGCTTCGACGTCCCCGGAGACCGGATCGAAGCTCTCCTCGAATATGAACGGCTCCTCCTCGACTGGAACACGAAGATCAACCTCGTATCCCGGCGCGACAAGACGGATTTTTTCATCCGGCATATCATCGGATCGATCTCGTTTCTCTTCACACACAGCCTTTCCGGACAGAGCACGCTCCTCGACGTCGGGACCGGGGGAGGTCTCCCGGGCGTCCCCATCGCCATCCTCCACCCGGATATCCGGGTGACCATGGTCGACTCCATTCAAAAAAAAGTCAAGGCGGTCGCCCAGATCGTCGCCGGCCTGGGGCTCTCCAACGCGCGCGTCGATTGTGCAAGGGTGGAGGACCTGCCGTCGGCGGGAATCCCTCCCGGGACATCCGCGGGGACCCCGATTCGACGCTTCGACTATATCATCTCCAGGGCGGTCTCCACGGCTTCGCAGCTGGTCCGGTGGTGCGGGCCGATGCTCTCCACCGGTCGCGGCGACGGAAGCGCTCCGGTGAAGAATCGGGAGAACCGGAGGATCATCCCCAGAGGGTCGTATATCCTCCTGAAGGGGGGGGACCTGACCGCGGAGCTCGCCTCACTGGGGGAGGTCGTTGACCGGGCCGCCGTGACCGTGAGATCGCTGGAAGTCGAGGGGTCGGGCGACCTTTTGACCGAAAAAAAAGTTATAATAATAACCGCATGACCACCTCCCCGAGCCGGACCGGATCCCTCTTCCTGCAACTGGGTAAACTCACCACCGAGAAAAGAAATCCCCGCAGCCGGGAAATCGACCGGCTGGACGTGGAGTCGGTCCTGCGCGTCATCAACCGGGAGGACGGCCGCGTGGCGGCGGCTGTACAAAAAGAAATTCCACGGATTGCGGAAGCCGTGCGGATGGTCTCCGCGGCGTTGAAGAAGGGGGGAAGGCTCCTCTACGTCGGCGCCGGGACCAGCGGACGCCTCGGTGTGCTGGACGCGGCGGAATGCCCCCCGACGTTCGGCACCGACCCCTCGAGGATCGTCGGCATCATGGCCGGCGGCCGCAACGCGGTCTTCAGGTCCCGGGAGGGGGCCGAGGACAGCGCGGTGGAGGGCAGGAGGGCGATCAGGGCGGCCCGCGCGGGCCCGGGCGATGTGGTCTGCGGCATCGCGGCAAGCGTGCGTACCCCGTTCGTCGGCGCGGCGCTCAGGGCGGCGAAGAAGGCCGGTGCCGGGACCATCCTCCTGACGACGAATCCACGATCCCTCCTTCGTACGAAGGCTTTCGCCCCTCTCAGGAAGAACGCGGACGTCCTCATCAGCCCCGACGTCGGTCCGGAGGTCGTGATGGGATCGACCAGGATGAAGTCCGGGACCGCACAGAAAATGGTGCTGAACATGCTGACCACGGGCGCCATGGTTTCGCTGGGGAAGGTGTATGAAAACATGATGGTCGATCTGCGGCTCAACAGCCGGAAGCTCGAGGAGCGCGCCCGGCGCGTGCTGATGATCTCCACGGGGGCTTCCTACGCCACCGCCTCGAGGAAGCTCTCGGACGCCGGCGGACACGTCAAGACGGCGATTGTCATGATCAGGACGGGCGCCGGGGCTGAGGGCGCACGGCGTCTCCTCGAGCTGGCGGAGGGTTTCGTCCACCGCGCCGTTACTGCGGGTAGGGCCGGCAGTCGCCCCGGTACGCCGGAGGGCAGAGGCGGGCGGAAATCGAAAAAATCCAAAACACCGAAACGACCGGCGAAGAAACGATGAAGAGTGCACCAACAGACCTCGGGGCGTACCCTCCGTTCGCGGGCTTCCCCCCGGAGGGGATCGGGTTCCTGCGTAAACTGAAGAAGAACAACCGGCGCGACTGGTTCAACGGCCACAAGACCGAGTATGAGGAGTACGTGAAATTCCCGATGGAGACGCTGATCGCATCGCTGGCCGCGCCGCTGCAGAAACTCCTTCCCGGGATCGTGGTGCACCCGAAAAAAAGTATGTTCAGGATCTACCGGGACACCCGGTTCAGCGCGAACAAAAGCCCGTACAAGACGCACGCGGCCGCCATATTCCACCTCAAGGGCCACTGGCAGGAAAGCGCGTCGTTCTACCTGCACATCGAGCCGGGGAGGACCTTCCTCGCCGGGGGAATCTACATGCCCGACGGAGCGCAGCTGAAGAAAATCCGTACGGCGATCGCCCGGAACCCGAAAAAATTCCTCGGCGTGGTTCGGTCGAAGGCGTTCACGTCGACGTTCGGCTCCATCGAAGGGGAAAGACTCTCCCGGGCACCGATGGGATATTCCCCGGACCACCCGATGATCGAGTGGTTGAAATTCAAGCAGTTCATCGTGGTCGCGGAATGGCCCGAGGGCGCCGCGGGTAAAAGCGGTTTCGTGCGCCGTGCCGCGACGCTGTACGGTAAAATGCTCCCGTTTGTGAATTTTCTCAACAACGCCCTACAACGATAGGAGGATCGATGATGGATAGTTTCTGGTCGGTGTTCGAACCCCTTGAAAATTTCTGGCGCCAGCTGTCGGTGGTGTTCCCGAAAATCCTCGCGGCGGCCATCCTGGTCATCCTCGGGGGTTTCATCGCGAAGTACCTGAGGAAACTGGCGATCAGGCTCCTCCGGGTCATGCGGCTGGACATCGCCGCCGAGAAATCCGGACTGGAGGATTTCCTGATACGCGGCGGGGTAAAGTTTACGACCGTCACGCTGCTGGGCAATATGATCTACTGGCTGATCATATTCGTGATCCTCCTGGGGGCGCTGAACATCCTCGGCCTGGAGGTGGCCGCGGACCTTTTCAACAGGATCATCCTGTACATCCCCAACGTGCTGATCGCGATGATCGTCCTGATCTTCGGGATGATGTTCGCGAAGTTCGTCCAGGGGGTCACGTACACCTACCTGAGCAACATCAAGATCGACGGCGCGGAGCTCATCAGCATCATGGCGCGGTACGCCATCCTCCTTTTCGTGATGTCCATGGCCCTGGAGCAGCTGGCGATCGGGGGACAGATCCTCGTGTCGGCGTTCCAGATCGCCTTCGGCGCGCTCTGTCTCGCACTCGCGCTCGCCTTTGGCCTGGGCGGAAGGGACCGCGCAGCGAAAATCCTCGATAACATGTGGAAAAAGTGACATTTTCAACAGAATACCCCGGTTAAAAACATATGATCATAGACTGTCATACCCACATCAACAACTACCACAGGGAGGACGTGGAGTCGCTCGAGGGATGCCTCGCGGAACTGCGTCGGCACATGAGGCGGAACCGGATAGACCTGGCGCTCATCCTGACCTCGTACAAGGTGACGGCGGGACGGCCCTCCACGAAGAGCGTCGTGGTCGCCACGCGTGACATGAAGGACGTGTACGTGGTGGCGGGGATCAGCTTCCTGAATTTCCATCCGGGGGATCTCGTGGAGATCGAGACCTTCGTGAAGGAGGGGACGGTCAGGGCCCTGAAGATCTACCCCGGCTACGAACCCTTCTATCCGCACGATAGCAAGTTCAATCCGGTCTACGAGTTCGCGGCGAAGCATCGGATTCCGGTCATGATCCACAGCGGGGACACCTACTCGCGCACGGGCAAGGTGAAATTCTCACACCCGCTGCAGGTGGACGAGGTGGCTGTGGACCACCCCGGCGTCAATTTCATCATCTGTCACATCGGGAACCCCTGGATCAGGGACTGCATGGAGGTCGTCTACAAGAATCAAAACGTCTTCGCGGACATTTCCGGGCTCGTGCTCGGTAATTTCAGCGACCGTTTCGAGGAGTACATGAGAAAACAACTGCAGGAGATGCTCCTCTTCGGGGTGGAGCCGGGGAAGGTCCTCTTCGGTACCGACTGGCCGATCTCCTCTATGGAATCGTACATCGAGTTCATGGACGACCTTGCGCTTCCGCAGAAGGAAAAGAAGAAAATTCTCTACGAGAACAGTCTCCGGGTGTTCAGGCTGGAGGACGCGGTCGAAAAACTCGAACCGAACGGGTTGAAAAATCTCCTGATGTAGCATCCCGCGGTGCGGACGGGGAACGGCCGTATGAACGGGTTCCCGAACGGTCTCACCGCTGGGCCATGCCGCGGCGTCCCCCGATCCACCTTACGAAGGCCTTCACCCCATCGGTGAACTCCCCGCCGGGGACTATCAGGCTGATGATGATCATGCCATCCTCTTCAAAATCAAAGAAAAACCCCGGGTAGCAGTACACCCCCTCCTCACGCAGAAGCGACTTCACGCACTCCCCGTCCGGGATTCCTGCGGGCAGACGAACGACGGCGTTCCACCCCCCCTCGGCACGAAGGAGCGTGCAGCCGGGAACCGCTCCGAGGGTCTCTCCGAGAAATGCGAGGTTCTCCCTCACGCGTTCGAGGATCGCCGGCCGGAGTGAATCCCCGGCGGCGAGCAGTTCGGGGAGCGCGGCCTGCGCCGGAGTGTTCGCCGAGAGGTAGGTGTCGTTCAGGATTTCCAGTCGCGATTTCGCCCCGTCGGCATCGGCCCCTCCGCCGGTGACCGCGATCCAACCGATCTTCATCTGGGGGAGAGCGGCCGTTTTGGAAAGCCCGTTGAGGAGGAATGTCAGCGGCCCTCTACCTGCGGGGCCGTGGCTGACGCTGAGCTCGGCTGACCGTCCGGGCGGTCCCCCGAAGGCATAATCCCTGAAGACCTCGTCGACGATGAGCGCAGCCCCGCACCCTGCTGCCGCGTCGCGAAGCACTTTCCAGGCAGGACCCGGGACGAACGAACCGGTGGGGTTGTGGGGGTCGACCACGATGATCGCGCGGGGGGATTCAACCGTTCCATTCCGGACCGAATCGATGTCGATCTCCCACCCTCCGTCGCAGGCGAGCCTGTACGGAACGGTGCGGACGTCGTTGAGCGCGGCGAGGTAGTCGAAGAGGGGATAGGAGGGGCGCGGCACCAGTACCGCGTCTTCCTGGTCGCAGAGCAGCCTGAACAACAGCGAGTACGATTCGCTCGTGCTGGCCGTCAGGAAAATGTCCGAAGCCGGTATCTCCTCCCCGCGGTCGCGGTAATACCCGGACACCGCTTCGCGTGCGGAAAGGAGTCCGCGCGGATCGGGGGAGTAGTCGAGGGATTCCGGTGAGGAGAGCGCCCGGAGGATGCGGTCCTGCGGGTAGGGAAATCCGCAGACGGTGGGGTTCGATACGGTCAGATCGATGACCCTGCGGCCGGACGCCCTGACGGAGTTCAGGATTTCAGTGAGCTCGTTTGCGGACGCTTCCCATTCCGTTCTCCGCGAGAACATGGCGTTATCAGCCGCTGACGACCGGTTTTTTGGACATCCTGTTCCTCTCGTTGTGGTCAAGGTATTTTTTCCTGAGCCGGAGGGATTTGGGGGTGACCTCGATGTACTCGTCGTCCGATATCCACTCGATCGCCTGTTCCAGCGAATGTATCCGCGGGGGTTCGAGCCTGATCGCCTCGTCGGCGCCGCTCGCCCGCATGTTGGTGAGCTGCTTGGCCCTGCAGACGTTCACGATCATGTCCTCGTCACGCGAATTTTCCCCGACGATCATTCCGGTGTACACCCTGATGCCGGGCTCGATGAAAAAGGTCACGCGGTCCTGGAGCTTGTACATCGCGTAGGCCGTGGCCTGGCCGTCTTCCAGTTGAATGACGGCGCCCTTGGTCCTGCTGGAAAGCTCGCCCTTGTGGGGTTCGTAACCGGAAAAATTGTGGTGCAGGATCCCGGTGCCCTTCGTCTCCGTCATGAATTCAGACCTGAAGCCGAGCAGTCCGCGCGCGGGCACCACGAACTCCAGCCGCGTGTTCCCCTGGGACTGCAGCATATTCTTGAGGATGCCCTTCCGGCGGCCGAGGTTCTGGATCACGGTGCCGGTGAATTCGTCGGGCACGTCGATGATCACGTGTTCCATCGGTTCGGACAGGACGTCGGCGATACGCTTGTAGATCACCTCGGGGGCGGACACCTGGAACTCGTAGCCTTCCCGCCGCATCGTCTCTATCAGGATGCCGAGGTGGAGCTCACCCCTCCCGCTGACTTTAAAAACGTCGGGGCTGTCGGTCAGTTCCACTTTCAGGCTCACGTTCGACCGCAGTTCACGCGTCAAGCGTTCGCCGAGATTCCTCGTTGTGACGTACTTTCCCTCCTGTCCGGCGAACGGTGAGTTGTTCACGATGAAGTTCATCGACAGCGTCGGCTCCTCGATCGTCACGAACGGCAGAGAGGTGGGATCCGCCGCATCGGCGATGGTTTCCCCGATGTCGACGTCCTCCATGCCGGCGATGGCGATGATATCGCCCGCGACGGCGCTTTCCACCTCGAGGCGCTTGAGTCCCTCGAAGGTGTAAATTTTTGTCACTTTGGCATTTTCCAGCGTCCCGTCCCGCCGGATCACCTTGAGGGGCGCGCCAAGCCGTATCATCCCGCGCTCGATCCTGCCGATGCCGAGGCGCCCGAGGTAATCGTTGTAGTCGATCGTGGTGACGAGCATCTGGAAGGGCGCGTCGGTGACGATCGGCGGGGGAGGGATGTTCCCGACGATGGCCCTGAACAGGGGCTGGAGGTCGGTACCCTCGTCCGCGAGTTCTTCCTGGGCGATCCCCTGCTTGGCGATGCAGTACACGGTCGGAAAGTCCAGCTGTGAGTCGCTGGCGCCGAGGGACAGGAACAATTCGAAGACCTCGTCGAGCACTTCGTGAGCGCGGGCGTCCTTCCGGTCGATTTTATTGATGACGACGACCGGCCGGAGGTTCAGTTCGAGGGATTTTTTCAGGACGAACTTCGTCCCGGGAAGGGGTCCCTCCGC
>QJVY01000169.1 GCA_003235555.1 Ignavibacteria bacterium | reverse complement strand
CGGGAATTCGGACGAGATGATTCATCTGAGCTACATGGCGGAAAGAAAAGCCCAGATTGCGATGACCGTCGCGGAAAGAAAGAAGACGGAGGAAGACATCCGGAAGTTGAACATGGAGAACGCCGAGCTCCTTGCCCAGAAAAAGAAACTGGACCAGCAACTGGAACTCGAGGCGAAAAGGGCCCAGACGGAGATGGAACAGGCAAGACTTGCCGCGGTGGAGGAGGCAATGAGAGCCGCGAAGGCAAGGAAGGAAGCGGAACTGGCCAAGGCCGAGGCCGACAGGCTCATGAAGGAGCTTTCGGATCTGCAAGCCCGGCAGACGGAGCGGGGAATCGTCTTGACGATCGGCGAAGTGCTTTTTCCCTTCGCGAAGGCGGACTTGTCACCGAAGGCGGACAGGAGTGTGGACAAGCTGGCCGATTTTCTGAATAAGCACATGAACCGGAACGTGTTGATCGAAGGGCACACGGACAGCGTCGGGTCGGATGAATACAACCTGGATCTTTCCCAGAGAAGAGCCGAATCGGTGAAAGAAAAACTGGTCGGGGACGGAGTCGGTCCGGATCGGATCACCACCGTGGGCTACGGGAAAAAATATCCGGCAGTCAGCAACGATACGGAAGCCAACAGGGCATTGAACAGGCGGGTGGAGGTGATCATCCTGAACGAGGGAGTCAAGGCGGAGACCCAGCTTCGGGAGTAGGTGAAAAGACGCCGGCCGGAACGGAATAGGGGCTGCGGCATTTGCCGCAGCCCCTTGTTTTTTTCCCGGTCGGTAGCCCGATCGTGACCACGGCCGGGCTGGCGATTCTCACGCGATCTCTTGCTCGCCTCCCGACCCGACCGGGACGCCTGCCCCCAGGGACACCGGGGCCTTAATATACTCGTGGATGAATGGCATCGCCACGGCGCCTTCGCCGACGGCAGAGCCGACGCGCTTGGCCGACCCGGAGCGCACGTCCCCGGCCGCGAAGACGCCGGGCATGCTCGTTTCAAACCGGGTGGGGGGGCGGTCGAGAGGCCAATCCGCCGGTTCCGTGTTCACGTTTGCTCCGGTCACGATGAACCCCTTGGCATCGCGCTGGACCGTTTCTGCCAGCCACTCCGTGTGCGGCTGCGCGCCGATGAGGACGAAAAGCGCAGAGGCGGGGCGCGTCTCCCGGGGACCCCCTCCCCTCCCGCCGATCGTGAGCCGCTCGAGCTGCCCGTCGCCGTGGCCTTCGACGGCTTCCGTCCGCAGGCGCACCTCAACGTTCGGCCAGGTTCGGATCTCGCGCACCAGATAGTCGGACATGTGCTTCTCCAGCGAATCCCCGCGCACCAGGAGGGTCACCCTCCTCGCGAACTTTGCGAGGTGGACAACGCCCTGTCCTGCAGCGTTCCCCGCGCCGCTCACGAAGACGTCCTTCCCCTCGACGACACGCCCATCGCTCGGAACGATGTAGAATACTCCGGCTCCCGTGAAACGCTCGAGTTCCGGGATGCCGAGGCGGCGATAAGCCGCCCCAGTGGCGATGAGCACGCTCTTCGCGACGATCTCCGTCCCGTCTGACAGCGACACGATACGGTCTGACCCCCGGGCCTTAAGCCGGCGCGCCTCGCGCGCGAAGACGTACTTCGTCCCGAAAAGCCATGCCTGTTCGTACGCGCGATGGGCCAGTTCGGCGCCGCTGATGCCGCGCGGGAAGCCGAGGTAGTTCCGGATCAGCGAGCTTGTGCCGGCCTGCCCGCCTACCGCCTCGCGCTCGATGACGATGGTGCGCAACCCCTCCGAGGAGGCGTACACGGCGGACGCAAGACCCGCAGGGCCCCCTCCGACGATGGCGACGTCGCAGGCCCGTTCCTCGACGTCGGTGGCGCCTAACGCGTCCAGGATCTCGGCGTTCGTGGGGTCGGAGAGGACGTGCCCGTCGAGGAGGACGACGGCGGGCAGCCGGGTCGGATCGATCCGAACCATCTCGATAAGCCGCAGACCGTCCTCGGAGTCCGCGCAGTAGAAGCCGTGCGGGATCCCGTTCCTCTCGAGCAGGTCGCGGATCTCGCGGGCGCGTGGCGAGGGATCCTCGCCGAGAACGCGGACGATCTCCATCCGAGGGCCGTGTCTCCGCGTCCAGTCCGCGAGGAACTCCCCGACGGCCGGATAGAGATGAACCTCCGGCGGCGACCACGGTTTGTGCAGGTAGTTATCGAGCCGCCCCATGGCGCAACCCTTCAGGATCGCCGGCGCGGCAGTCCGGTCACCCCATTCCACCAGCAGCCCTCGCTGGGCCTCGGGGAAAATCTTGTGGGCCTGGACCAGCAAGTGGATCCCGGTCATCTCCGGCATCCACAGATCCGCGATGATGAGAGCGACGCGCTCGCCTTTGTCCTTGAGGCGCTTGAGATCGGACAGCGCGCTGAGGGCGGACAGTTGCGGGATCACGCGGTAATCCCCGCCGTAGCGGCGGGTCAGGGCGTCCTCCAGGGAGGCGAGACCGGTCGGCTCATCGTCCACGACGATGATGTTCGGGCGGGCGTTCATGATCTCCTCCTTTTTATGCTCTCCACGGAAGGGAGGGCATTACAGCCCTTCCTTACTTGCATGAAGTTGATCGTTTCGCCGGGAATCGCGCAGTACCGGTGCCTGACAAAAGAACGGGGATTATTGGCAAAATTCCACAACCCCCGTTTCTCGCCCCACAGCCGCTGCTCCCTTCGCCTTAGGTTCTCAGGCGGCCTTCGAAATCCCAAGCTGCCGCATCAATGTCGCCATGTCGAAGTAATGGCGGATCGACTTCACTTTCCCGTCTCCGACCTCGACGACCATGCACGCAGGGACCTCTATGTGCTTGCCGGTTGCCGCAACGCTACCCTCCGGGGTCTCCAGCGGTCCCGTATGCGTGCCGTGCCAGGTCAGTTCCAGCACCACGGTGGTTCCGCTGGCAACGGCATTCTGGTATGTGGCCTTCGAATCGGGGAAAGCTTTGCCCCATCCCTGCAGGACTGCAAGGAATTGCTCGACACCTTTCCCTTTCCGGTGGGTGGCAATCTCATCGTAAAGCACGCCGGGTGTGACCGAAGCCTTGACAGCCTCCCAGTCCTTTTTGCCGTAGGCGCTGTTCGGGGCTTTGGCAATGTCGATCATGGAATGCTGTGACATGATAATTGTCCTTTCTTGTCCCTTGGGGACATGCTCGGGTCTGTCTACGAGTTACGGCCTCTTGTCGTATTAGATTTTCTTTCTGAGACTCCGTTTCACCTGGGGGAGAGTTACGCGTCAGGAACGGGAACGGCCACCATGACTGCCATGCCATGCGAGGGCAGGATCGGGGGGAAGCCGCACGGACCGCAAACCCCTTGCAAACAACGGCCTTTTCAGGGTGGTTTCGGGGTTCTTCCGATCCCCGGTTGACACCGGAAATCCCTTTCAGAAAGAGGACTTTCCTCACACGCGCGCCCTTGGCGGAAGCCGGATAGAGCGCTTGACTACGAATCAGATGCCCCTACCAGGCCGATTTGATGTCTTTCGGGGGGACTCGAACTCCCACGGCGCGCTCGTCGAAACGTTTCCGATTCTTTCGATGGAGGGAGGTATCCCTCGGGGAAAACAGGTGGCGTTTTGATGAGCATGCCGCTTGGCTGCCTCTCTATGAAGCGATATATATATACATAGTTCTTCATCAGAATTCCTCCCGAGGCTTGAGCGGAGACGGAAATAAAAGGGAGGGCTTTAGGGATGGGCCCCAGGGTTCGTGGACGCAAAGGGACGCATCGCTGTCTGGCGTCCGGTTTGCTCACCCTTGTGATCTCCATAATGATGGCGGTTGCGGCGTTCGGGGGGCAATACGAGGATGCCACGGCTGCCTATGGACGTGGTGACATCGCCACGGCATTTCGACTCTTCCAGGCACTGGCCGACCAGGGAGACGCTGCGGGCCAGAACGGCCTCGGCTTCATGTACGCGACCGGCCAGGGCGTCACGCAGGACTACGCCGAGGCTATGAAATGGTACCGGAAGGCCGCAGAGCAGAGCCTCGCCCAGGCCCAGTGCAACCTCGGTGTCATGTACGGAAACGGCCAGGGCGTCCCGCAGGACTACGCCGAGGCGGTGAAGTGGTACCGAAGGGCGGCCGAGCAGGGTCTCGCCCAAGCCCAGTTCCACCTCGGCGTCGTGTACGAAAACGGCCAGGGCGTCCCGCAGGACTACGCCGAGGCCATGAAGTGGTACCGAAGGGCGGCCGAGCAGGGAGAGGATAAAGCCCGGTACAACCTCGGCCGCATGTACGACAGAGGCGAAGGCGTCCCGAAGGACTACGCCCAGGCGATGAAATGGTACCGAAGGGCAGCCGAGCAAGGATACCACAAAGCCCGGCACAACCTCGTCTTCAAAGAAGATAAAAGCCGAGGCATCCCGCCGGACAAAACCGAGGCTACGAAGCGGGACCGAATAGCCGCCGAGGCGGGTTATGCCGGCGCCCAGGACAACCTCGCCCTCATGTTCGATAAAGGCGAAGGCATCCCGCCGGGCAATACCGAGGCTATGAAGCGGGACCGGATAGTCGCCGAGGCGGGTTATGCCGGCGCCCAGGACAACCTCGCCCTCATGTTCGACAAAGGCGAAGGTATCCCGCCGGACAAAACTGAGGGTACAAAGCGGGACCGAATAGCCGCCGAGGCGGGAGATGCCGGCGCCCAGGTCATACTCGCCCTCATGTTCGATAAAGGCGAAGGCGTCCCGAAGGACTACACCGAGGCGGCAAAGTGGTTCCTGAAAGCCGCCGAGCAGGGAAATGCCAATGCCCAGTTCAACCTCGGCACCATGTACGCTGATGGCCGCGGCGTCCCGAAGGACTACACGGAGGCCATGAAGTGGTACAGGAAGGCGGCCGAGCAGGGATACACCAGAGCCCAGGTCAACCTCGGCCTCATGTACGATGCAGGCGAAGGCGTCCCGAAGGACTACACGGAGGCGGTGAAGTGGTACGGGAAAGCCGCCGAGCAGGGAGATGCCAGAGCCCAGGTCAACCTCGGCCTCATGTACGATGCAGGCGAAGGCGTCCCGAAGGACTACACGGAGGCGGTGAAGTGGT
>QJVY01000032.1 GCA_003235555.1 Ignavibacteria bacterium | reverse complement strand
ATCCCGCGTGATTCCGTCCATCGTCATCCTCGCAGGGGGTCTGTCTTCCCGGATGAAGAAATCGGCCGGGACCGCGTCGGGTGTGGACGACGAAATGCTTCGTCATGTACGGGAAAGGGCCAAGGCGATGCTGCCTGTCGGAGAGGGGTCGCGTCCCTTCCTGGATTACCTCCTCTCTAATATAGAGCGGGCGGGGTACAGAGATGTCGTGATCGTCACCGCCGAAGGCGACAGCTCCATCCGCTCCCATTACGGGAGCGACGGTTGTCCGGCGGAATTTCCGGGGTTGAGGATGTCGTATGTCACGCAGGGCATCCCGGCCGGTCGGGAAAAACCCGCGGGGACCGCCGACGCCCTTCTGAGGGCGCTGGTCGCACGACCCGGCTGGCGGGGGGGAACCTTCACCGTCTGCAACAGCGACAACCTCTATTCGGTCAACGTACTCCGGATGCTCCTCGATGAAAAACATCCCAATGCCATGATCGGGTACGACCGGGACGCCCTCGGATTTCCGCCCGGGCGGACCGCCCACTTCTCGGTTGTCCGTTCCGACGAACGCGGTGCCCTGGTCGGCATCGTCGAGAAACCGACGGGCGCGGAAATTGCCGCCCACCTCGACGAAAGGGGGAGGGTGGACGTCAGCATGAACATCTTCAGGCTCTCGTACGACGACATCGTCCCCGTCCTCGAATCGACGCCCTTCCATCCCGTGCGCGACGAGAAGGAGCTCCCGGCGGCGGTGACGATGCTCGCGTCCTCGCGGCCGGGATCGGTAGCCGTGCTCCGGGTAGCCGAACCGGTTCCCGACCTCACCAGCATCTCCGACATCGCGGATGTGCGCGACCGTATCGGTTCACATTCTTCTCCGCCCCGATGAGAAATCTCGCCTTCGTTTCAGCGTTCATGACCGCCCTCGTCGTGATCCCGTCGGATGGCACGGCGGGGGGCGGGGTAACCGTCATCCCGCGACCGGCCGTGATGGACCTCCGGGAGGGGGTGTTCGTCCTGACCGACCGGACCGGGATCGTCTGCAACGAGGACTCCGGAACGGGAGCGTATCTCAGGGACCTTCTCGCCCGGGTCACCGGATATCCCTTCCCGGTGTGCTCTGCCGGGAACCCCGAAGAATCCGGTACGCCCCCCATGGCCGGACCTGCGAAAACCGGACCATCGTTCCCGCAGGACGACCGCATCAGGCTGACGCTCGTCGACGAACCGGTCCTCGGCGGGGAAGGGTACCGGCTCGAGGTCGGCGATTCGGGGGTTGACCTGAGGGCCCGGACCCCCGCCGGACTCTTCCACGCGGCGCAAACCCTCCTGCAACTGTTTCCGGCCGGGGTCTTCGGTCCCACGGCGGACAGTGCCGTCATGTGGACGGTCCCGCACGTCTCGATCCTCGACACACCGCGCTTCGCCTGGAGGGGAATGCACCTCGACGTCTGCAGGCATTTCTTTCCCGTGGAGTTCGTCAAGCGGTACATCGATTACCTCGCGATGTACAAAATGAACACCTTCCACTGGCACCTCACTGATGACCAGGGCTGGCGGATCCGGATCGAACAGTATCCGCGACTTACGGAGGTCGGGGCCTGGCGGGACGGGTCGATGGTGGGACCGTACAGCGACATGAAATTCGACTCGGTCCGGTACGGGGGATATTACACGCAGGACCAGGTCCGCGAGGTCGTGGCGTACGCTGCAGCCCGCCACGTGACCGTCGTCCCGGAGATCGAGATGCCGGGCCATTCGCTTGCCGCCCTCGCCAGTTACCCGGAACTCTCCTGCACCGGCGGTCCCTTCGAGGTCGGTAAGGCGTGGGGAGTGTATGAGGACGTCTTCTGCCCCACCGAGACGACCTTCACGTTCCTGGAGAACGTCCTCGATGAAGTTTGTGCGCTCTTCCCGGGGCGGTATATCCATATCGGCGGGGACGAATGCCCGAAGACGCGCTGGAAGGAGTGCGCGAACTGCCAGGCTCTGATGAAAAAGGAAGGCCTCGCCGACGAGCACGAACTCCAGAGCTGGTTCATCAGGCGGATCGAACGATATCTCAACTCGAAGGGGAAGCAGATTATCGGATGGGACGAAATTCTCGAAGGGGGGCTCGCGCCGAACGCGGCCGTCATGAGCTGGAGGGGCACGGAGGGGGGGATCACCGCGGCGCGCCAAAAACACCACGTCGTCATGAGCCCGGGTTCGCATTGTTATTTCGACCATTACCAGGGGGACCCCGCTTTCGAACCCCTTGCGATCGGCGGGTTCACGCCGGTGGAGAAGGTCTACTCGTATGAACCCGTCCCCGAAGAGCTCGGCCCGGAAGAAGCCCGGTACATCATGGGCGCCCAGGGGAACCTCTGGGCCGAATACATCGCCACTCCCGAACACGCGGAGTACATGGCGATGCCCAGGATGGGAGCCCTCGCAGAGGTGCTCTGGAGCCCCCGGCGGGGCCGCTCCTGGGAGGATTTCCTGCCCCGGCTCATTCGGCACATGGCTGTGCTCGACCTGCTCGGCGTGAACTATTCCACCTCCCTGTTTCAATTGAAAGCGGAAGTCCGGCCCGGTTCATCCGGGCGGGGTACCGGGTACGCGCTCGCGACGCCCCTTGAGGGAGGGGAGATCCGGTACACCACGGACGGTGCCGAACCCACCCCATCCTCCGCGCTCTACGAAGGACCGCTCCGGATCGACAGCAGCTGCGTCGTCCGCGCGGGATATTTTCGCGACGGTGCCCTGCAGGGCCGCGTGGTGGAACAGGCCTTCACCATCAGCCTGTCGACGGGAAAAGCGGTGAAATTGAAAACGCCGCCCGATCGGAGATATCCGGGTTCCGGCGGGTTCACGCTCGTCGACGGCGTTCGCGGCCACCCGGAGCGTTTCGGGAAAGGATGGATCGGCTTCCAGGGACCCGACCTGGACGCGGTGGTCGACCTCGGCACGGAGACGGTGGTCACCAGCGTTACCGTTGATTTTTTCAAGGGGGAGGGGAGCTGGATCCACCTCCCGCGAAGCGTCGAGGTCTGGGTCGCCGCCGGGCCGCCCGGAGACGCCTCGGCGCTTCCGTCCACGTTTGAGACTGTCGGGCGGGTAGGGAGCAACGAAATCGCCAGTGCGGGGAACATCGTCAGGATTGATTTCCCCGCCCGGTCCGGGCGGTTCATCCGGGTCGTGGCGAAGGGCGCCGGGAAAATTCCCGCGGGCCTTCCGGGTGAGGGGAACGACGCGTGGCTCTTCGTGGATGAAATCACCGTCGAATGAACCGGGAAGGAGACCGATGGAAAGCAGTTCTTCATACGGGGATTCCGGAGTGACGACATCCCGTCGCACCCGCGCGCTTCTTCCGGTCGTCGCCCGCGTTCTCCTGAGTGTGACCGCTTTCGCCCTGCCCGCCACCGCCGCCGATACGGTCCGGGTCGTGACACACCGCGATGTGACCGTCGTGACCGATCCCTCGGCCGGTTTCAGGAGTTACCCGGCGTGGGGGGTTTTCCCCGCCCCGGACTATCCGGTCCGGCGCGTGATTCTCAGGGTGAAATTCGGCTGTCCCGATTCGATCCGCTGCGCGGACTGGGACTATCTGGATCATATCATGATCCGGCGCAGGGGCGGTTCGGCGGGCGCGTCCCTCGATTACGAAATCGGACGCATGCTCACACCCTACGGAGGCGCGTTCGACCGGGACTGGAATTTCACATGGACGACCGATATCACCGATTTCGCTTCAATCCTGCGGGACAGCGTCGAGGTCGAGTATTACCACAGCGGCTACGAGCCGGACGCCGACCGCGGGTGGAGGGTCACGGTGGAGTTCGAGATCATTGCGGGTCCGCCCGTGATCTCCGCCCTCTCCCTCAGGAATATCTACGACGGGATGTACCCCTACGGAGACAGCGCCCGTCCCCTCGGGGAGTCCCTCCCCCCGGTGCCCTTCACCGTTTCGGACAGTGCGGATCACGTCCGGTTCATCGTCTACCAGACCGGGCACGGGGGAGACGACAGCGGGTGCGGCGAATTCTGCGACAAGTACCGCGAGCTCCTTTTCGACGGAAAAGTCGTCGACCGGAGGCAGATCTGGAAGCGGTGCGGTGACAACCCCCTTGCCCCGCAGGCGGGGACATGGATCTTCGACAGGGCCAACTGGTGTCCCGGGGACCTCGTCGAGCCGGATGTCTACGATTTCGCCGTCGAACCGGGTTCGACCCACTCGATCGGGATGCGCATGGAGCCGTATACGCTTCCCGGTACGGACTCGCGGGAATCGGTCCGCGCATACCTCCTCGAGTACCGGGGACCGTCCGCGTCGAACGACGCGGCCATCGCCCGCGTCGTCGTTCCCTCCGATGACGACGAGGGGAGGCGGCTGAACCCCTCCTGCCTGGGGGCCGTCGTGGAGGTGCGCAACCTCGGCGCCGCGCCGGTCACGAAACTCTACATCCGGTACGGCACCCTCGGTTTCGAGGATCAGTCTTTTATCTGGGAGGGACAACTGCCGTTCAACGCGTCCTCCCGGATAGAACTTCCCGGCGGGATACGGAGCCGGCCGGGACGGAACACGTTCACCGTCGCCGTGCTGTCGGTGAACGACTCGGTGGACGCGCACGGGGAGGACAATGAGGCGCGCATCGTGTTTCACGGCGTGCCTTCGCACCTCTCGCCCCTTGTCTTCCGCCTGCAGACCAACTCGGAGCCCTCCCAGAACTCCTATATCCTCCGCAACGCCGACGGCGACGTCGTCGACGCGCGCGCGCCGGGATCGCTGCTCCCGGACACCACCTACCTCGACACCTTCAGGCTCGATCCGGGTTGCTACGAACTCACGCTGAACGACAGCGCCGGGGACGGACTGGAATTCTGGTACAATACCCGCGGGGGGAGGGGGACGGCCCGCCTCCTCGACATCGGCGGCGCAATGATCAAAAACTTCGAGTGAACCGCCGCCTCGTGGCGGCGCCCGCGGTCGAGCCGGCGATCGGGCTCTTCCCGACGAGGACCCTCGGGGTGACCACCATGGACTATTTCTGCAACACCCCGGCGGCGGTCGTGGCGAAAATCGTGACCGACCCGGGCGATGAGGTCGTGGAGGAGCGCCGGCTCGACAGGTTCCGGGAAGGGGATGTCGAATTCGACCTGACCTCCCGCGGCCCCCAACGGTATTACCTGGAGGTTTTCGTCGACGGGGTCATGAAATTCAGGAAGCGGATCCGGGTGGTGGAGAAAATTGACTGACAGGGCGAACATCCTCCGCGGCGTTTTCCTGACCCTGATGTGCGCCGGATTCATTTTCCGCGCGCCGTGCCAACCGCTGACGCCCGTCGCTCCCATCCCCGGCGAGGACCAGCTGTCGTGGCACGAGATGGAGTTCAACATGTTTATCCACTTCGGACCGAACACCTTCACCAGGAGGGAATGGGGGACGGGGGAAGAGGACGAGAGCGTGTTCAACCCTTCCGCCCTCGACTGCGGGCAGTGGGCCAGGATAGCCCGATCCGCCGGCGCGAAGGGGTTGATCATCACGGCCAAGCACCACGACGGTTTCTGCCTCTGGCCGAGCGCGGAGTCCGGCCACACGGTCAAAAAATCCCGCTGGCGCGACGGAAGGGGGGACGTGCTCCGGGATCTGGCGGATGCGTGCAAACGATACGGCCTGAAATTCGGCGTCTACGTCTCCCCGTGGGACCGGAACCACCCCGCCTACGGTACGCCGGAATACAACGACGTGTACGTCAATACCATGAGGGAGATATTCGACAACTACGGTCCCGTGTTTGAATTCTGGTGGGACGGCGCGAACGGCGAAGGTCCCTCCGGGAAGCGGCAGTGGTACGATTTCCGGAGATACGAGAACACCGTCAGGAAGATTTCCCCGGGCACGCTGATCTTCAGCGACATCGGACCGGACATCAGGTGGGCGGGGAACGAAGCGGGCAGTGCCGGGGAGACGAACTGGAACCTCCTCGACACCGCGGGATACGGCCGCGGGGCCGACGGCCCGCCTGCAGGTGTCCTGAACAGCGGGAACGAAAATGGCGCACTCTGGATCCCCGCCGAATGCGACGTCTCCATCCGTCCCGGCTGGTTCTACCACGAGGACGAGGACACTGCCGTGAAGTCACCCCGGGAGCTGATGTCGATCTACCTCGCGTCGGTGGGCAGGGGATCGAACCTCCTCCTGAACGTCCCTCCCGGCCCGGACGGACTCATTTCCGCGGCAGACTCGGCGTCGCTCGTCGGTTTCGCCCGACTCCGGAGGAAGTTTTTCTCGAAAAACCTCGCGGCGGGCGCACCTGCGACCTCCGATTATACGCGGGACGGGTTCTCCGTCACGGGCCTCACCGACGGGAACCCCACGAATTTCTGGGCGGCCTCCGCGGGCGTCGCGGGCCCCTCTGCTGTGGTGTCCCTCGGACCGGAGACGAGGTTCAACACCGTTGTCCTGAAGGAATACATCAAACTGGGTCAGCGGGTGAAGGGCTTCACCCTGGAAGTACTGGAGGCCGGGAAATGGAGGGTGGCGGCGTCAGGGACCACCATCGGTCGTAAACGAATCATCCAGTTTCCCCCCGTGATGGCGTCGAAGGTCCGCCTGACGATCACCGACTCCAGAGCGGCGCCCGGGATCGTCGAACTGTCGGTCTACTCGGCGGAGGAATACCCGGTCAGATAACAGTCTCAGATTTTATGTACAATTCCCCGATGATGGTACTTTCGCGGCCGGCCCTTTTCCTGATGGCCTTCCTCGTCCCCTCGATCGTCCCCCCGGGCGGAGAAGCGGGCCCACCCCCCGATCCTCCCCACACCTTCACACTTTCCGGAGACCACTTTCTCCTGGACGGGAAACCCTTTCAGATCATCGCCGGCGAAATGCATTACGCACGGATCCCGCGGGGGTACTGGCGGCACCGTCTCAGGATGGCCCGCGCGATGGGCCTGAACACCGTCGCCACGTATGTCTTCTGGAACTATCACGAGCCCCGTCAGGGAGAATTTGATTTCACCTCCGAAAGGCGTGACATTGCCGCCTTCATCAGGATCGCCGCGGAGGAGGGGCTCTGGGTGATCATCCGCCCGGGACCGTACGCCTGTGCCGAATGGGAGTTCGGCGGGTATCCCTGGTGGCTCCTGCGCGATTCGAACCTCGTCGTGAGGGGGATGGATCAGAATTTTCTCGGGGCGGCGGAAAAATATCTGGCGCGGCTGGGTCGCGAGGTCGCCCCCCTCCAGGTCACCCGCGGCGGGCCGGTGATCATGGTGCAGGT
>QJVY01000043.1 GCA_003235555.1 Ignavibacteria bacterium | reverse complement strand
ATAAATCGTCCCGGAGCGTCCCCACCAGGCCAGGACGGGTGTTGTCGCTTCGCACAACGACACCGCGGAACCACCCCGCCGGGGGACTTTCTTGACCCCGTTGTACGTCAGGAAGCCGATCCACTCCCCGTCCGGGGAGAAAAAGGGATGTACCGCGCCTTCGGTCCCGGGGAGGAGGTGGAACTTGCCGTTTGATACATCGACCAGGTAGAGCATCCGCCCCGACGCGGTTTTGGCGACGTAGGAAAGCCATCTCCCCTGCGGAGAGACAGCGATCGCGGGACTGTTGAAACCGATCGTCGGAAGATCGTACCCGAGGATGAGCGGTGCCTCGGGCGGAAGGTTGATGGATGCCCGGATTTTCTGGGCATGTCGGACAGGATCCGACGCGCCGGCCGGCAGGACCCAGCGCATGATTCCGAGACCGATCAGCAGGCCCCCGACCAGTGCCACTCCCGTTGTGAGCCCGGGAATTTTCCTCCCGGATCGTTGACCCCGGAAATTTCCCGGTGTGCCCCGGGACGGTGAGGACACGATGCGGGAGCCGCTCAGCCGCGTCCGGCTCGACGCCTTCTTCATCCGTCGGAGATTCCTGGAAACCTCGGCCGCGGTCTGGAACCTTTCGGCGGGGTCCTTCGCGAGGCAGTCGAACACAATGGCCTCCAGCTCGGCGTCGATATCCGGTTTTACAAACGAAATCGGCTGGGGTTCGACATTGACGATTTCGTAGTTGATGGCCGCTTCGTGGGCGTTTGTGAATGGCGACCGGCCGGCGAAGAGTTCGTACAGAATCACCCCGAGCGAAAATATGTCGGTCCTCTGGTCGGTTTCCAGGCCCTGGACCTGTTCGGGGGACATGTAGCCCGCGGTTCCGACGGTCGAGCCGGCCTTCGTGAGCCGTGACGCGCCGCTGAGCTTCGCCAGGCCAAAGTCCATGATCTGGGCGATACCGTCCTTCCGTACCATGATGTTTTCCGGCTTGATGTCCCGGTGGACGATCCCCTTCTCGTGGGCGGCCGCCAGTCCGTCGGCGATCTGAATTCCGATCTCGATCGCCTGCCGGGCGTTGACCGACCCCTGCTTTTCCCGGAGCGTCACGCCGTCGACGAATTCCATGGCGATGAAGAGTTGGCCCTCGTGTTCATCGATGGAGTAAATCGTGCAGATGTTCGGATGGCTCATCGCGGAGGCGGTTTTGGCCTCCTGGATGAACCGGGCCTTGTCCTGTTCGGACGCGGAGAGGTGGAGCGGGAGGAATTTCAGGGCGGCGGGGCGATCGAGTTTGGTGTCATGGGCTTTATAGACCACGCCCATGCCTCCCTCGCCGAGCTTCTCGAGGATTTTATACTGAAATATCGTCTGTCCGATCAACACGATAGTTCCTGATAAAAACCGGAGCCGGAACAATGATCATCAAGGTAGGGAAAAAGAGGAATCCGGTCAACCCCTGCGAAGCGATCCCCGATCCGGTGTAAATTCCCGGCTCTTCCTTACCCTTCCTCCGGCGCCGTGCTCCAGCGCCCGTCGGCGTCCTTGACGTAGGCGAGTCCGTTGCTCATGTGGTGAACCTCGCGCCCCTGCCCGTCGATGGTAACCCTCTCTTCCACCACGGTGATATTGTTGTTCTCCGATGTTAAAAAGTGCAACAGCGCGCTGAGCGTCGGGGCGACGTCGCTCAGCCACATGTCATCGCCCTCCTTCATGAATGCGCGGCTCATGCGTTATCCTTCATCGTGTCCACCTGGAAAATACGAACAAGCGGTTCGGTCATCAATCCCGATTCAATACCCGAACTGTTTCAGGAATTTCTTTGGGATGTCGGCGGTCTTGCGACCTGCGATCGCGAAGTAGTAGAGAGGCCGCCCGTCGATCGACAGCCGGTGCCTGTAGCGTTCCAGGTGGTAGAGGTCCAGATACTCCGAAAAGATGAGCTCGCGCATCATGTTCGAGAATCCGGACGTGTCGCTCTTCGCGAGGAAGGTCTCCTTGATGTTGAAGGCGACCCACCCCTCGCTCTGGATGATGTTGAAGGCCTGGATGAAGGCTTCCGGTGGAATGTCACCGAATCCGAGCGCGGCGACCGTGGTCAGGCAGTCCAGTGACCATGAGGCAATCTCTTCCCTGACCGAGGGTTTCAGCTTCGTGAAGTCTTCGGTGTAATAGGCATCGTAGACACTCGGTCGGTCCCTTTCGGTGGCAAGTTCGGCCTCCCTGATGATGTCCGTACCCACCAGCCGTGACACGCCGTACCTCTTCAATTCGTCTCCCATCATACCGTTGCCGGCTCCCAGATCCAGGACGCGCAGTTCGGAGAAGTTCTGGTTGGACTGCGCGACCGAAGATTCTAGGATTTCGGCCACCTTTTTCGGTGATTGGCATTTCAACCGGTCATAGAACAGTTGTTCGTACAACCCGGGTATCTTATAGATATCGTCGTAATCATGGAAACGGATCTTTCGTTTTTTCTTCCCTTCCCACAGAAAAAAATATGCCTCGTCCTGCCCCAGCTTGCTCGATTCGGCGACCGGAAATTGGATGCGATATCGTTTTACCATTCTTCTTCTACCTTCGTTTAGTCTGTTGAAGTCATGAAAATGAACACACTATCCCGGTCAGCGGACGTTCTCGTGAAGAAAGGCTTCCGCCACCTCGCGGGGTGACAACCCTTCCACATCCACCTTGTTGTTGAGCCTCCGCATGGCTTCGTCATCGATCCTCCCGGCGAGGTCTTCCAACGCCTGCCCGACTTCGGGGTGATCGCGCAGGAATTCAGTCCTGACCACGGGCACGGCCTCGTAAGGCGGGAAATAATGACGGTCGTCCTCGAGTGTCGCGAGGCCGAAGGCCGCGATACGCCCGTCGGTGGAAAAAGCGCAAATGACGTCCACGTCACCGTCGGCGACGGCGGCATACATGAGCTCAGGAGACATATCACGCGTCTCCTTGAACTGCAGCCCGTACGCCTCCAGAAGTCCCTTCATGCCGTCCGCACGCTCGATGAATTCCGACGTGAACCCCGCAACAAGGTTCGGAGCCTCCTCCCGAAGGTCGCTGACGCGTATCCAGCCCCGGTTCCGGGCGTTGTCTCCCGTAACCGTCAGCCTGTACGTGTTGTTGAAACCGAACGGCCCCGTGGTGGTGCAACCGTACTCCGATTCGTAGAGGGCCTTCACTCTCTTGTACACCGTACGGTCGTTCGACGACTTGCCGGGTACCAGGCCGAACAGCACAATGAGGGAAGTCCCGGTGTACTCCGCATAGAGATCGATCTCCCCCTTTTTCAGGGCCTCGTCGCAAATGACGGTGCCGCCCAGGTTGAAGATCCTCTCCACCCTGAGATCGGTACGCCGTTCGATCCCCTGGGCCATCAACTCACCGAGGATGAACTGCTCGGTGAAATTCTTCGATCCGATGCGTACGACGTCGTGCCCGCCATCCTTCCCGGCCGATAGACCCGGCCCGGTCGGGATCACCATGACGGTGATGAGGAAGATCGCCACCAGGCCGCTCACGACCGACCTCCGGCGGATAGTCGGCGACCTCCGGCCGGGACGGATGAGCAATCCGACGGTCGCCATGATGTAGTCGAGGAGCAGGGCGAGAGCCGCTGCGGCGCCGGCGCCGAGCAGGATGAGCGGTATCCTGTTCAACGCGAGTCCGCGGTTCACGAAGTCACCCAGCCCCCCCGCGCCGATGAACGTGGAGAGGGTGGCGATGCCCACACAAATCGTCGTCGCGGTACGGATGCCGCTCATCATGACCGGGGCCGCCAGCGGCAGATCGACCATCCGGAGGCGCTGCCGCGGCGAAAACCCGAGCCCGTCAGCCGCTTCGAGGACGTCAGATGGCAGCTCCCGCAGCCCCGTCAGCGTGTTCTGGAATATCGGCAGCAGCGCGTAAAGCGTCAGCGCCACGATTGCCGGCGGTTTCCCGATCCCCAGCAGCGGGAGCAGAAATGCGAGCATCGCCAGGCTCGGGATCGTCTGCATGATGCCCGTGGTCCCGAGCGCGAACGCCTGGAACACCCGCCGGTTCCTCGCCCAGATCGCCATCGGAATCGCGGTGCAGATTGCGGCGAAGACCGGGATGACCGTGAGGTACAAAAGGTGGTCCAGCAATTTATCCTGCAGGGCAGGGATCCGTGCCGAAAACTCCGAAATAAATTGTTCCATGCCGGCCTTCCTATTCCCTGCTCGTATTATAGAGGGTCAGCTGGCGCGCGGGCTTTTCGAACAGCCGGCGGACGAATGGGGTTGCGGGCCTGTTGAGGAGCTCGTTCGTCGTCGCCACCTGTTCGATTTTTCCTTCGTGCATTACGGCGATCCTGTCGGCGAGGGCCATCGCTTCGAACAGGTCGTGCGTGACGAAGACGATGGTCTTTTTGAGCTCTCCCTTCAGCCTGATGAGTTCCTCCTGGAGGTGTTCGCGGTTCACTCCGTCGAGAGCACCGAACGGTTCATCCATGAGGAGCAATTCGGGGTCGGCCGCCAGCGCCCTCGCGACGCCGACCCGCTGGTTCTGTCCCCCGGACAGTTCCTCCGGGTACCTCCCTGCGAAGATGTCCCAGGGAAGGTCCACCATTTCCATGAGATCGTGGACCCGTTTGTCCTGATCCGCTGGCCCGACCCCCTGGATCCGCAGCACCGCGCCGACGTTCTCCGCGACGGTCCAGTGCGGGAAAAGCCCGACGCCCTGGATCACGTAGCCGATCGAACGTCTCAGTTCCTCGAGGTTCCAGTCCCGGACCGGTTTGTTCTTATAAAAAATGTCGCCGGAGTCCGGTTCGAGCAGCCTGTTGACGAGTTTCAGCGTCGTAGATTTTCCGCAGCCCGAAGAACCCAGCAGGACGAGGGTCTCCCCCTCGGATACAGAAAAGGAGACATCGTTCACCGCGGGCGACTGTCCCCCCGGAAAACTTTTAGCAATATGGCTCAGTGAGAGCATTCCTGAAAGCGGGTCTGTGGAAGAGGGCGAATCCGGGCACACGATCTGACAATTCGGTATTCATCCCCGGTTGCGGGGATCTTGCAAATCGGCGTCCGGATGATGATCAACAAAAAAAGCAGACGTGCAAAGGTAAAGTATCCCATGCCATGATCCAAGGGTGTTATCGAATAACGCCTG
>QJVY01000201.1 GCA_003235555.1 Ignavibacteria bacterium | reverse complement strand
ATTTAAAAACTCGGGGTTGAACACCCGCTTCACCGCGTCCTCGAGCGTCGTCTTCATCGACTTGTAGCTGTCCTTGCCCGTCTCCACGCCGAAGCCGAACGCGCCGGAGGACTTGATGTCGCGGGCGCCGATGTTCGACGTCATGATCAGGATCGTGTTCTTGAAGTCGATCTTCCTGCCCAGACTGTCGGTCAGCATGCCGTCGTCGAGCACCTGCAGCAGGATGTTGAACACGTCGGGGTGCGCCTTCTCGATTTCGTCGAGCAGGACGACCGAGTAGGGTTTGCGCCGCACCTTTTCGGTGAGCTGCCCCCCCTCCTCGTATCCCACGTACCCGGGAGGCGCCCCCACGAGCCGGGAGACACTGAATTTTTCCATGTACTCGCTCATGTCGATCCGGATCAGCGCCTCGTCGGAATCGAAGAGGTAGCGCGCGACGACCTTCGCCATCTCGGTCTTGCCGACGCCGGTCGGGCCCAAAAATATAAACGAACCGATCGGCCGCCTCGGGTCCTTCAACCCGGCGCGGGTCCTGCGGATGGCCTTCGAGAGTTTTTCGATGGCCTCGTCCTGTCCGATGATGATGCCCTTCAGCACCGCGTCCATCTTCAGCAGCTTCTCCGATTCGGACTGCGCGATCTTGTTGACGGGGATGCCGGTCATCATCGCGACGACGTCGGCGATGACCTCCTCGTCGACCTCGTAGACCATCTCCTGCGCCTTCAATTCCCACTCCCGCTTGGCGATGTCCAGGTCGTTGAGGAACTTCTTCTCGAGGTCGCGCAGCCGGGCGGCCTCCTCGAAGTTTTGATTCTTGACGACCTGGTTCTTCGAGAGGCGGATCTTCTCCACCTCGCCCTCGAGTTCGAGGATCTGCTTCGGAACGTGGATGTTCGAGAGATGGACCCTGGAACCCGCCTCGTCCATGATGTCGATCGCCTTGTCCGGGAGGTACCGGTCGGTGATGTACCGGTCGCTCATGCGCACCGCAGAGTCGAGCGCCCTGTCGGAGTAGCGGACGTTGTGGTGCTCTTCGTACTTGGAGCGGATGTTGGCCAAAATCTGTATGGTCTCCTCGACGCTCGTCGGATCGACCATGATCTTCTGGAAGCGGCGGTCGAGCGCGCCGTCCTTTTCGATGAACTGCCGGTATTCGTCGAGGGTGGTGGCGCCGATGCACTGCAGGTCGCCGCGGGCGAGCGCCGGCTTGAACATGTTGGAGGCATCAAGGGAGCCGGAGGCCCCACCCGCGCCGACGATGGTGTGCAGCTCGTCGATGAACAGAATCACGTCCTTGGCCTTCTCGAGCTCGTTCATGACGGCCTTCATCCGCTCCTCGAACTGGCCGCGGTACTTGGTGCCCGCCACGAGGGCGGCGAGGTCGAGCGTGACCACACGCTTGTCATGCAGGACGCGCGAGACCTTCTTCTGGACGATCCGGAGCGCGAGGCCCTCGGCGATGGCGGTCTTGCCGACGCCGGGCTCCCCGATCAGGACCGGGTTGTTCTTCTTGCGGCGGCTGAGGACCTGGGCGACGCGTTCGATTTCCTTTTCGCGGCCGACGATGGGGTCGAGCTTCTCTTCCTGGGCGAGCTTGGTGAGGTCGCGCCCGAAGTTGTCGAGGACCGGGGTCTTCGACTTGTCCGTGCGGCGCTCCTGCGCCGCGGCGGCGGCACCGGCCGCAGGCGGATTGGAGGGTTTGCCGCTGATGATGTTGTCCAGTTCGTTGCGGACGACGTCGTAATGGACGTTGAACTGGTGGAGGATCTGCGCGGCGATGTTGTCGTCGTCGCGGAGCAGGGAAAGGAGGAGGTGCTCGGTGCCGATGACGTCGGACTTGTAGAGCTTCGCCTCGAGGTAGGTGATCTTGAGGACTTTCTCGGCCTGCTTCGTCAGCGGGATATTACCGATGGTGAGCGTTCCGCCCGAGGTGCGGACGGTGTCCTCGATCGCCTTCTTGAGTTTGTAAAGGTCCACGCCGAGGTTGCGGAGGATCTTCACGGCGATCCCTTCCCCCTCGCGGATCACCCCGAGGAGGAGGTGTTCGGTACCGATATAATCGTGACCGAGACGCAGCGCTTCTTCACGGCTCAGCCGTATGACATCCTGAACGCGATTCGAGAAATTTCCTTCCATCCGGAACCCCGAATAATTGATGATAGTGTATTCTACGGAAAACCGGAGGGCCCCACCGTGACGACCCTCATCTTCAGGCGATTTTCACCAATAATATACCGAAAACCCATGCATATTTCAAATGGGGAAAACGGCCGATTTTTCGAAATTTAGCTGAACTTAACAGTTGGAATTCCCCCCCGGATATCGGATATTGGAAAAGGCGGAGCCGCGGCCGGATGGACCGGGACCCGTTTTCAATCATGCACTCTATATAAACAGGACACTGAATGGCGAGAACCAACTATTCGTTCGAAAAACGCAAGAGGGACCTGGCAAAAAAGAAGAAGAAAGAAGAAAAACTCGCCCGAAAGATGGAAAAACGCGCTGAAAAGGCGGGAGAAAACAACGGCGAGAGTGAAGGCGGGGAGGAAATCACCACAGAGACCAATCCGGAGGAGAATACCGCCGACCCGCTGGATTGAATCGTTGACAATCGGGGTGATTTTCGGTATATTTTAACGTTATTTTCGGGTTTGAGGGGGCCGGTCCGGCCCCGGTCAGACGCCCGCCAGTCGTTCCTTCCACAGTAGCTCAATGGTAGAGCATCCGGCTGTTAACCGGAGGGTTGCAGGTTCGAGTCCCGCCTGTGGAGCCCGTCAATTGTCCCGTCCCCCAAAGGACGGGACATTTTTTTTCATGCCACCGAAGGTCTGGCGATCGCAGTCCGCCCCCGCCCGGCCACCAATCCCCCGCCCCTTTACATTGCGGGGACTCCCTCCACTGCGGCGCCCTCCTCCATTGCGGGGCGTACCCCATTTTCAATAACGGTGCACCTCCCCTCCCGGCGTATCTTGACTTTCCCCCGGCACCCCGTTACCTTGAGAGCGGCCGCCTCCCCGGAGACCAATCATGGCGGAAGAACCACGATCATTACCCCCCGATGAACGACGGCCGGTCCCTGCCGTGCGAACGACACTCCCGGCCGTCCATCCGGCAGGGGAGGAACCTCCCAGCCGGTCGGTGCGCAAACCCAAGCTCATGGAGATGATGTCGACCGCACTGCGGACAAGGCATTACAGCCGCCGGACGGAGGAAGCGTACAGGCACTGGGTGCGCCGGTTTATCTTCTTCCACGAACTCCGCCACCCCGCGGACATGGCCGAGGCGGAGATCAACTCGTTCCTCGCCAACCTGGCGGTGGAGGGGAAGGTCAGCGCCTCGACACAGAACCAGGCCCTCTCGGCGCTCCTCTTCCTCTACCGTCACGTGCTTGGCCGGGAGGTCGGGCAGATCGGCGACGTGATACGCGCGCGCCGTCCCAGGCAACTGCCGGTGGTCATGACCAGGGACGAGGTCAGGAGCGTGATTTCGTACCTCCACCGTGACAAACGGATCATCGCGACGCTCCTCTACGGCGCCGGGCTGCGGCTGATGGAATGCCTGCGACTGCGCGTGCAGGACGTCGACTTCGAACTGAACCAGATCACCGTCAGGAACGGGAAAGGAGCCAAGGACCGGATCACGATGCTTCCCCGGTCGGTGAAACCGATGCTCGCCGAGCACCTGCGGCGGGTAAAACACCTTCACCAGAAAGACCTTCTCGAGGGGTGGGGGAGCGTGGAGCTCCCGGCCGCTCTCGACAGGAAATATCCCGGCAGTCCGAACGCCTGGAACTGGCAGTGGGTCTTCCCGCAGGAGCGGCGCTGGAAGAACACCGAAACCGGCCGCCAGGGCCGCCACCATATCGACGAATCGCTCGTCCAGAGGGCCGTCAAAGAGGCGGTCACCCTTGCGGGCATTTCGAAACGGGCCAGCTGCCACACCTTCCGGCACTCATTTGCCACGCACCTCCTCGAGGCCGGCTACGACATCCGGACCGTCCAGGAACTCCTCGGACACCGGGACCTGAAGACCACGATGGTCTACACCCACGTCCTCAACCGGGGCCCCTCAGGGATCCGGAGCCCAGTCGATATGCTCTAATTTCACCAATTTCAATCATTGATCAGCCTATCTCCCCACCCATCCCCGCGGACTTGACACAATCTTTTATTAGATATACATTTTCGAAATACCATCAATTCTTTCCGAAGAGTGCTTACGTTGACATCCTGGAGGGCTCGCCGAGGTAGGATGGATAATTATAATAATTGTTAGGCGGCTTTTGATTATGAAATAGGCACATTTTGTAATTTAACAATGGAACCTTATCCTCCCGAATATCCTAAAAATCTTACGTGGGAATCATTGTTTGGGCACATCGAAAATCTGATCTCCGTATGGGGTGATTTTATTCAATCGATTTTAAAAGAAAAACGACATCTCAAGGTAATATCCGACTGGGAGAACAAGTTGAATCATATGCGTTGGTACCTTCCCTTGGTCAGTGAAGCGCAAAAGCGGGATAAACTTCAAGTTCTTATACCATATTTTGGTGTAGGTGAAATCTATCTAATCTATCGTTCTCAACAGAAAGATTTAATATCTCTTCAACATGCATTCGCCATGATATCGTCTGTTGCTGATGGAATGTACAGACTTCAGGAAATTAACAACTTTCGTACGTATGAAACGGCTATCTTACTTAAAGGAAACCGGTTCCAAATTCTTGATATGGTCGAGAAGTTAGTAGATAATATTAGAGTAAGAGAGCAAGCATGAAGCCGCCTAACAAATCGCTCCACCGGACGCGGCCGCGCCTGTCACGCGGCTTGCAGTGGTGGAGGAGCCCAGGCAAGCCGCGTGCCAGCCGCTGCGCCGGTGAGCTCACCCGTTATGTCGCGCAATTGACCGCGTTTTAAATGACCAGGATGATCCGATACAGTTTTATACTGACCATACTTCTTTTGGTCTCATTTACTTGTCCTTCGATATCTCAGTACGCGAAGGGTAATGGAGATACCAACCAATTTTATCTAAGGATTACGGCTGGAGGCGGAGGTCCCCCCGGGATGCACGGAGAGGGTTTAATGATCACCATTATCAATAATTGTTATAACCTGTACCGGGATGATGGCGAGAGCGTTGGTGG
>QJVY01000238.1 GCA_003235555.1 Ignavibacteria bacterium | reverse complement strand
AATTCCTATATTTTCGCAACTTATTCTGGTCAACGGGGAAACGATGCCTGTAGAAAAAAAACGCCGGAAGGTTCTCCTTGTGGACGACGAGGCGGGATTCGCCGAATTGCTCCGCGACCTGCTCGAAATGGACAACTACGAAGTCGTGACCGCCGAGAACGGGGTGGAGGGCATTGAGAAACTGAAAACCTTTTCACCCGACGTCATCATTTCCGACGTGGTGATGCCGAGGATGAGCGGGTTCGAGATGTTCAAGCAGGTAAAAGCCGCCCCGGATACATCGTCAATCCCCTTCCTGTTCATCACGGGATTCCAGGACGAACGCGTCCTCGCCGAGGCGCGGAAAATCGGCGTCTTCGGTATCCTCCGCAAACCGATCGATATCGAGCAGATCGAAACCCGGATGCGGGAACTGGTCAAGGGCTGACCGCCCTCCCGGTCACCGCCCATCCGCCGGTCGGCGATCTCCCGGAGCCCGACCTTCCATCCTCCGTATCGACCGCCGGCCTCAGTTCCGGTAAATCGCCAGCTGGATTTCGTCCGGCAGGAGCTCGGACACCGTCCTGATCACATCCCCCCTCAACGCCTGCTCAACGAGACTTCGCTTGGTGGTCCCCAGGATCAGTTTATGCACCCCGAGGGTCGCAGCCTGTTCGGCGATGGTGTAACCGACCTCCGGCGTGATCCCCGTAATGACTTTATAGGGGATGTCGTACTTCGAGCAGATACGGTCTATCCATTCGGTATGGACGCGGACGCCTGAAGTGATATCCGCGGGGAGTTCCCCCGACACGGCCAGCTGCCGGAGGTTGAGGACGAAGAGAAAAGATTTCTGGAGCTTTGTCTCCTCGCAGACCCGGCGGAGGAGGTTTTCGCTGAGGTCGTGGACCGCCACCAGGATCCGGGGCCCCTCCGCCGGAATCGGGTGTGCGGGGGGTGCCGGACGCACGGCGACCTCTTCGGTGGTGATGGCCTCTTCCCCGGCAGCCGCCGTGCTTACCCGCCGGGCCCTCCTGAGGGTGATCGTCCGGGCGGTCATTCCGACGGCGATGACCGACAGAGCGAATACGAGGGCCGGGGTCTTGTCGATGGCGATCGTGACCTCGATCAGGAAGAGGACCACCGCGGAAACGAGCATGAGAACCCTGACGGGGAGGGAGATTTTCAGGATGCGGTTGATCCCGGTGGAGAATATATTGATCAGGATCGCACCCACCACCCCGATGGCGTAGAGCGACGCGAGGCCCAGCACGTCCCCCTCGATGATGAGCACGATGATGGGCAGCCCCACGGCTACGCCGAGGGCGTGATACGGTACGCCGTACCTGTTGAGCCTGCTCAGCGCCGGGGGCAGTTCACGGTCCGCAGACATGAGGAACTGCAGGGACATGAGGGCGTTGATCGCGGTGTTGCCGGCGGAAATCAGGAGCAAACCCACCGCGATTCCCACGACCGGACCGAACCAGGCCCCGACGTAGTGTTCACCGAGGAAGCGGAGCATCCAGTCAAGATGGTCCCCCAGAACCGTAGCCGGGAGCGTGTTCATGGCGAACCCGACGATGAGGGTCAGGGAGCTGACCTTCAGGAGGACTGCGAGAATCGCCCTGCGGGAGTCCTTCGCGGGGTCCTTCATGACGCTGGTCATGTTGGAGATCGATTCGATCCCGGAGATCGAGAGGATCGTTCCGACGAAGATCGACCAGTTCACCAGGGAGCCGCCCTCGGCGGGCCTGATGGTGATATTGGAAACCGCGTCGGGGAACGCGAATACCGCCAGGGTCCCGAGTGCGAGGAGGGTGAGCGTCGAGATGATCAGGGCGAACGTTCCCGCGTGTCTCGGGCCGAAGAGGTTCAGGACGCCGATTCCCCCGATGATGAGCGACGCCGAAAAGACGGGATACGGGAGGCCGAAATAATGGCAGGCTTCGAGAACCGAAAGTGAGGCCGTGACGATATACCCCGCCGCGAGCATCAGGGCCGCCACGACCGCCATCGGCCGGGTCCTGTTCCGGAGTGAACTGTAGACCCCGCCGCCGTCCGGGTACAGACGGCAGATGGTGATGTAGTTGACGGCCACGAGGGTCGTCAAACCCAGCATCATCACGAGGTGGAAAGTGCTGGAGGGGCCCCCGAGTGCGAAGGCGATGCCGAGCACGTAGGCGATACTGGTCCCCCAGTCACCGTCGAGAATGGCGGCGCTGCGTACCCAGCCGAGGACCCTCGGCCGGCTGGTGACTACTTCCACGTGATAATCGGCAGTCCTGATGAGAGAGACGAATTGCCCGAAAGTATATCCAAAATCCCCGGGAGAAGCAAATACCCGGCGCAATGAAGGGTCCGGCGGCGCCGGGCCCCCGGTTCGGTGAACAGGGCGGGAGGGTTCAGTTTCTGTAGATCGCCAGCTGGATCTCGTCGGGGAGGAGTTCGGACACCGTCCTGATCACGTCCCCGCGGAGGGCCTTTTCGACGAGACTTCTTTTCGTCGTCCCGAGGATCAGCTTGTCCACGCCGAGTGTCGCCGCCTGTTCGGCGATCGTGTAGCCGACCTCCGGCGTGAAGCCCGTGATAACCGTGTAGGGGATTTCGTATTCGGCGCAGATCCGCTCGATCCAACCCGTGTCGACCCGCCCGCCCCCTCCGGGCATCGACGGCAGCTCACCCGACAGGTACAGCTGGCGGAGGTTCAGGACATAGAGGAAGGATTTCTGGAGTTTCGTCTCGGCGCAGACCCGTCGCAGGAGTTTCTCGCTGAGTTTGTGGACCGCGACGAGGATCCGGGGGCCCTCCGGCCCTCCGGTCTCCCCGCCCCCGCCACGGAGCGTCCCCGGCTCCGCACCGGGCGCCGGAGCGGCGGCGGCGGCCGAATCCCCGGATACCCGCCTGCGCGACATCCACCTCGCAGCCATCCCGACCGCGATGACCGAAAGGGCGAAGACCAGTGCCGCGGTCTTGTCGATGGCGATGGTCAGCTCGACGAGCAGGAGGACGGCCGCGGAGATGAGCATGAGAATCCTGCCGATGGCGGGGATGGGCAGGGAGCGGTTGACACCGGTCGAGAAGATGTTGATGAGAATTGCCCCCACCACTCCGATCGCGTAGAGGGAGGCGAGGGCGACCACGTCGGCCTCGATCCACAGGATGATCAGCGGCAGCACGACAGCCACGGCGAGCGCGTAATGGGGGACGCCGAAGCGGTTGAGACGGCCGAGCACGGCGGGGAGTTCGCGGTCCGCCGACATGAGGAACTGCAGCGACATCAGGGCGTTGACGGCGGTGTTGCCCGCCGAGATGAGCAGAAACCCGAGTGTCACACCGATGACCGGGCCGAACCACTGACCGACGTAGTGTTCACCGAGAAACCTGAGCATATCCTCGACGTGGTCCTTCAGCAACGCTTCGGGGAGGACGTTCATGGCAAACCCGAGAATCATCGTCAGCGTGGTGATTTTCAGGAGGACGCTCAGGATCGCACGCCGCGAGCTTCGAGCGGGGTCCTTGATGACGCTCGTCATGTTGGAGATCGACTCGATGCCGGAGATCGAGAGAATCGTTCCGACGAAGATGTGCCAGTTGGCGAACAGGCCGTCCGCGGAGGGGGCCACCGTGAGGTCCGTCATGGCGGTGGGCAGGGCGAAAAATGCGAGAAGGACCAGGACCGCCAGAGTGCCCGTGGAGATGACGACAGCCAGGGTTCCCGCATGACGCGGCCCGAAGAAGTTGAGCGCCCCGATGAGCAGGATGATCACCGAGGCGAAGACGACGGGGTCGGGCAGGTCGAAGTAATGGCAGGCAACGAGCACCGAGAGCGACGCGGTGATGATGTAATCGGCCGAGAGCATGAGCGCACCGATCACCGCCATGACACGGGACCTGGCACGCAGCGAGCTGTACACGCCGCCCCCGTCCGGGTACAACCGGCAGATCGTGATGTAATTCAGGGCCACGAGGGTCGTCAGCCCCAGCATCATCACCAGGTGGAAGGTGCTGGAGGGGCCCCCGAGCGCGAAGGCGATGCCGAGCACGTAGGCGATGCTGGTGCCCCAGTCGCCGTCGAGAATAGCGGCGCTGCGGATCCAACCGAGGACCCGGGGACGGCTGGCGGCTAGATCCACGCGAAACAGGCTCTCATGATAAAAGGAACAATTGGCCGAAAGTATATTCAAATTCCCTCCGGGATGCAAATTCTTGAAATTCCGGACTGTTCTGGATATATTGGGAGAGGATTCAGACACCACGACTCGTCCCGACCCGCATGAAGATTCCATTTTTCAGAAGCCTCCGGTTCAAGGTCGGGGTGGGGTACGTGTTCCTCGTCGTGATCAACATCCTCCTCACGGGGTGGGCGATCTATAACTTTACCGGGCTCACCCGTTCCACCAGCATTCTCCTGACCGATTATTTTCCCAGGATGATCTCCCTCGAGAACATGGCGCGTTCCATCGAACGGCATGAGAGCGCCCTCTCGATGGTCCTGAACCAGGACCGGCAGGGTGGAATGGTCAGGTTCGAGGAGGCGAGGGAGGAATTTTCCCGGAACTACCGCATCGCCGAAAAGGACAGCACCAACCCGGACCTCGCGCTAATCCTTTCCGACATCACCGCGACGTATGCTGGGTACATGCTGGTGACCGATTCCCTCTTCCAGCAGGTCGGCGAAGGGGGGTACGCGGAGGCGAAGACCTTCTACTACGACCGGATCACGCCCTTCTCGCAGCGGCTCATCGACAATTGTTTCTGGCTCCTGGAGGAAAACCAGAAGATGCTCCAGGTCGTCGCGAGGGACACGCGGAACACATCCGACGAGGCCAGCATCGCAGTCCTCGTGGCGTCGCTCGTCGCGGTTACGCTGAGCGTGGTGACGATGCTGCAGTTCACGAAGCGCATCATCGAACCCGCCGAACGCCTGACCGAGACCGTCCACCAGATCGGCCGCGGGAGGCTCGACCTGAAGCTGGACATCGTCACCAATGACGAGGTCGGCGAACTCAGCCGCGAGTTCAACAAGATGACCGAGCGGCTCCGGAAATACGAGGAGATGAACATCCAGCAGATCATCACCGAGAAGAACAAGTCCGAAACGATCGTCGAGAGCATCGCCGACGCAATCATCGTCTGCGATTCCGAACTCCGGATCCAGCTGTTGAACCAGTCGGCCGTCGACCTGCTGGATGTGCGGGAGGCCGACGCCATCGGGCGTCCC
>QJVY01000216.1 GCA_003235555.1 Ignavibacteria bacterium | reverse complement strand
GCCATGGCCTCATTCGTCGTCCCGAGGGCCAGCACGGCAATAATCAATACAGCGAATATGCGTTTCATTGTAGGCTCCTTTGCGATTAAGGTCATGGGATTAGAAACGATCGAGAATCTGTCGTTCCTGGATGATGGCCAGCTTCAGGATCTTGGTCGTCCCCAGTTCCGGCATGTCGATGTACGCGACGTAGAATCCGCTCGCGACCGGCAGGCCCGATTCGTTGCTGAGATCCCACCTCTCGAACTGTCCCGGATCTTCTTTGGTGATGGTCTTCACCAGGACACCGGCGAGATTGAAAATTCTGATCGTCGCCTTGTCCGGCAGGTGACTGAACGTCACGAATCGCTGGTACTTGTTCAGCTCCTCGGTGTTCACTCCGTAGTACGGGTTCGGGAACACGTTGATCATCCCCACCTGGTCGAGCGCGAGGGAATTGGAGTAGGACGGCGCGGTCGTCGAAAAATTGAACATGTCAACGCCTATCTGGATCGGATTGACATAGTCGATTTCAACTACGTCGCCGAGCGTCCACTCCGATCGATACCAGACATTGTTCCACGTGTAGAAATCCGAATCAGTTCCGCCTGTCGATCCGTTGGCGATATGCGTCGAATCGTACGGCGTGTTGAGAACCTGGCCGTACACGCGGTTCGTCGGGAACCAGACATAGAAACCGTCTGCGGCCGGGTCGCTCTGCGACCTGTCGTAGAACTCATAGTTAATCTGGATCCCGAGGTCCTTGTTCCAGACCTCAAACGGAATCCGCGCGAGGAAAGGATCAGTCGAACCCGGGTTGGGATTCAGCGGATGATTCGCGATACTGAAATTCCTCGCTCCGTAGAGTGTGGCGATCGAACCACCCGACACGATGATGCGGACGGTCTGGCCGTTGATCACGGTGTCGCCCTCCACTCCCGTCCAGCGGAACTCGTAGTCCTGCTGGAGATCATCGATCGAGGTCGTCCCGTACCCGGCAGCCCCGAGGGAAGTCGGATCGATCCCGAAGTATCCGTAATCGGTGATCGAGAAATTGCTTCCGGTCCACCGTTGTCCGAGCGCACCCGCCGATCCCTCCGCGATGGGTATCGACGAACCGTTCACGCTGACGTTGAAGAATGTCAGCGGGGCCGCGTAGTTCACATTCAGACTCGTCTGGAATCCGTCCACGATCGGCGCGGAGGGAAGTCCGAGGTCTGTCGGGATATCGTCCCTGTCGGGATAAGCATCGACCCCGTTGAGGACCGACTGGTTCTCCAGGAGCACCGTGTTGGTGGTGACGTCCCTCAGGTTCCAGTATTTTGCCATCCGCGAAATGTTTCCGACAGTGGTCACCGTCGTCGTGCCTGATGCATCGACGGGATTGCCGCCGTAATTATCGTCGAACACCACCCAGTCGACGTCCAGCGGCAGCGGTGCGTCGATGATGATGTCCCACTCCTCGCCTCCGTGGAATATTCCCTCCTCGGTATACTCATGGTCGATGAGGCCCATCTGGATGGTGTTTCCCACGACGGTGGGGAAAATATCACCACCCCCGGCTTCGAAACTCGGGGCTTCCAATATCGTGGCCCCGGGCGGAAAGGTCATCGTGATACCGTCGGCCCAGTCGTCGTCGGGTGAAACCAGGTCGAGCGTGCAGTGCAGCTGAAGCTGCCCTGTCACGACACCGTAGACTCCGGCGATCTGGATCGAGGTCCCCGTGAGATCAGCCGGAACACGCCCGCGGGCGTTTCGCTTCACGATACTCGACGGTACCCAGTCTCCGTTGGCGTCCCGGATCTCCGCCCGTTCGGTGAAATAGATCTGGTAGTCGTGGCCGGTTGTGGCGGCCGGATCGACGATGGTCACCGTCGGGCCCCCGTCTGCCGTTCCGATGTGTGTCAATGGCAGCGTGCCGCCATTCCCCTCCCCGAGAGTCACTCCGGGGTCGTTGGAATGGGGCGTCACCGTAATGACCCTGAGCGGGTTCTCCAGGTTGTTGGGAACCGCGAGCGGGTCGGGGTTGTAATTGTACGCCGTCACCGCGAAATAGTACCTGATACCGTTGATCAGGGGTTGCTGTTTGATCGCGTCCTGCGTGATCGAAAGGTACCGCTGAACGTAGGTATCGTTTCCGAACTGCACGGGAAGGGTGACCACCGATCCCGTGTTCGGGTCGAAGACCTGGTCGAAGATCTTTCCGATTCCGTCGCTCTTGTCGAATGTTGCGATCCTCACCGCCTCGCTGATGCTCGAGGAGGCGTTGGGAAGCTGGTAGACGTTATACCCCTGGAACTCAAATCCCTTCGTGCTCGAATTTTCGGTCGAAACGACCTGCGCATTGTTCTTCGACCAGTCGAGGAGGATTTCCCTGTCGAGTTCCGTGTAGGTCACCTCGGGCGCCGGTGGAGGCGTGGGGAGGTCGAAGAAGTTGTCGTAGGCGAGCTGGGCCTGCAGATCATAGAATTTCAGCAAGCCGATGGCGGATATCCTGTCCACCCCGGGAATGGCACCGGCCGCGATCTCTGCGACCACGACCTCCTGGGTATCTCCGGCCGCCATGGTGAAGGGTCCGGATGCCGAGCCGATGCGCCGGTCACCCGAGGGGAGCGTTTGACCGTCCAGCCAGCCGGAGCGGGTCTGGGGATCCCCCGCGAGCGCGAAGGTTGTCGGCAGGTTGGTGTTCGGATCTTCGAAATAGTTGCCGGTCTTACCGATCTTTCCCTGGAAGAAATTGTAAAATTGTTCCGTGCCTTCGTACGAACCCTGCGTGGGGTCGGTCACCGAGGCGTCGCCGCGCGCGAAATAGTAGAACGCGGTCATGGGGAGGTTTTTCTTGTCCTGAACGACCATCCCGTTCGAGATTCCCGATTCCCCGGGAGCGTCCACGAGGGGACCCTGGAAGAAGTCGAATCCCACCGCGGGTGGCGGCAGGGGGTTATACGTGGCGTCGTTGGCGAACGCGTTGTAGCAGTACCCGAGGCTGAGCGTCGTATCGCAGCCGGCGAAATCGTCCGTGGAGTTCCCGAGGTCGATGTCCGACCACATCGATACGTACATGCTGTCGATGTCGTTGACGCTCTTGTTGATGATCACGTATTTCCTGAAGAACATGTTTCCGAGGGCACCCTGTTGGGAGTACGCCCAGACCGTGACCTGCATCTCGATCCCGATCGGGTTCGATCCGTAGAGGTTCGTCGTGAGATTCGGGTCCAGGTCGTTGGCCACGAACCAGATGGTCTGGTCCGCTCCCGGGATGCCGGGGATGTCGATGTTCGGATCGTAGGTCCCGCTGTTGTCGACGTCGTCGTAGGGTGCGCCGTCGGCCGCGGGCCATTCAGTCCAGTCTGTTTCGTACTGAGTCCGGATCGCCGCCTCCGAAAGCCCCTCGTCGGTGACCTCCGCCGAGAGGTTGGCGTCGACCGCCGATCCCGGCCTTTCATCGGGACGGACGCGGTAGATTCTGTTCTTGGGAAGATCCGGGCTTTCCGCAACGCCGGGGCTCAGGATTTTTCCACCCTGCATCCCCTCCCGGTAGGCGGTCCCCCCGACCCTGACTTCTCCGCCGACGATCCCCCCCCAGAGGAAGCCGGATTGAAACACGGCCGTCTTCCTGGAACCCTTCGGAAACACCAGGCCGGAATTCGATTCCTGGGCGTCGATGTCTGAAATGCCCGTGTTCTTGAACACCGTCGAGATGTTGTTGATGTTCAGGTACGCCCGGACGGGTGTTCCTGTGGGTGTGGAGACTTTCTTCGTCGGATTCTTGTCTCCCCCGGCGGCGGGTGCCGATCCTGTAAACATGACCGTCAGGGCCAGCAGCGCCGCGAATGTGTGTGAAAATCTGAGTTTCATGTTAATCTCCTGTGTTATGTGGAGGGTCATCAATAATCCTGTTTAGTAGTCCAGCCGAACGCCGAAACGTATCTGCCGCGGCGGTCCGTAGAGGAACGGTACGGTGTTGAGCCCGTTCGCGTTCTGATACTGCTCGAAATAATCGATATTGATGGCCCGGTACATGTCAGCATAATCCTGGCCGTAGGTGTCGGTAAGTTGCCCCCCGAGGTCCGGGTCGCTCAGGTAGCCGTCGTCGTCGGCGGTCCCGGTCCGGAGGAAGACGTTCTGGATGAGCTTCGCATCAAAGAGGTTGGTCACCAGGAAATAAATGGTCCCGGCGAGCTTCTCGGTGATGTTGAAACTCTTGTCGAGGCGCAGATCCGTCTGGAAATACCAGGGGGTCGACGAGGAATTCAGCGGTTCGGTCGGCTGCCGGTCGCGGGCATCGCCCTCGAGATCCGTACCGCCGATACCCTTCGTGAAGGGATGGCCGCTGTTGAATGTGAACAGGAACGCGCCTCCGAACTGCTGCAGGGCGGGCGGTCCGTCGTTCTTCGCGAAATGATAGTCCAGATTCATCGACCCGCGGATACTGTTGTTGTATTCCAGCGGTGTTACGTACTGCGGTTTGAAAATAGTCACCCCGTCGAGCGGCGCGCCGACGACTCCGCGGTTCGAGTTCGGGAACGAGCCGGTTCCCTGTGCATCGTTGAACGAGACGTTTGCCGTAAGCTGCACCCTCTTGGTCCGGCGCATGTTGAAGGTCATTTCCACGCCCTTCGTCGTCGCAAAATCGCCGTTCTTCAGTATGAAATACGCTCCGAAGGGTGATCCCGTACCGGTATTTTGCTGGTCGTAGACGATCTGGTCCTGGATGTCTTTATAGTAACCGGTGATGTCGAAAGACGCGAAATCACTGATCTGCTGCGTGAATCCGATTTCGTACTGGGTCGTCCGCGTGGGACGGACGTCGAAGCCGACGGGGGCGGGGATGAAGAATCCACCGCTGAGGTTCGCGCCCGTGGCGAAATACCCCTGGTAGATGTCCCGCAACCGTGACTGTTGGACGAATTTGCCGAACTGGGCGTGGAACACGGTCTGGTCGGTCACGGGGAACGCCATGCCGATCCTCGGGCTGACCGCCTTGTACGGCGCCACCCGGTAGAGCCCGCTGAGTGAGATCAGGTTCGTGGACTTGCTGACCGCGAGTTCCGGGTGTTCCGGGTCGACAAAGGCATAACTGTCACTGTTGATATAATCGTACCGGAGTCCGAGGTTCAGCACGAGGTCCTTGAACTCGATCTTGTCCTGGAGGTAGAGGGCGGCGAACACGGGGTGTTTGGCACGCTGCAGACTCCCCTCTGCATAGACGTCAAAGGGGTT
>QJVY01000240.1 GCA_003235555.1 Ignavibacteria bacterium | reverse complement strand
TCCATGTCGGGATCATCGACGCGGCGGTCAACGGCGTCGCGAAATCAGTGATCTGGCTATCCTCCCGCGCGGGGAAGATCCAGTCGGGGAACGTATCGAACTACGGGATGGCAGTCCTCGTCGGCATCGGGCTGGTCCTTGGAATTCTCCTCTTCAGGTAGACCGACGATGACCGCGGACACACTCCTGATCCTCACAATCTTCCTTCCGCTGGCCGGCGCGGCGGTCGTCCTGCCGGTCAAAACTACCTCGTCCGCCTCCATAAAGGCAGCGGGCCTGCTGGCCTCCCTGGCGACCTTCGCGACGACCCTTCTGCTCTGGTCGAACTTCGACGCGACCGCTCCCGGCTTCCAGATGGAGAGCAGCATCCCGTGGGTGTCGAGCCTGTCGGTCTCCTTCCATGTCGGGATCGACGGAATGTCGCTCCTGCTCATGCTCCTCACCGCCTTCATGACCCCGCTGGCCCTTCTTGGATCGTGGAACTCGATCGAGAAGCGGCTCAAGGAATACGTGATCATGATGCTCCTCCTCGAGACGGGCATCCTCGGTGTCTTCGCCTCGCTCGACCTCTTCCTGTTTTATGTCTTCTGGGAGGCGATGCTGATACCGATGTATTTCATCATCGGCATCTGGGGAGGGAAAAACAGGACATACGCGGCCGTTAAATTTTTCCTCTACACCATGGCGGGGAGCCTCCTGATGCTGATCGCGATCATCTGGCTCGCGTACCAGGGACCGCAGCAGACGGGTGGAGGATTTACCACAGATCTTCAGGTGTTGTACAGTGTGGGTCCCCGGCTGCCTGCCGGGCTCCAGCTCTGGATGTTCCTCGCCTTCACGCTGAGTTTCGCCATCAAAGTGCCGCTCTTTCCGCTCCATACCTGGCTTCCCGACGCGCACGTGGAGGCGCCGACCGCGGGAAGCGTCATGCTCGCAGCCGTCCTCCTCAAGATGGGCACCTACGGCTTCCTGAGATTTTCCGTCCCTCTTTTTCCCGCCGCCACGCTCACCTGTATCCCCTGGCTCGCCGGCCTGGCCGTCGTGGGAATCGTCTACGGTGCGCTGGTTTCGATGGTCCAGACCGACATCAAGAAACTCGTGGCGTATTCGTCGGTCAGTCACCTCGGGTTCGTCGTCCTGGGAATCTTCGCGATGACGGAGGAGAGCGTGCAGGGGGGGATCATCCAGATGGTGAACCACGGTCTCTCCACCGGCGCTTTGTTCCTCCTGGTGGGGATGCTCTACGACCGGAGGCACACCCGGGAGATCTCGGAGTTCGGCGGAATCGCGAAGGTCATGCCGGTCATCGCGGTGTTTTTCATGATCGTCTCCCTCTCGTCAATGGGTCTTCCGGGACTGAACGGGTTCGTCGGTGAATTTTTGATCCTGATCGGGGCGTTTTCATCGCCCTACCTCGGTCCATGGTTCACCATCATCGCAGCCACGGGGGTGATCCTCGCGGCCATCTACCTGCTTGTCGTGTACCAGAAGGTGTTCCTCGGCAAGAACGCCAACACGGCGAACTCATCCCTTCCGGACCTCTCGAAGAGGGAGGTGGCCGTCCTCGTGCCGATCGTGGTCTTCATCGTCTGGATCGGTGTCTTTCCCGGTTCGTTCCTTCACCTGACCGACGGCAGCACGCGGGCGCTTGTCCGGGCGTTCCACCGGGACGCGGCGGGCGCGGCCATGAAGGTCGGCGCTGACCCGGTCCCCGCGCCCCCGTCCCCCCGAACCCGCTGAACATCACACGATCACGCACCAGACTGTCGCGCACATGAAATCACACAGGTTCATCTCCGTTCTCGTTCTTGTCGCACTCATCGCGGCGTCCATCACCTTTTCGCAGAGTCCGGACGGCTCAACGACCGGCCACGAATCCGCTCCCACCGAGGGACACTCCGATCCGGTGACGGGTGTGCTCATCGCCCTCACCCTGATGATCGGGGCTGCGAAACTGGGGGGGGAGTTTTTCGAACGGATCAGACAGCCGGCGGTGCTGGGCGAACTGATCGCGGGGGTCGTACTCGGGAATCTCATCCTGGTGAACCCCGGGTGGTCCTATTTCGAACCGCTCAGGGTCGAATACATCACCGAACACTGGGCGATCGTGGTCGACGCAATTGCCCGGGTCGGGGTGATTCTCCTCCTGTTCGAGGTCGGTCTCGAATCCACCATTGGAGAGATGCGCAAGGTCGGTCTCTCGTCACTGCTCGTGGCCGTCGTGGGCGTCGTGGCTCCCTTTTTCCTGGGCTATTTCGTCAGCGTGATATTCGTGAAGGAGGTTCCCCCTTCCATCCTGGCGATGTCGCCGGGTTTCGACATCGCGAACATTCACCTCTTTATCGGCGCCATCCTCTGCGCGACGAGCGTGGGGATCACCGCGCGGGTCCTGAAAGACCTCGGGAAGATTCAGATGGCGGAATCGAAGATCGTTCTCGGTGCGGCGGTCATCGACGATGTCCTCGGTCTGCTGATCCTTGCCGTGGTGGGGGGGATCGTCGTGGCGGCCGAGATGGGCGGGTCGGTCAGCATTGGGGCACTCCTGAGGATCACCGGAATCGCACTCGGATTTCTCATCGGATCGTTCGTCGTGGGGGTGACCATGATCCCCCGGACGCTGAAATTCATGTCCAGGCTCAGGTCGCAGGGGATGATGATCATCTCGGCGGTGATCTTCTGCTTCATCTTTTCGATACTCGCAAACCTCGCGGGCCTCGCGGCGATCGTCGGGGCGTTCGCGGCGGGCCTGATCCTCGAGGAAGTCCATTTCACCGAGTTCCGTGAAAAACGGCCCCTCCATGACCTTCTGAGGCCGGTCACGACACTCTTTGTCCCCGTGTTCTTCGTCCTGATGGGAATCCAGGTCCGGCTCGAGACATTCGCGGAACTGCCTGTCATGGGCATCGCCGCGGGATTGACGATCGCGGCATTTATCGGAAAGCAGGTCTGCGGTCTCGCTGTTGTTGAAAAGGGGCTCGACCGGGTTATGATCGGTCTGGGGATGGTCCCGCGCGGTGAGGTGGGCCTGATCATGGCGGGGATTGGAAAGAGCCTCCGGGTCATCGACGATGCGCTCTTCTCGGCGGTCGTCATCATGGTCATCGTCACAACGATCATGACGCCACCGCTCCTGAAGGCGAGGCTGGATTCGACGGCACGGAAAAGGAGCAGGACGACGGGCACCCCGGCCTGATTCAGCCCGCCCGGGGGGTGGCAGGGGGTTCCCGCAGGAGGCCTTCGGCACGGATCGCCGCCATGACCGCCAGGTGGTGGTCGTCGTGTTCACACATGAAGCAGACCCAGTCGATAAGCCTCATCTCCATGTTCAGCCTCCCGTGGAACGACCGGCGGGAGACCTGATCCGGGGTTAGCGCGGAGAGGCGCTCCGCGAGGGCTTGACGCGTATCGTGAAACCATCCCAGAATGCGCGCCGGATCCCCCCTTTCATAATCCCCGGTTTCCGTTTCCCGGTTCCCCATGTCCGCGGGTGTCAGGACCTCTTTCCCCGAGAGGTAGTCGTCGAGTCGGACCTCCCCGAGGGAATCCAGGACGAGGAGATGGCCGGCGTGCTGGAGAATGCACCATTTTCCCCCGGGTCGATGGCGGAGGAGATCGCCGGGCGTTTCATGAAATACCTCCGCCATACGGGGGACGGCCCCCCTGAACCGGCTGAGTACCGCGGGGAATGTGCCCGGGTGATGGTCGAAGTGGAAAGATCTCGATGTCCACTTCATCGGACGCTGTGGCGGACGTACTACTGAATTCCCGGTGCGGTCGCTCTCCATGGCTTGCGTCTCCTTGGCTGATGGTTTCAGGGGGCCGGGAAATTCACGGAGAGCCCGGCCCGGGTTCAGGGGGTGTGTGATTCTCCGGACCGGACCGGTGGAGGGCGGGTACCAGCATCACCGTGAGGGTGGAGATGACCGCCACGGCGGCGAAGGCTACGGGAAAACCCCACGCCCCGCTCAACCGGCCGGTGAGGAAGCCGGCCCAGGCTTCACAGCCGTTTGTCGCACCCATGTAGGCGCTGAACTGGGTGGCCCCCAGTGCGGGGTCGGTCAGGTTCATGAACATCGCGTAGGTTGACGCCGTAAAGAATCCGATGCCGACGTACAACGAGAAGAACGCGCCGATCATCCATGAATTCGGGAACACCGTGGATGATCCTTCCATGAGGGCGATCAGGATCGTGTTCGCGGCAACGAAGAGTATCGCCGTCCTGACAGTTCCGGCCGTGCCGAACCTGTCGGCTGAGAATCCCCCCGCCAGCGATCCAAGGATCATTCCCCCGACGGCCGGCAGGGAAAAAAACCACCCCACCTCACTCTCCGACAGCCCCCGGTCCACGAGGAAAGGCCCCCCGACCGCTCCGACCCCCTCGAAGGCTGCACCCGATACTGCTGCGAACAACAAACCGATCCAGACCCTTTTTGATTTTGAGGCGGAGAGAAGGTGTTCCCGGTAGGACCGGAAGGTCGTCCGAAGGTCCGTTCCGGAGGTGATCCGCTTCACGGGGCGGACGAACAGGGCTACCAGAAGGGCAATCGTCCATAACGCGCCACAGAGGAGGAGTACCGATCCGGGTCCGGCGAAATACCCTGAAACGACAAGGATCGTTCCCCCGAAGACCGCCCTCCCCGTGAGGTATCCAGTCTGCATCCAGCCGTTGAGGGATCCCCGGCCGGCCGGGTCCACGGTGCTGATCGCGAAGGAATCGATGGCGGCGTCCTGCAGGGACGCCGCGAGGGCGTGTGCCAGGAGAGAGGCCCTGATGATCCAGAAATAGCCGGAATAATCGAGGAACGCGAGCGGGAGCAAAGCCGCACCCATCAGGATCTGCATCGAGAGGATCCATTCCCTGAGCGTCCACCGCGGGCCCTGCACCGCGTCCACGAGAGGCGCCCAAAAGGCCTTCAGAATCCAGGGGAGGATGAGCAGCGAGGTGAGGGTGGTGATCTCTTCGATCGGGATTCCCGAGATGCGGAGCCTGGTAGGGAGCGCCCACCAGATATACCCGATCGGGGCGCCCTCGCTCAGGTACAGGATGGCGAAGAGGAGTTTCTGCCGCCCCGGGTGCAGTGCGGGGTTACTGTTTGTCGGTGGGTGGATCGGAACCCCTGTTTTTCTTTTTCATCCGGACATCGTAGAGGTCCGTCCTGCGGTCCATCCAGTTGAGGACGCTGCCCGATTGTCGGTGCCGCTTCAACAGTTCTACGTCCACGTCGTCGATGATGATCGTCTCGATATTCGGCGTGGATTCGGAGGCGATTGCGTCCCGGGAGAAGGGGATGTCCGACGGGGTGTAGATGCCCGATTGCGCGTACTGGATGTCCATGTTTTCGACGGAGGGAAGGTTGCCCACCGTCCCGGCCATTGCGACGAAAACATGGTTCTCGACGCAACGCGCCTGTGCGCAGTAACGCACCCGGAGGTAGGCCGTCCGTTCGTCGGTGGAGAAGGGCACGAAGATGATCTGGGCCCCTTTTTCGACGGCGATCCGGGAGAGCTCGGGAAACTCGATGTCGTAACAGATCTGGATGTTGATCTTTCCCTTGTCCGTATCGAACACCTCCACGGTGTTCCCCGCCTCGACACCCCACCACCGTCGCTCGTTCGGTGTCACGTGAAGCTTGTACTGTTTTCCGATGGACCCGTCCCGTTTGAAGAGGTAGGCCACGTTGTAGAGATGGCCCTCCTCGAGTGAAAAATGCGTTCCACCGATGATGTTGATATCGTACTTGATCGCCATCTTGCAGAAAAATTCGAGGTACTGGGGTGTGAACTCCGCCAGTTTCCGGACCGCCAGCCCCGGCCGTTCCGCCGGGGTGAAGGAGAGGAGCTGCATGGTGATGATTTCCGGAAAAAGGATGAAGTCGGCCTGGTAATCGGCAGCCACATCAATGAAATACGCGCATTGCCTGGCAAAATCCTCGAAGGATTTGATCTCCCTCATCTGGTACTGGACGGTGCAGATGCGGACGACCCGTGTGGCGACGAACTTTTTATGCACATCCGGCTGGTAATCGATGTTGTTCCACTCCAGGAGGGTGGCATAGCCGCTGGATTCGGTGTCCGATGTCATGTAATCGTCGATGAGCCGTTTGAGGACGAACCCGTTGGAAAGTTGTGCCGTGAGGACCGGATCCACCAGTTCCTTCGAGATCACTTTTTCGACGTAGAGCCGGGCGCTCATTTTCTCTTTATACTTGATATATCCCGGAATCCTTCCCCCCAGGACGATCCTCATCAGGTTCATTTTCTTGGCCAGGCGCTTCCTGGCGTCGTAGAGGCGCCTCGCGAGCCGTAGTCCCCGGAACTTCGGGTCGACCATGATTTCGATGCCGTAGAGGGTGTTTCCACGGGGGTTATGGTTCCGGATGAACCCCTGGTCGGCGATCTCCCTCCAGCTGTGGAATTCGTCGTACATGGCGAAATCGAGCACCAGGCTGCTGGATGAGGCGACGATCTTTCCCGCGTGTTCGACGCAGAGCTGCCCTTCGGGGAAGATCTCCATCTGGCTCTCGATCTGTTCGATCTTCCATGGGGTCATCCCCGGGAAACATTTCTTCTGCAATTCCACGAGCCTGTCGAAATCGGCGAGTGTAATCGGCCGGACCTTGACTTTCTTCTCGAAAGTTTTTGTGTCGATCTTCATCGGCGGAAAGCTGGGGAAAAGTTTTTCTTAATATAACCCCGCGACCGGAAAAATCAAAGAAAATCTAAATGGAGAGAAATCAAGTACTTTACACCCCTCTTTCTATCGGCGATTTTTTGTCGCGTAAAAAAAATTCGAAAAGACTTGACATTGGGTGCTCAGGTTGTATGTTGAAAGAAGATGTATTACCAGGACAAACAATCTTCCCGGATGAGGAAATCCACCCACATCCTCCTTTTGGCCGTTTACCTCATGGTCGGATACGTGGTCCCGCTCGCTCACCGCACGGTGGTCACGGACGGTAACGAGGCCGTTCGGCAAAAGAAGGGGAAGACCCTCCCGAAATCCATGCGGGTACGCCCGCTCTGGAAGGTCGTGAAGCATGTACCCGCCTCACAACAAACCACTTCGCTGGAGCTTCTGGGCGTCATTACGCCTGCTTCCCTGAAAGTGTATGAGCACGGGAATTTTCTCGATGATCCGATCGTCCAGCTCATCACGTTTCACCACTCTCCGTTTAACTCCCATCTCAGGGCTCCGCCCGTAGGCTGACTTTCCGGGATACCCGGACGAGTTTCTTCCACGGGCAGTGACCGGTTCGTACGCGTTTCGCCGCGGCCCGACCGGAGTTTCCATTATCCTCAACTCACATTCAATCTCTCTCAAAGGAGGTAACCTATGAGATATGTTGTTATTTCAATATTGTCGTGCGTTATCATGACGCTCTGCGTCACGCCGATCTTCGCCCAGACAAACTTCAGCATGAAGATTCACGCTGAAGACGGGTCGGGATGGAAAGATTCGGTGTACATCGGCAAATACACGTCGGCGACCAGCGACCTGATTGCCACGCGGGACAGCATCAACCCGACGTTGAATGAGGCCGAGCTTCCCCCGGTTCCCCCGGCGGGGAGCGAGCAGGCGGCCGATCTCCGGCTGGACGATCCGAACGGCGGCGGCGCCTACGGACAGGGAGTCGGTGTCGACATCCGCCACCTGGTGAATGACGGCCAGAAAGATGTCTACCGCCTCAAGTTCCGCAGGAGCGGTGAAGGCACCGGTATCACGCTGTCGTGGCCTTCGGGTCTCGATGCGGTCAGCGGCGGCGGTTTCTACCTGACCGACGGCCTGGGCGGCTTCCTCTTCGCCCCGGTGGCGATGCACGAGGACACGTCGTTCGACGTTCCTCCTCCGCTCGACGGGCTGGGCGGCGGGTTCGTGGACATCGTCGTCGGCGACGGTTCGATGATGCGGACGTTCATCTCGGACTCGATCGCGCTTTCCTATGACTACAAGGGTAAACTGGGCAAACTGCTGAAACGCAAGCCCTACAGGAACGAGTTCCAGCTGTCGATTAACGCCCCGTCCCGCCCCGAAGGCGCCGAAGCGCTCTACCTCGACTTCAGCATGAAGATCATCGAAGGGACGATCTCCTTCCCGGGTAACGGGCACCTGCCGATCAACTTCGGTTCCCTCGAGAAGAAGTTCACCTTCAACTTCGCCCCGGCGCTTGATTCGGCCCAGCTGGTCGTGATCAACGCGTTAGGCGACAAGGGGAAGACCGTCAAGGGCAAGTATTACTTCTACAATAACCTGACTCTGAAAGAGGACAAGAAACTGAAAGTCAAGTGGGGTGCAGGGGGTGTTCATCCGGTGGATTACGAGATCCTTCGTCAGCGGATGCCAAACCTCAACAACGTCATCGAAGAGCTCTTCGTGCAGGGCGCGAATCTGGACGCCGGTTTGACCACCCAGGTGGGAACTACCCTGAAAAAGGGACTCCCCTACAAGCCGATCTACAGGTCGATCCATTTCAAAAAGTACAAGGACTTCATCAAGACGCTCTACAAGCAGAAGAAACCGGTGATCTACCTGCACAGCCAGGGCCCGGCGCAGTGCCTCGACACGATCAAGAGCAAAATCAATTACAAGAAGCCCCTGAAGAAAATCGACCCGTTCAAGTACATCAGATACAAGACCTCGACCGAGCACGGTAATCGGTTCCTGGGCGAGATCCTCGCGCTGAAGTTCAACATCGCTATCAGCCAGTACCAGAAGACTCCGGCGCAGGGTTTCGGTGAGCTGGTCTACACCAACGGCGGACATCCGTTCGACGGCATGACGGTCAACCAGATCGCCGATTCAGCCGACGCGGCGCTCTCCTGCTGGGGGGGTCTGCCCGGCGGATGGACGTACGAGGACATGGCTGCGTTCCTGCTGGAGATCAACTCGGAGTTCTCCGGACCGTTCGATACGGTCGGCTTCGCTTCTCCGGCCCCGGGCAAGACCGAGGGAACGGTACTCACCGGTGTGAAACCGGTTGTGCTGTCGGATATCTTCACCGGGAGCGGGCTGACGTTCGCGCCGGTTGCCCCGGCCGATTACAGTTCGCTGTATGACGTGCCGGAAGTCTTCGGGCTGGCGCAAAACTACCCGAACCCGTTCAACCCGACGACGACCATCGAGTTCACGATCCCGGAAGACGCGATCGTGACACTGAAGGTCTACAACATGCTGGGCCAGGAAGTGGCCACCCTCGCCGACCGGGAGGAATTCACCGCCGGCGAGAACTGGGTGGACCTCGATGGGGATCAGATGGCAAGCGGGGTCTACTTCTACCGGATCTCGGTGAACGACAACCAGTTCCAGGATGTCAAGAAGATGATCCTGATGAAATAGGATATACCGGTAACACAGAGCATGGGAGGCTCATAGCTACCTCGGAACACCCCGTCGGAGTGGAAGCCGGCGGGGTGTTCTTTTTATCCTTCCCGGGGCCACCCCGGAACACTCCGCCTTCGTTGTTTCTTGTCTGAAAAATTCCTAATTTCACGGTAATTCAAGTTTCCCAAGCGATTGCGCCGGCGTCCAACGTCCACAATTCCGCCTTCTCGTCATGCCCCTTACTTTGGAATCCTCCTATCCTCTGATCGCGATCTGTTCCCTCGGCGTGCTTCTCCTTCTCCTGGAGATCGTGTTGAAAAAGCCGGATCCCGTGAGTTATTCCGTCACGATCGCGGGACTCCTCGCCGTCGGCGTTTGCATCTTCCCGGGCCTTCTGCGGGGGGATGGAGCCACCCCGACCGGGGGGGCAGGCCTCCTTTTCTGTGAGGTGTTCATCGCCGCGGCCCTCCTGACCGTCGTCTTTTCGGGGGAATATCTCCGGCGGCACGACTCTGAACGGGCGGCGGGGCAGGGTGCCTATAATCTCCTGGTGGTTTTCGCGGTGGCGGGGATGATGCTCATGGCCCTTGCCGGAGACCTGATTTCACTCTTCCTCGGTTTGGAACTCATGTCGATATGCCTCTATGTCCTCGTCGGTTTTCTCCGGAAACACGTGACGGGAAACGAGGCTTCCCTGAAGTATTTTCTCCTCGGGGCCTTCATCACGGGGTTCATCCTGTACGGGATCGCGCTGCTGTACGGTTCCGCGGGGACACTTTCGATCGATGCGATCGTGGCGCTGGTCATCGCAGGGGACCAGACGCCGGTGTTCTGGGCGGGGCTGGCCCTCGTCCTCGCCGGCTTCGCTTTCAAGGTTGGTGCCTTTCCCTTCCATATGTGGATCCCCGACGTGTACCAGGGGGCTCCGACTCCGGTGACGGCATTCATGGCGACGGGAGCAAAAGCGGCTGCCTTCTCGGTGCTCATCCTGATGTTCTCACGCAGGGGGGGTGCGGAGGGTCTCGTATTCCGGGACCTGATCTCCTTCCTCGCCGCCGGGTCGATGATCGTCGGGAACCTGCTGGCGATCGTTCAACAGAATGTGAAACGGATGCTTGCCTACTCGAGCATTGCCCACGCAGGGTACATGCTGGTGGGCATCGCCTCGGGTAACCTCAACGGCAGCGACGGCGTGACGTTCTATCTCGTTTCCTATCTTTTCATGAATGTCGGCGCGTTCGGCGTCGTCTCTCTCGTCGAGGAGAGGGAGGAGAAGAACCTCACCTATGAAGACTACTCCGGCTTTTCGGCGAAGAATCCCCTGCTCGCCGGTCTGCTCGCGCTCTTTCTCTTTTCACTGGCCGGCCTGCCGCCATTCGGAGGTTTTTTCGGGAAGTATTTCGTGTTTGTAGCGGCGATCGAGGCGGACCTGACGTGGCTTGCCATACTGGGGGTCCTCTCGAGTCTGGCCGGTGTGTATTACTACATCCGTCTCGTCATGGTCATGTACTTCCGCGACGGGGAGGCGGGGAGGGCGGAGGCTGTTCCACGGCTGGTCCTGGCGGCCCTGGGACTGGCCGCGCTGATCAACGTGCAACTCGGCATCCTTCCCTCGTCGGTGATTTCCCTCATTCACCGCTTCCACTGAAACCGTGGATATCGTCCTCGACACCTCCGGGACACGGGCGGCAGACCGCCTTGCGATGAAAAAACTCGGCGTTCCCCAGGTGATCCTGATGGAGAACGCCGGACGAAGCGTCGCCGAAGTCACCGTCGAAACAATCGGGGGTGCCAGGGGAAAATCGGTCACGATCGTTTGCGGCAAGGGGAAGAACGGCGGCGACGGCCTCGTGGCCGCCCGTCACCTCCTCGCGGCGGGTGCCTCCGTCCACGTCATCCTGCTCTCTCCCCGGTCGAAACTGGGGGGGGAGACCCTGCGGCAATACACCATCCTGCGTCGGGTCGCCCTTTTGAAGGGCTCGCGCGATCGCCTGAGTATGGCGGCTTCGATACCGCGGGGTCCGGTCGCTCCCCGGGAACCGCCATCTGCTGTGATCGATGCGATTTTCGGGACCGGTTTTCACGGGAAGCTCGCGGGTCCGGCGAAACGCGCCATCGACTGGATGAACTCGGCCGGCTGTCCGGTGATTTCCGTGGACGTCCCGAGCGGATTGAACTCCGACGACGGAAGCGTCGGGAATACCTCCGTCAGGGCGGACACGTGCGTCACGATGGGAACGCTCAAAACGGGACTGCTCATCGGGGAGGGACCGGAGCGTTGCGGAAAGATCAGGGTGGTGGATCTTGGAGTGGATATGAAGACTCTCGCGACCGCGCGCGACCCTGTTTTTCGGATCGGCGAAGAGGATCTTGGAGAATGTTTTCGGCGGAGGGCACGCGATTCCCATAAACACTCCGTCGGGAAGGTTCTGATTCTCGCCGGGTCGGTGGGTCTGACCGGGGCCGCGGCGATGGCAGCCGTTGCCGCCATGCGCAGTGGGGCGGGGGCGGTCGTCCTGGGGGTCCCGAGGAGCATCTACCCGGTTCTCTCAAAAAAACTGACGGAGGTGATGGTCAAACCCCTGTCCGAATCCCCGGAGGCGACACTCTGTCCCGATTCCATCAGCGATGTCAAAACCGAACTGGCTTGGGCTGATGTCATCCTCACCGGCCCGGGATTGGGGATGGGCAGCGGAGCTCATGATTTTATCGAAAAACTCCTGAAATTGAGAAATAAGAGCATATTGCTCGATGCCGATGGGTTGAATCACCTTGCAGGCGATTCTTCACTCCAGGGCCGTTTAAAGCATAATACGTGCATCCTGACACCACACACAGGTGAATTTTCAAGATTATCGGGGTATTCCTACGATGAGATTGAAAAGGGGAGGGTCGTACTCACGCGAAAATATGCCAGGAAATATGGAGTTTTCATCGTTCTGAAGGGGTCTCCCTCGATAACTGCAGACCCCGCCGGCAGGGTATTTATCAATTCAACGGGTAATCCAGGGATGGCCACCGCGGGAATGGGAGATGTCCTGGCGGGTATAATCTCTGCCATGTGGGCAGAGAGCGGTAAACCTCTTGAAAGTACGTACGGCGGGGTTTTCGTTCACGGCCATGCGGGAGACCTGGTCAGGGAGACGCTTGGGATACGTTCGTTACTTGCCGGAGATGTCTTGAGTCAACTCCCGAAAGTTATTAAATCATATGATTTTAATGGATAGATCATGAACCAGAAGATGATATCGTTCCTCAGGTATCAGGTCCCGGCACTCTTCTGGGCTGGCTGCATTTTTATAGCATCTTCGATCCCTTCGAGCCGGATCAAGTGGGTCCTTCTCCACAGACTGGATAAGATTATTCATTTCGGCATTTTTTTCATCCTCGGTCTCCTGGTATACAGGGCCTTGTTTACGGGAAAAAGTCCACCCCATTTTAACTATAAAAAGGTTTGGATCATGCTCGGAATCGTAATCGGATATGGTATTTTCGACGAATTACATCAGGCTTTTACGCCGGGTCGATCCGTCGATATCATGGACCTGCTGGCCGATACCGGCGGAGGACTTTTGGCGGGGCTGGCCGCCTTCATTTTTCGTCATCGTTCTTCACAGGAAAAACAGGTGGCTCCGGGTGACACCAAAACGGGCCGCTGATCCATATTTTGATTATCCCCTTCTTTTTAAGTATTTTCCATGGCATTCACGGTCGAACAGACGGAGGGCGGAGCCCGGGCTGGCATCCTGAGCACTTCCCACGGATCAGTGAATACACCGGTTTTCATGCCCGTGGGAACCCAGGGGACGGTGAAGTCGGTCACCCCCGGGGAACTGACGGAAATCGGGGTGAGGATGGTACTGGGCAACACATACCATCTCTACCTGAGGCCCGGCACGGACGTGATATCGGGGGCGGGGGGTCTGCACCGTTTTTCGGGGTGGGAGAAACCGATCCTCACCGACAGTGGTGGTTTCCAGGTCTACAGTCTGTCAAAACTCCGGAAGGTGGACGATGATGGTGTTACCTTCCAGTCGCACCTGGACGGGTCTTCACACCGCTTCACGCCGGAAGGGACGGTCGGGATTCAGCGGGCGCTCGGCCCGGACGTCATGATGGTGCTGGATGAGTGTACTCCCTATCCGTGCGATCGGGGCTACGCCGGGATCGCGAACAAGCGGACGGTGGAGTGGGCCGGCAGGTGCCTCGCTGAATTTTCCCGATCGGAGGGATTGTACGGGTATGAGCAGGCCATCTTCGGAATCATCCAGGGGAGCGTCTATCCGGAGATCAGGAAAGATTCGGCGCGCGCGCTTGTCGGAATGGGGTTTGACGGCTACGCCATCGGCGGGCTAGCCGTGGGCGAGCCCGGCGGACTCATGTACGAAACGATCGGGATCTGCACGAACGAGATCCCGGCGGGGAACCCCCGGTACCTGATGGGCGTGGGGACTCCCGCCAACATTCTGGAGGCGATCGAGAGGGGTGTCGACATGTTCGACTGCGTCCTTCCCACGCGCAACGCGAGGAACGGAATGCTCTTCACGGGGAAGGGGCCGATGGCGATCACCAACGCACGGCACGCCGGCGAGCACGTGCCCGTCGATGAAACGTGCGGATGTTATTGTTGCGTCAATTTCACGCGTGCGTACCTCAGGCACCTGTTCAACGTCCGGGAGATCCTCGGACCCACGCTGGCGACGATCCACAATCTCTGGTTCTACCACAGCCTGGTCGCCGGCGCAAGGGCTCACATCCTCGACGGTTCGTTCCTCTCCTGGAAATCGGAGAAGCTGAAGGAAATGGAACCGGGGGGGCGGGAGTCCGGTGCACGCAGACAATCCAACCAACACTCATCACGGAGGGTTCTTTGATCACTCATTTCGTAACACTCATGGCCCCGCAGGGGGGAGAGGGAGGTGGCAGCATGATCAGCACGCTGGTCATGTTTTCCCTCATTATCCTCATTTTTTATTTCATGATACTCAGGCCCCAGCAGAAGCGGCAGAAGGAGAGGCAAAAACTCCTGGACGGCGTCAAGAAGGGGGATAAAATCACAACGATCGGAGGCATCCAGGCGACGGTCCTCGGCCTGGAAGAGAAGACCGTGCTGATCCAGATCAGCGACAACGTCAAGATCAAGATCGACAAGTCGGCGGTCGCCAACATCACGAAGCCGGCCGAAGGGGAGACATCCTGAAGGACCAGCAAAAAATACGATTCGGCGGGATCAACGCCGCGGTGGAGGAAATCCGGCGGGGACGGATGATCATCATCGTCGACGATGAAGACCGGGAGAATGAGGGAGATCTCGTCGTCGCGGCGGAAAAGTGCACACCTGAGATCATCAATTTCATGAGCCTCAACGGGCGGGGAATCATCTGCGCGGCCCTCACCGCCGCGCGGGCCGACGAACTGGCGCTCACTCCCATGGTTGAAAGCAACACGTCCCTCCACGAGACCTCGTTCACCGTCTCGGTGGATTATATACACGGGACGACCACCGGTGTTTCCGCCCCCGACCGCGCGGCGACCGTCAGGGCGTTGATCTCGGAGGGAACGAAACCCAGTGACCTGGCACGTCCGGGACACATCTTTCCCCTGCGGGCGATGGAGGGTGGCGTGCTCCGCAGAGCGGGGCACACCGAGGCGGTGGTGGACCTCTGCTCGATCGCCGGACTCACGCCGGCCGGTGTCATCTGCGAGATCATGGCCGACGACGGAGGAATGGCCCGGTTACCCGACCTGAAAAAACTCGCCGGGAAATTCGGCCTGACCATCATTACCGTCAAGGACATCATCGAATACCGCATGCAGCGGGAGAAGCTGGTCGCCAAAATCGCCTCGACGAACATCCCGACGAAGTACGGTACGTTCCAGATCAACCTGTACAAGAGCGAAACCGACAGGAAAGAGCATGTGGCGGTGGTCGCTGGAGAAATCCGGGCCGGTGAGCCCACCCTGGTGAGGGTGCATTCAGAATGCCTCACCGGTGACGTCTTCGGTTCACTCCGGTGTGATTGCAGCGACCAGCTGGAATCAGCGCTCCGCCTGATCGCCTCGAATGGATGCGGGGTGGTCCTGTACATGAGACAGGAGGGGAGGGGCATCGGTCTGGCGAACAAACTCAAGGCCTACCAGCTCCAGGAGGATGGACTGGACACGGTGGAAGCGAACGAGAAACTCGGTTTCCGGCCCGATCTTCGGGACTACGGTATCGGGGCGCAGATCCTGAGAGACCTCGGGGTGGGGAAAATCAGGCTGATGACGAACAACCCGAAAAAAGTCGTGGGTCTTCACGGATACGGACTGGAAATTGTCGAACGGGTCCCGCTCGAAACCGAATCCCATGAATTGAATGAAAAATATCTCAAGACAAAACGTGATAAAATGGGTCATTTGCTCCTTTTTGAAAAAAAAGGGGGGCAACAATCCACTTGATTTTTAAAAATCAATAATCTACATTTCAGAGGGTACAACGGGTATCAGCCACCACCTGACCGGTGATGGCTTTTCTTTTTGCACATTTTCAACATCATAACAAATCACGTCTATCTGATGGGAGGGACTGTCCCGATTCATGGCTGACGCAGGAAAATCCAACGGTATCGTCTACCTGACCCGGGAACGGATCGTGGAGCTCGAGCATGAGCTCCGCGACCTGAAGATCAAAGGTCGGGCTGAAATGGCTCAGAAAATCGGTGAAGCCCGCAGTCACGGTGACCTGTCGGAAAACGCCGAATATGACGCCGCCAAGGAAGCTCAACAGCATCTCGAGTTGAAGATCGCTAAACTCGAGCAAACACTTGCACGTGCCAGAATCATTGAAAGCAAAGAATTGCCCAATGATAAAATTTATATTCTCTCCAGGATCAAACTTCAGGACCTGAAAACCAAGGAGATTCTCTCCTACATCCTCGTTTCCCCGGAGGAGGCTGATTTCGAGAAAAACAAGATATCGGTTACCTCCCCGCTCGGGAGAGGCCTGATGGGTCGAACACAGGGGGAGAAGGTGAAAATCACTGTCCCGGCCGGAATCCTCGAGTATAAAATCCTCGAAATCAGCAGGTAGCGAAGACCCCGAGGACGTCCTGCCCTCGCTTTTCCCGTAAGTTTCACCGGTCACATCCCCCTTGCCGGACCTCCGAAATAGGTGGAAATCGGTTAAATCTTGCGGGATTGGAAAACATTTAGTATATTCAGGACTGTTCATGCGGGAATAGCTCAGTTGGTAGAGCGTCACCTTGCCAAGGTGAATGTCGCGGGTTCGAATCCCGTTTCCCGCTCGAGGTGGTCTGCTTCAGATCTCCCTGATCCCATCCGTGGGATCTTTTTTTCTGCTTTCACTGTACATCAGGGGAGCCTCACTCCCGTCCGGGGTGAGTATTTCCTGCAGGTTCTGATGGCGCCGTACCCAAGTGGTAAGGGAGAGGTCTGCAAAACCTTTATGCGGCGGTTCGAGTCCGCCCGGCGCCTCGACGATCACGACGGGATGGGGGGATGATGCAGCGGTGGTGAAAAGTCCGTTCACCATTGCCGGGGTGGCGAAACTGGTAGACGCACAGGACTTAAAATCCTGTTCTCCGCAAGGGGAGTGCCGGTTCGATTCCGGCTCCCGGCACGTCCACATGGAGTGCTGGGCTCTTAGCTCAGTTGGTTAGAGCGCTACC
>QJVY01000248.1 GCA_003235555.1 Ignavibacteria bacterium | reverse complement strand
AACGACCGTAATTTTTTGTGGCTGGACTCGAACATGGCGCGGTCGGGCTTCCCGATTTCCTCGAGGTCGTACCAGGTGTATCCGCCCCCCATCGGGAAGGGATGGGGCGCCCGCGGCGCCACGATAAAGAGCCGGTCATCGAAATATTCCGACAACCCGAGCAGATCGTCTTCGTCCGCCCCCCTGCCGTGCAGCAAAAACAGCCCCGGGGCTTTCCCCGGGACGCTCCTCCTGGGGCGAAGGAATTTGTGCACGAGTGTCGGGGAGTCGGGCCGGCTCATATCCAGGCAACCTCCGCGAATTCCCGGATCGCCTCCCGGGAACGGGGCAGCCGGCCTTCGCACCGCGGTTCGCAGTCGATGATTTTTCCCGGGTTCAGCACCAGGTTCGGATCCATCATCTCCTTGAGCCGCCGCATCATCACGATCGCGGGGGTGCCGGTCATTTTTTCGAGGAGGGGTTTCTTGAAGAGTCCCACACCGTGTTCCCCGGTGATGGTTCCTCCCATCGCGATCGCGGCCTCCTCCACCTCGAACACGGTGCGCTTGGCCCTCCCGTACTGATCCGGGTCCGACTCGTCCGTAAGATAGTTCGGATGAAGGTTACCGTCGCCGGCATGTCCGAAGGTCCCGATCAGGACGTCGTTCCTCTTCCCGATCTCCTCGATCGCCCTGATCAGTCTGGCGAGTTCGGCCCTGGGGACCGCCACGTCCTCCATGATCGTGGTCGGTTTCATCCTCGCGAGGGAGGTGAATGCGGCGCGGCGGGCGATTTTCAGCCTGTCCGATTCGGCCGGGTCGGCCGCGGCGGTGATGGTCGTTGCACCGCACCGTTGGAAAATGGCACGCATGCCCGCGATCTCCTGATCGACGATTTCGGGGTGCCCGTCCGCTTCGGCGAGGAGCATCGCCTCCGCCCCGACGGGCAGGCCGAGTCGGGCGTACTCCTCGACGCAACGAATGGTCGTACGGTCCATGAACTCGAGCATCGAAGGCCTGATCCTGGCGGCGATGACCGCGGATACGGCTTCGGCGGCCGATTCCATCGATCCGAACGAAACCAGCAGCACCCCGGCGGTTTCCGGCTTCGGCACGATCTTCAGCAGGACCCGGGTGATGATTCCCAGCGTCCCCTCGGAACCGACGAGAATGTCCTTCAGGCTGTACCCCGCGACGTCCTTGGCGGACTTTCCGCCGGTCGTGAGAATTTCCCCGGTGGGGAGGACGACCTCGAGTCCCATGACGTAATTCCTCGTGACACCGTATTTGAGGCCCCTGAGCCCGCCCGAATTTTCAGCGACGTTTCCCCCGATCGTACAGATACTGGCGCTCCCGGGATCCGGCGGATAGAGGTACCCCCGGCCCTCCACGGCCTTCTGCAACCGGGCGGTGATGACCCCCGGCTCGACGGTCACCGTCTGGTTTCCGGTATCGATTTCGAGTATGGAGTTCAGGTGGTTCGTCAGGAGGACCACCGAGCCCTCGGTGGGGAGTGCCCCTCCGCTCAGGCCCGTTCCCGAGCCGCGGGGGACGATCGGGAAGCCGGCCTCGTTGGCAAACAGGACAATCCTGGAGATCTGCTCGGTGTCGGCGGGACGAACCACGCAGAGTGGCGCGGCGGGCGGCAGCGCCGTCGCATCATAGGAATAGGCAATGAGTGAAGCGGGGCTGTCCAGGACCCTGTCCCGGCCAGCGATCGAGATGAGTCGGTCGGTGATGGCCTTTTTCCCTTTCATCATGACCGAAACGTACGGAGAGAGGGCCTGAAATGCAAGATACGGGTGGAGGGAACGGGGTCCGCCCCCGGGTTAACGCTGAATGATGCTCCTGTTCACGGCCCCGGCGACCTTCCCGATCTCGGTCATCAGGTCGTTGAATGCGGCCGGGGTGAGCGATTGTTCACCGTCGGAAAACGCCTCGGCGGGTTTCGGATGCACCTCGACGATCAACCCGTCGGCACCGGCGGCGATGGCGGCGCGGCTCATCGGGAGTACAAGGTCCTGCCTGCCGGTGCCGTGGCTGGGGTCAACCACGATGGGAAGATGTGAGGCCGCTTTTACCGCCGGCACGACGTTGAGATCGAGGGTGTTCCTCGTGTACTCCACGAAAGTGCGGATCCCCCGCTCACAGAGGACGACGCCGGGGTTCCCCCCCGAGAGGAGGTACTCTGCGCTCATCAGGAACTCCGTCATGGTGGCGGAAAAGTTCCGTTTCAGCAGGACAGGTTTTCCGGACCGGGCGAGCGCCCTGAGCAGGTGCGTGTTGTGCATGTTTCTGGCACCCACCTGCAGCATGTCGGCATACTCCGCAACGACCGGGACGTCGGCGGACTCCAGGACCTCGGTGACGATCCCCAGGCCCGTTTTCTCCCGCGCCGCCGCCAGCAGTTTCAATCCCTCTTCCCCCAGGCCCTGGAAGGCGTAGGGGCTCGTGCGGGGTTTGAAGGCGCCCCCCCTCAGGAGGGACGCCCCCGACGCCCGGACCGATGCCGCGGCCGACTCGATCTGCCCGGCGCTCTCAACCGAACAGGGTCCGGCGATGATGATCACGTCCTTCCCCCCGATTTCGACCTCTCCCACTTTCACCACCGTTCCCGTCGGGTGGAATTCCCTGCTGGCGAGTTTGTACGGCTTGAGCACGGGAATGACGTTCTCGACGCCGGGCATCAGCAGGAAGGCTTCACGACGTATCCTGCGTTCGTCCCCGATGACGCCGATCACGGTCCTCTCTGCGCCGCGCGAGACGTGGGGGCGCAGTGCCGCCTTTTCGATCTTCGCCACGACGGCCCGGACGTCGTTCTCCGTCGCGCCCGCTTTACAGATGATGATCATAATTCATTTCTCACAGTGGGCTGGTGATGGTTGTGTGCCGCGCGTGCCCCCCTGCCCGGGGCAATCCGCTTATTTCACGATGTTCATTTTTTTGGATGCGGAAATCCCCCCGGCCGTCAGCCTGTACACGTATGTCCCGCTTGGGAGCGATCCCCCGTCGAAGGGAAGGGTATACGACCCCGGCGGCATCTCTCTCTCTACGGGGGTCGAGACGCTCCGGCCGAGCATGTCGAAAACCTCCAGCCTCGCCCTTCCGGAGGTGGGCAGGGAGAAGGCGATCGTGGTCGAGGGGTTGAAGGGGTTGGGGTAGTTTTGGGAAAGCATCAAGGTCCGGGGAAGTCCGCCGGGCAGCCGGCGTATTCCCGTCGTCCCGACCCGCATGCTGAATTCGATCCCTGTCACCGCCGCAATGCCTTCCACGTAATTCGAGTCGTCCTGTCGTACCGTGACGAGCACGCCCTCGGGTGTGATGTACGAGACCGTCACCCGTTTTTCCCTTTCACCGAAGGCCCCGTCGAAGTAGAGTTCCTCGATCTCCGTGGTTTTCAACCGGAGACAGCTCAGGGAACCGGCCCCGGCGAAGGAAGTGGCTCCCGGGGCGGCAGGGAGCGTGACCTCCCCCCACCCGTCGCACTCTACCGTCGTCATCGTCACCGAGTAATCGTTGTTCGAGCTGTCGATCATGATCGTATCCGTACCGGCACGGTGGACACCGTAACCAAGCGGCAGGGGGATCAGAAGCTTCATGGGAGTATACCGTTGAACGACCGTTGTGTCCATGAGCGTGGAGACCACCTGGCGAATGTAGTTCCCCATCAGGTAAAACCCGTCGGGACGGAGGAGGTAAAATCCGACCAGGGTGATCTCGGAACTGTCCGTGGGATTGACCGTCTGCGGTGTGCAGAGTGTCGCGCCCGGGAAGTCCTCCTCCCCGGGTTCCCCCGCCGGGTCGATGAAAATCCGGAGTGCCGAATCCCTCGTGCTCTCGTTGGGGACCGCGCTGAAGTCGAACGACCTCGCTCCGGCAGTGTCCGTACCGAGGTCGACCGAGGGGTTCGGGTAGTATTCTATGGAATACTCCATCCGCTGCGAGTTCTCCATCACCGCCCGGAAATCATCCGCCGTGATCATGACCTGGGAAACCGCCCTCCCCGCCCCGGCGGAAATCAGAAACGTGAAGACGGTAACCGACCGGAAGAGCGTTGACTTTTTCATACGAGCCTGGATAGCCTGGATAGCACGGACGGCCCGGACACCGTGTGCAGCGCGGGAACGGTACGCCTGATGTGGGGTGGATGACGGTAGAGCGAAAGCCAGTATAGTAAAGTGGGGTGGAAAAATCAACCGGCTGTGGCCACCGGACCGTTGTGTCCGGGGAGATGCTCACGTTCCGCCGAGGGAGAGAGCGAATGGTAACCGTGGAGACAGTTCCGGCAGATCGTCCGGGAACCGGTGAACGCCGGGGAATGCGACCAGATCTTTCTGAAATCGTATCCCGCGTCGCGCAGGGATACTCCCCTGCCGGGGTTTCCTCCGCAGAGGTGGACGCGGCCGTTGAGATCGATGTATGCGTACGATTTCCCGGCCACGCAGGTGTATTCCCACTCGGGCCTGCCGTCCTCCCTCCCACCTCCGGCCGGACCGCGCCGGCGTGAGTTGTGAACGAACTTCACGCACTGCGGGGAAATGATCATCGTGGAGGGGCTGTATTCCTTCATCGTGGCGAACCTCTGGACGAAATCATCGACGCTGCCGGCGGGACGGGACTTCTTCGGGTCGGCGAGGTCGAACCGGAGGTGGCAGTACAGGCCCCTCGCCGAACGCCGGAGTCCGAAGTCGTGGAGCAGGGCGAGGCTCCTGATGTCCGGCTCGGTCGCGGTGTAGACGAGATGGGATTCGTAACCGGCCAGTTCCATCCGGTCGAGGCAGGATTCGAGGTCACGAAAATATCTCGAGTTCTCCTCCCTCTCCTCCGCGCCCTGACCGGGGGCCGCGCTCACTTTAACCCGGAAGATCCTTTCGCCGAACCGGGAATAGGTTTTGAGGACTTCATCGGTGAGTTCTTCGGGGGATACTTCGACGATCATCTTGAGGCCGAGCGCCCGGCCGTAATCCAGAATGTCGGGAAGCCGCTGGACGTTCCGGAGTATGTCGTCACCCGTGAGGACGAGGATGGGCTTCCCGGTCCGGGCGATCGAATCGATCACCAGCATGCTTTCGCTGGAGTTGAGCGGTTCATCCGCCCCGGCGGGCGGTGCGTGCCGGGTGTCTCCGGTACGGTCCGTGGCATTCCGGGTAATCTGCCAGACGATGATCCGCGGCAGGTCGGGTCCGTTGCCCGCCGGCCGGTTCCTGCTGAATGATCCTGACGTCCTGCTCATGATCGTACCTGATTGATAACACGCTGAACCACCCGAAATGGTTCAAGAACCATGCCAGAGCAAAATTGCCTGAATCGGGGAATCTGGGGGCCCGGTTTGGCGGGGTTCTCAATCCTGAGATCGGGATGGGCCGGTTGGACAACCCGCCGGGATGCCGTTGAGGTCCGCCCGTCCGGTGGAAATACCGCCCCGGTCGCCGGGCCGAGGCGGGAATTGGTCAGATGAGCCGGACGAGGGAGTAGTTTCTCCCTCCCTTCCGGAGAACGATGAACCTTCCGTGGAGGCAGGCCTCCGGGGGGACCGTCCCTCCGGGAGACGTGACGCGCACATTGTTGAGATAGATCCCTCCCCCGTCGATGGCCCTGCGGGCCTCTCCCTTCGATGACACCAGACCGGAGGCGACGAGGAGATCGGGAACCGGCAGGTTCCCGCCGACAACCTTCTCCTTCGGGTAATCCGTGGAGGGGACATCGGCGAAAATTTCCAGCAGCGTTTCGGGGGGAACGTCATGGATTTCGGCACCGAAAAATATTTCAGACGCCCGCACCGCCTGTGCGAGGGCCTCCCCGCCGTGGAGCATCGTCGTGACCTCGCGGGCGAGCCTGCGGTGCGCGGCGCGTTCCCCGGGGGCCTTCTCGTGAGCCGCGGAGAGGGAGGCGATTTCCTCCCTGGACAGGAGCGTGAAATATTTCAGGTACCGCACCACGTCCTTGTCGTCGGTGTTCAACCAGAACTGGTAGAACGCGTACGGTGAGGTCTTCCGGGGATCGAGCCAAACCGTTCCTGCCTCGGTTTTCCCGAATTTTGACCCGCCGGAGGTGGTGATGAGCGGGTAGACGAGGCCGTGCACCTCCCTGGACCGCATCCGCCTCACGAGGTCGATCCCCGAAACAATGTTTCCCCACTGGTCGCTCCCCCCCATCTGCAGCGAACAGCCGTAGCGGTCATGGAGGGCGAGGTAGTCGTAGGACTGGAGGATGGAATAGGTGAACTCGGTGAAGGAGATTCCCTGTTCCTTCTCGAGTCGGGATCTCACGGAGTCCTTCGCCAGCATTTCGTTCACCGAAAAATGTTTCCCGACTTCGCGGAGGAAATCCATCATCCCCAGCGGCGCGAGCCACTCGGCGTTGTCGACGATCTCCGCGCCGTTCCCACCTCCCCCGAAATCGAGATAATGGCCGAGCTGGCGTCGGATGCCGGCGAGGTTCGCCGCGATGTCCCCCGGGGTGAGGAGATTCCGTTCCTGGGACTTGCCGCTGGGGTCCCCGATCATTCCCGTCCCTCCCCCGGCGATGGCGATCGGCCGGTGCCCTCCCCGCTGGAAATGGACGAGCCCCATGATCGGAAGGAGAGAACCGACATGGAGACTCGGAGCCGTGGGATCGAAACCGATGTACCCGGTGACGCTCCCCCGCGAGAGGTGTTCCCGCACCCCCGGCGTGGACGAATGGATGAGTCCCCTCCATTCCAGTTCTTCGTAAAATGAGCTGTCGGGTCGTGCTTTCATGCGGTTTCGCTCTGAGGTGGATTGGTCACGGGTTCAACATAGTACCATCTTGGTGGGGGAAAAGCAAAGGCAACCGGCCCATGCCGCTCCGTTTGGCCGGTGGTTGCGCCCGAGGGGAAAAATGTGTACAATATCCCCCCCGGAACAGAACGACACGGGTCAGACGGATGGCACTGATAGAAGACGAACCGACATATCCCCCCCGAAAACTCCTGCTGGTGGGGCTTCCCGCACTTCTGCTCGCCGTGGGGATCTCCCTCGTTGTCCATGAAGAGGCCCACCTTTTCGGGCTGAGCACATTCTGCCAGGGTCCCGGGGGTCTCAGCGTCTCGGCCGTATCGCTGGGGGGAATCGAGAACGGATCGGATGGCTGCGGGATGTCGGCCCTTGCGGGCCAGGCCGCGACGCTCTGCCTGGCGTTCCTCTCCTTCGCCCTTTTCCTCAGGTATCCCCGGAATCTCTTCCTCGCATCGATGGCGTTCGTCAACGTTACGGCGAGGCTGCCGGAGACCGTCACCGTCTTCCTCCAGTACCTCATCCACAACGGGACGACACTTCACGTCGATGAATCCGTGTCCCTGTCGCTCATCGGACTTGCCGACCCGACGATCCCGACCGTGATCATGTGCTTTTATACGCTCCTCCTCCTCTTCTTCGCGATCATCGTCGTCCATGACCTTAAATCTGTGCGGTTCAAGTGGCCGATCGCCTTCGCCGTATTCGGCCTCATGGGGTACATCGAGTATGGTGTGATGTGGGTGCTCCGGCCGATCGTCACCGGCTGAGTCCACTCCCTCCCTTCGTCCCCGCCAGCAGATGCCCGGCGGCGGCGAATCCGCTTTTCACGGCGCCCTCGATCGTCGCGGGGTATCCCGTCTCCGTCCAGTCACCGGCAAGGAACAACCCCCCGATCTCCGTGACCGCCCCTGGCCTGAATTTTTCCACCCCGGTAACCGGTGAAAATGTCGCACGTTTTTCCTTGATGACCACGGACCTCGTGACCACCGCTTCCGAGGCCCGGGGATAGACCGACCGGAGGTCCGCGACGGCGGTTTCGACGATGCGCGACGTGGGTTGTGACGAAACCTCCCTCGCCGCGCTGATGACGCAGGCGACCATCGGCCTCTCCTCATTCCCCCCTGCGATGATCCTCCTCCGGTCGAACGCCCACTGGATCGTCCGTCCGATCACTCCGACGAGTTCGTTCTCCATGAAGGGCCGGTCGAACCAGAGGTGGACGGAGACGATCGGGGATGTGGCCAGGGACCTGACCGCCGCGATCACCCCGTCGACCCCCGCCCCCCGGGGTAAGAGCGCGGGTATCCCCCAGTGGGGGACCGCGGCGATGACGGCCCCGGAGCGTATCTCCTCACCCCCCGTGATCCCGACCCCCCCGGCGCGCAGCGTACCGCTCCCCCGCGGCGCGCCACCTTTCTCCACCAGCACCCGCTCAGCCCCCGTCATCGTCCTGACGACCGATTTCCTCGCGGTGAGAAATTCGACCGCCCGGTCGACGTACAGTTGCGTTTGTCCCACGGTCGGGATCAGCATGCGGCTGTCCGCCCCGCGTTCGAAAAATGCGGCCCGGAGCGTCTTCGCGAAGAGGAGGGCCGAGGCCAAGCCGGGTGTTTCGTTCATCACCGAAACGGAGATCGGGTCCCAGAAGCAATCGCGGGCGTTCTGACCCTGCCCCATTGATTCGAGCCAGTTGCTCACGCTCATGGAAGCGAGCGTGTTTTGGAGAGCGGGGTCCCAGGCCCGGAGGCGGCGGCCCGCCGACAGCAGTTCGGCTTTTTCCCGCACCGAGAGATGGCGGTAGGTCAGCACTCCGGAGGCGAGGTCGAGCGGAACGGGGAGCCTCTGCATCCGGAAGGTTCCGAACCCGTTCTCGGGATGATGGAACCGGAGTTGCAGGGAGGGCTGGGCCCGGAGCAGACCCGAGGTGCCGATGGTGTCCAGGTATTTCAGGAGGTGCCGGTAGGAACCGAGGAGAACGTGCTGGCCGTTGTCCACTTCGTCGCCGGTCACCGGATCCGCGTAGGAATAGCAGCGCCCGCCCAGCCTCGGCCCCTGTTCGATGAGTGCCACCCGCCCCCCCGCGGCGCTGACCGCGACCGCGGCCGAGAGGCCGCTCAACCCTCCCCCGACGACGACCGCGTCGTAGGTCATCGGAAACGGAGCGCTCCGGTGAGCCCCTGCCTGAGGGCGATGAGGAATTTCACGGGCGCCGCGAGGCGGACCGTGCCGTTGAACACGTCATATCCGCTCCTGCCGATCTTCCGGAGAGTTTCATGGTAGATCCCCGCCATGACCCGGGCGGGGGCCATCGCGGGCCGGTCATCCGGCCTGAGCGTTGACTCCGCGGCGGCGTAATACGCTTCCGCACGGGACGCCTGGAAAGACATGAGTTCACCGAACCCCGGCGGCCGTTTTCCCGCGAGGAGGTCGCTCTCCGCGCAGCCGAACCGGACGAGGTCTTCCTGCGGGATGTACACCCTGCCGAGGGCGGCGTCCGCCGCAACGTCCCTGATGATGTTCGTCAGCTGGAGGGCCCGGCCGAGTTGCCGGGCGTACTCTTCCGTTCGTTCGTTCCTCCTCCCGAAAATGCCCAGGCACATCAACCCCACCGAGGACGCGACGAGTTCGCAGTACGTTTCGAGTTCCGGAAAGGTTTCGTACCGTGTCGCGGAGAGGTCCATTTCCACACCCCTCACAAGGTCGAAACAGTGGGGGAAGGGTATGTCGTAGCGTGCGGATGCTTCCCGCAGGGGTACGAGAACGGGGTGTTTCGACGATCCCCGCTCGGCGAGACGGAGTTCCGATTTCCATCGCTCGAGGGCGTCGGTTTTTTCCTCCCGGGACCCTTCACCGTCAACGATATCGTCGGTCGCCCGGCAGAAATTGTAGACAGCTGCGAGGGCGCGCCGGCGGTCGGGAGGGAGCAGCCAGAACGAATACCGGAAGCTCGAGCCCGCGGCTGCCCCCTTCAGGTGAGGTCCCACGGCTTTTTCCTTTCCCTTTTCCGGCCGTACCGTGAAATGTCCCTCATCAGCAATCCGCGGGCGAGGAGCATGATCTTCCCCGGGGTCGAAATCGACGGGCGCATCGAAAACACGTCGTACCCGGCGCGCTCGATCCTCCGCAGGATCGACATTCCCCCCAGCCAGACGAGCCTCAATTCCAGGAGAATGTCCCGCTCGACTTTATCCGGCAGGGCGGAACCCGCCGCGAAGAGGTCGCGTGTCATTCCCACCATCGATGCCATCAAACCGCGGAATCGTTCGTCGACGACCCTCTTCCGCCAGTCCTCCTCCGAGTATCCGAACCGATGCATCTCCGCGGCGGGCAGATAGAGCCGGTCCCGGGAGATGTCGTACCCCAGGTCCTGCCAGAAATTCGTCAGCTGCAGCGCCGTGCAGATGCAGTCGGACATCCTCCCGAGCTCCTCGTCCCGGTGGCCGAAGATATGCAGGACGATCCTCCCGACGGGGTTCGCCGATCGTGAACAGTAGTCCAGTAACTCATCGAGGGTCCCATACCGCTTCACGGAAACGTCCTGACGGAAGGCTGAAAGGAGATCGGCGAGGTACTCCCTCGGGATGCGGTTTTTCCTGACGGTCTCCGCGAGCGCGATGAACACGGGATGGTCCGCGCTGCCGGCGTAGGCGTCGTCCAGCCGCCGCCCCCAGTCATCCAGCAGGGCGAGACGTTCCCCGGGCGTCCTGTCGCCCTCGTCCGCAAAATCGTCCGCGATGCGGCTGAAAGCGTAGACCGCACGGATGTAGTCCCGTTTCTCCTCGGGAAGGAACAGCGACGCGACGGGAAAATTTTCGTAGTGGCTGGTCGTCAGTTTCGCACAGTACTCGAAGGCGGCGTCGGCGGCCCTGGACGCGACGGGAGGCGATTGCGGCATATCAATCCGGGGCGCCGAAGACGAAACGGCCGTCCACGATCGTCGCCACGACCGAGGTGGACAGCAGTTCGTCGTCCGGGACCGTGAGGATGTCGGACGAAAGGATGACCAGGTCCGCGAGTTTGCCCGGAACGATCGAACCCAGTTCCCGCTCGCGGAATATTCCGTAGGCCGCATCGATGGTATACGACCGGAGTGCCTCCTCCCGCGACATCTTCTCCCCCGGATCGAATCCCCCCGGGGGCGTGCCGTCGGGTTGCTGCCTGGTGACCGAGGCGTAGAAACATTTCAGCGGGTCCACCCTTTCGACCGGGGTGTCGGTTCCGTTGACCAGCAGGGCACCCCCGTCGCGAAGTTTTCTCCAGGCGTACGCCCCCTCGGCGATCCGGTCCTCGCCGATCCTCGAGGCCGCCCACGGCCTGTCCGAGGTGCAGTGAATCCCCTGCACGGAGGCGATGACCCCTAGCCTCCCGAACCTTTCGATGTCTGCGCTGTCGAGAATCTGGGCATGTTCGATCCTGAAGCGGGCCTCCGCGGCCGGAGACGGCTGTTCGGCGAAGACCTTTTCAAAGGCGTCGAGCACCTCGTGGTTCGCCCTGTCGCCGATCGCGTGCACGCAGACCTGGTAGCCGGTTTCGAGGGCCCTCCGCGATATCGTCACGAGGTCCTCCACGGGAAGGGTCTCGTGGCCGAGATTCCCGGGATCGTCGAGATAGGGTTCCATCAACCATGCGCTCCGGGACCCGAGCGCCCCGTCAATACCGAGTTTAATCGCCCGGACGGTCAGGAATCCGCCCCCCGATCCCGAGTCGGGCGGGGCGGAGAACAGTTCTTCACGATCGATGTCGTCCCGGGCACCGACCATCACGTACAGCCTCATCCGGGGAGGACCTTCCGCGAGGATCGTGCGGTACAGATCCACGTGTGACCTGTCCGTGCCGGCGTCGACGAAGGTGGTGACCCCCTTCGAGACAGACTCTTCCACCGCCTTTCCGAAGGCCCTGCGGTCGGTCTGGGGAGTTTCGGGCGTGACCCGGTCTCCGATGAGGGCCTGGGCGAGTTCGATGAAGATGCCGGTCGGGTTTCCCTTCCCGTCCCTGATGATCTCCCCCCCCTCGCCGAATTTCGTCGATGAGTCCACCCCGGCGAGTTCCATCGCCTTCGCGTTGGCAATTCCCGCGTGACCGCTCGCGTGTCTCAGCCAGACCGGGTGATCGGGCGAAACTGCGGTGAGGGCGTCGTGCGTCTGGAATCCCCGCACCTCCGGCACCGGCCGGGTATCCCACTTGCTCTGGTGCCAGCCCCGCCCGAGGATCCACTCCCCCGGGGGTGTTTCCCTTGAGGCCGCCGCCACCATCTCCACCATCTCACCATAGTTCTTTATCCCGCTGAAATCGAGACGGAGCCGGTAATATCCCGTTCCGAGGAGGTGACCGTGACTCTCGATGAAACCGGGGATGACGGTTTTTCCGGCCAGGTCCACGATCTTCGTCGACGGACCGGCGAGTGAACCGATCACGGTGTCGGTTCCCACCGCGAGTATCCGGTTTCCACGCAGAGCCAGCGCGGTCGCGGAGGGGACCTGTTCGTCCATCGTATGGACGATCCCGTTGAGAAACACCATGTCGGGTGTCTGGGCGGTCACCGAAGCCGCACCGGACAGCGTGGCGCAGAACAGCAGGATTGTTTTCAACGGCATACGGGGGGAATGTTCTGAATGTGAGATATGGTGGATTCGTGTGTTCGTCGGGTCGGCCGTTCCCGGATGTTTCCGGGGGCCCGGCTCCGTCAGGTAAAGCTCTTGCCCGTGAGGACGGTGTAGTGTTCGACCAGGACGTCGTCTGTGCTCACCGACTTCGGCCCGTCCTGCACACCGGACTCCGTCCTCCATTTCGCCAGGTCGGACAGGGTGTCTTTCTGGATCTTCAGAAGTCGTTCGAACACGCCGCTCTGCTCGTATTCGGCGGCCCGTTCCTTCGAGTCCCAGATGGTGACCGAGAACACCTCATCCCTCTTCTCTTCGCTCTCGAGGAGGTAGACGTACCGGCATCCCGGGGCGGACCGGAGGGCCGGGATGGAATGTTCCCGGTAGAGTTTTTTGAACAGCTCCATTTTTCCGGGGAGAATTTTCAGTGAAACGATCCGGAGCCATACTGCACGGCGGGCATCGTCCCCCTTCTGCTCGGTCTCGCTCTGCGCCGCGATCGGAAAGGATTTCACGACCGGATCCGTCCTCACCGGGACGTATTCGACCTGCAGGTTCTCCGACAGCTTGATCGTGTACTCCAGGCTCCCGGACAGGAAGATCTTCGCCTCCTCGAGCAGCTGGGCGAACAGTCCCGAGCGTTCGTACTCGGAGGCGTCCTCCTGCCTCTCCCACAGTGTGAGCGAGAGGCAGGTCTCGGGATCGTGGATGCTCTGCATCAGCCCGGCGAACCTGCAGCCGCGGACATCTTTCAGGGCGGTCAGCACGCGTTCGTCGTACAGATTCTGAAGAAGGTGGAGCCCCTCGGTATCGACCTCCACCTGGAGAAGTCTCATGAACATGATGGACCTTTCAGGTTCTCCAGCTGATCTGCCGCCTGTTGTCCGGCCACGCCCCCCCTCACTTCCCCGTCCCCGGTTCGTCATAGAATCTCCACGAGGGCACGTGGCGGGACGCGACGTTCTCCCCGGTGAGGATCTTCCTCACCATCTCGATCGGCATCCCGTTGTTTCGGAGGATCGTGTCGTGAAATTGCCGGTCGGTCATTCTCCCCGGTCCGACCAGTTCTCCGTGGAGTGCCCGGATCTGCAATCCGCCCAGGAGGTATGCGCACTGGTAGAGCGGACCGTAGTTCCCCTGGAAGGAACGCCGGACTTCGGCCGCCGCGTTATCCCGCTCGTGACCGACCCTTTCCACGAGGTAGTCGATACATTCCTGCGGAGTCATCTGCTCGAGGTGAAAGCTGAGCGAGAAGATGATCCGGGCGCAACGGTGCATCCGCCAGAACAGCATGCCCACCCGGTCCTCCGGCGATCGGGCGAAATCCAGGTCCCAGAGCATCAACTCCCAGTAGAGCGCCCAGCCCTCGGTCCAGAAGGGCGTGCCGAAGACCCATCTGTAGGTGCGGTATCGCGATCTCATGAATCCCTGGAGATGATGACCGGGAATGAGTTCGTGGTGGACCGTCGCCCGCGCGAAATGGATGTTGTTCCCCCGCATGCTCATCATTTTCTGTTCGTGGCTCATTCCGTCCGTCGGGTACGAAACCTGGATGACCTCCCCGCCGAGGAAAAAGGGAGAGACGAGCTGCTGTTCGGGGCTGAGCATCTCCATCCTCCAGGTCTCCTTCGCGAGCGGAGGGACGGTGAGCAGACCACGGTCTTCCACGAATTTCACCGCTTCGCGAGCCAGCCCGAGGATCAGCTCCGGTTGTCTGCCCGGGTCGACGTGCAGTGTCTTGACCTTCTCCAGGGCCTTCCTCCAGTCATCCCCGAAGCCCATCTCCCTCGAGGCCTCCAGCATCCGGGCGTCGCACCAGGCCATCTCTTTTTTGGCGATCGCGATCAGCTCTTCGGGCGTGTACGGGATCATTTCGTAGCGCAGTTCGCTCATCAGGGCTTCACGACCGATGGGGTCGCCGATGATCGTGGTCATGTCCCCTGGCGCCACGCCCACGAGTTTGTCGCGAACGAAATTGCCATACCGCTCGAGTGCCGAATCGAGGCTCGAATAGGGGGATCGCACCCACCAGGAAAACACGGGGTCGTATCCGTCGTGGTAACCGAACCAACGTTTCAGCAAACGCCTGGTCTCCCCGATCGCGCCGACGGCCCGGTTGGCCACCGTTTTCTTGACCAGGGGGCGGGAACGGTCCCCCCCCTTCCGGCCGGGTGCCGTCAGGAGTGAATCGAACCGTGCCATCGTCCCCTCGACGAGCTTCTGCATATCGTCCAGCGTCCCGGCCGTCCGTTCCGGATCGATGGGGACGAGCATTCTCCGGTTGTCCTCCAGGGCGATCAGCCCGGGTGCGAACGGGATGACCGGCAGCATCTCGGCAAAACGCGCGCTGTCGATCGCCAGCTGCGCCAGTTCGTGATCGAGCAGGTTCCGGAAGAGGGCCGCGTCCACGCGTTCCTGCTGGTCGAGCGGTGCCGCCTGAAGCGAATCGAGTACCGCGAGCCAGTCCGACGTGAATTCGACGAACCGCTCCCGTCGCAATGCCGAGAGTTCTGTGGGAAAGAAGCGGTCGAGGCTCCCGTAATCGGCCGTGTACCGTCGTATCAATCCCGCGACGAGACCGTCCTCCACGCCGGCGTCCGAGATGAGGGTTGCCGTCCCGGCCGGTCCGTCACCGGTGGTCCCCGACTGGAGCGCTGCCGCCGGGTGGGAGGAGAATCCGATGGCGCAGATGAGTGCCAGCGCCGGGAAGGACCGGGAATGGAGGGGTTTCATCATCGTGAGGATCGTGGATTCGACCAAGGGACAGTCAGAGTTCAATTTTCGGCCACGGTTGCGCTGCTCTCCGCCCGGGACGGGAAGGGGTTCCTCCCTCCGGGCCGGCGCTCAGTTCAGGGCTTCGCGCCTGATCACGAAAATCCTGCGTGCCTCCGTCGTGATCAACCTGTTGCCGAATTCGATGCACAGCCCGATCGCCGCGATGAGGTCCACCTTGATGATGCTCCCCCCCCAGGTACACCCGGCGACGGTGGTGCGCATCGGTGATTTGCCGCGGCGGTCGAACCATCCGCCGGACACCGTGCACACACCGTCCTGTCCGACGACGATCGTGTACGTCGAATTCTTCGTTTTCACCAGCAGATGATCGCCGGACTTCACGTCCATCCGCCGGATCGTGGGGATCCGTTCTGCGGCTGCGATCACGGCCTGCAGGGAATGTCCTCCGCGGTTCATCGGGTGCTCGGATTTGGCGGATAAACCATAATCGAAAAGTAGAAAGAAAAACCGGGACAGTCAACCTCAAACAATTTCAAATATGCCGATTTTTGCTTATCTTGAGTTTTTACACTATCTTTTCACGTTTTCTCCGGCGGAGTAGCTCAGTTGGTTAGAGCAACGGAATCATAATCCGTGTGTCGGGGGTTCGACTCCCTCCTCCGCTACACTGCAACCGGACCCTTTCAGGGAGCCGGCCCCGGGATGAAACCACTCGACCTCGAAAAAACCTTCACCGAATTCATCCGGCGAAACGGCCTCGTCCGCCCGTCCGACGAAGTCATCGTGGCCGTCAGTTCGGGGGTGGATTCCATGGTGCTCCTCCGTCTCTTTCACGCCGTTCGTGAGCGGCTTGAGTGCCGGCTGGGGGTGGCCCACGTGAACCACGGCCTCCGCGGCCAGGAATCCGAAGCCGACGAACAGTTCGTCCGCGCGGCTTCCGAATCCCTCTCGCTCCCCTTCCACCTCCACCGCTGCGGGGCATACACCTCCGCCGGGAACAACGCCTCGGTTCAGGAACATGCCCGTTCTGAACGATACGCCTTCTTTACCCGGCTCAGGGAGGGGAGGGATGACGTACGGGTCGCCACCGGGCACCATGGCGACGACAATGCCGAAACGGTGCTCTTTAATTTTCTCCGGGGGGCGGGGGTCCACGGCCTCTCGGGAATCCCGCTTCTCCACCAGGACGGGGGAATCATCCGGCCGCTCCTGTTCGCCGACAGGCGGGTCATCGCGGACTATGCCGCCGCCCGGAACATCCGGCACAGGGAGGATTCCACCAACCGCCTGCCGAAGTACACGCGCAACATCCTCCGCAACGAGATCATGCCTGCGATCGCCGACCGCGTGAACCCCGGGCTCAACGGGACGCTGAACCGGACCGCGTCACTCTTCACGGACCTCGGCTCCTACCTCAGGAATCAGCTCGATGCGGTGCTGGGCGACATCGTGGATTCGGATACCGGCGATGAACTGAGGATCAATATTCCCCGCCTGGAACGCTACCCCCTCTTCCTCCGGGAATCCGCCCTGCACGAGATCTCCCGCGACTTCACGACGCACGGGGGCAGTTTTTCACACATCCGGGCGCTCATCGGCCTCGTGAACGCGAAGACGGGCGCCAGCTGCCGGCTGGGGGAAAATTTTCACGTCTACCGGGACAGGGAACAATTGATCGTCATGAAGACCGATCCCGGACGCCCCTTCCTTTTCCCGGTGCTCGCCGGCGAGACGTATGATTTCGGGGGATTCACCTTCGCCTCTTCCTTTGCCCCGGCCGGCACCACACCCGGCCAGGGCCCCGACGAACTGGTCGACGCCGACCTTCTCGGCGACGAACTCCACCTGAGGTCGTGGACGGACGGGGACTGGTTCATCCCCCTCGGGATGGAATCGAAGAAGAAGCTGAGTGATTTCTTCGTGGACAGGAAAATCCCCGTCCCCGACAAGAAGCGGATCCCGATTCTGGTTTCCGGGGATTCGGTGGTCTGGGTGTGCGGCGAAAGGATCGACCAGAGGTTCCGGGTGACCCCGGCGACCGGAAAACCCCTGAAACTCTCCTACAGCCGATACGGCGATTGAGTCGTCGCCCGACCGGGTGCCCGCCCCCGATCGGGGGCCCGCGGTTCCCCCCCCCTCAAACGAAATCCTCGCACTTTTCAAGGATTTTCCGTATAATTAGGGACGGAATGAGCCGGAGTGTGCCTTTTTTCAAGACTCCGGGTCCGGCCGGGGACACACAATGAGGAACGGATGATGAGACCGGATCAGGTCACTGCAGGAGAGGGATGAACCAGGGACAGAAAGAAACACGAAACGACGGGG
>QJVY01000091.1 GCA_003235555.1 Ignavibacteria bacterium | reverse complement strand
GGTGACGTCCCTGTAGAAGTGAATCGTGGAGGAGAAGAACGTGAGGGGCTCGTAACCCCAGGATTTCCCCGTATCGGCGGAGACGAAAGCCGAACGTTCCCCGAAATGGGGCGCGGACATCCCCACTCCCCACCAGTTCTTCGTGTCGAGGACGCTGTCCTTCTTCGTCCACCCGTTGGCCTCGAAGGTGGCTCCGCTCTCGAATCCGCCGTCGCCCATGGGATCCACGAGGACGACGCGTCCTGTCGGCGGCCGGGCGTTCCCATCGCCGGAGGCGGACCGGTCCTCCGGATCGGCCTCGAGGGGTTCTGCGTAAACGGGTGGGATGGAAAACGAAAGGAGCAGGCCGCAGGAGGCGGCAAGAACGATGGCCTTCATGATGGTTCCCTCCGAGTGATGATCGTGCCGGGCGAAAGGCGCTGATGGCGGAGGCGGCGGTACGCTTTCTGCGACATCGGACGGGGGTGCGTGGTGACGCGTGCCGCAGGATCCCTCCACCGGGGTAAATAAAAAAAGATCTCCGCTAGAGTCAAGGAATAATTGCCGCAATTGAAATCGCATGATTTATCGTGGATTGAAGGAATTTCGAGGCGTCACTCTGCGTACCGCCCCGTCCCCGGGCAGGACGCCCGGGCGGAGGTCCGGGATATCTTTGCGAGGTTGTCAGCGAATTCCCTATCTTCCCGCATGGCCCGTACGTTATTCAGACAGTTCAGGGAAATCGTCGACAGCGGTTTCAGCGCCAACGTCAACTACGAGGGCGACCGCCTCCTCCGGAAAGACGGCACCTTCAACGTCAGGAAGGAGGGGCTCGGCTGGGGCGAACGGTTCGACCTCTTCCACGCGCTCATCAGCATGCGGTGGCCCGCCTTCATCCTCACGATGTTCGCCGGCTACGTCGCGATCAATATCGTGTTCGCGGCCCTCTACCTCGCGGTCGGCATCGAGGGGCTCAGCGGAATCGAAATCCGCTCCCCGGGTATGCGGGTCCTCGAGACCCTCTTCTTCAGCGCACAGACGCTCACGACCGTCGGATACGGCAGGATCAATCCGGTCGGCCTCGGCGCGGAAATCGTCGCCTCCGTGGAGGCGTTCGTCGGACTGATGAGCTTCGCCTTCGCCACGGGCCTGCTCTACGGGCGGTTTTCCCGGCCGCGGACGATGCTCGTCTACAGCAGGAACGCCCTGGTTTCGCCCTTCCGGGAAGGCAGGGGTTTGATGGTGCGCGTGGCGAATCGGCGCGATAGCCAGATGATCAACGTCTCGGCGGGGCTGATGTTTTCCCGTGTGGAGGCGACGGAGAAGGGACCCCTCCGGCGCTTCTACAACCTCGAGCTGGAGTACGACCGTGTCAACCTGCTCGCGACCAGCTGGACCATCGTCCACCCGATCGGAGAGTCCTCCCCCCTCTCCGGCGTGACGGCGGAGGAGCTCGCGAAGGCCGACGCCGAGATCATTCTTCTTCTGCGCGGGTACGACGAGACCCACTCCCAGGAGGTGCACGCCCGGACATCGTACACCGCCCGCGAGGTGGTCTGGGGCGCGCGGTTCGTCACGATTCTCGGGCATAACGAGCGGGGCCAGGCGACCATCGCACTGGACAAACTGAGCCTCCATGAACCCGCTCCCCTCCCCTGAACGGGCCGTTCATCATTGCTTTTTTCCCCTTTTTTGGTGTTCTTGAGAGAGTACGGACTTTCCACGACGGGTATCCACGGGGTTTCTTGAGGCGTAATCTCACCGCATGACATTTTTAAATCCGCTCCTCCTGTTCGGGCTCGCGGCCGCCGCCATCCCCGTCATCCTCCACCTCCTGAACCTTCGCAAGCTCCGCACCGTCGACTTCAGCACACTGACATTTTTAAAGGAGCTGCAGCAGTCGAAGGTCCGGAGGCTCAAACTCCGGCAAATACTCCTGCTGATCATCCGGACGCTCATGGTGATCTTCATCGTCCTGGCCTTCGCGCGCCCCGCGATGAGGGGAAGCCTGCCGTCCACCTTCGGCGGCGGGGCCGCGTCGACGATCGCGATCGTGCTGGACGACTCGTACAGCATGTCGGCCGCCGACGAATCCGGCGAACGGTTCGCCGCCGCGCGTCAGGCCGCGCTGAACATCCTGTCCCTGCTCAGAGAGGGCGATGCCGCGTATTTCGTGAAGCTCTCCGACCTCCCCCGGATCACCGTCGAACCCGCGACGCACGACTTCGGCCTCCTCGCCGAGATCATCGGCAAGGCGAAACCGTCGTTCGTGACGCGGACGCAGCGTGAAGGCCTCGCCGCCGCCGTCGCGCTCATGGAGGCCTCGCGGGACGTGAACCGGGAAATCTACCTGGTGGGGGATTTTCAGAAGAGTTCCCTCGGGACGAACACGCCGGTCGTCGGCACCGAAGGGGGACGTCCCGATTCCGCCGGCGGAACCGCGTCCGGCGCCATCCCCCCCGGCCCCGCGAGCGCCGGACAGGTCGTCCCCGATCCCCGCGAGAGGCTCTTCCTGGTGGGGGTCGGTTCGAAGGACCTCGACAACGCCTCGGTCGATTCGGTGGAGGTCCTCTCCCGGATCTTCGAAAAAAACAAGCCGGTTGAAGTCTCGGCCGTCGTCCGCAACAACGGCAGGTCGGCACTGAGGGACGCCGTCGTGAGCGTCTTCGACGGGGAGACGCGCGTCGCGCAGTCGAACATCACCGTCGAAGCGGGAAGTTCGGGACCGATCACGCTCTCCTTCGTCCCCCGGAGGAGCGGATTCTTCCCGGGCCGCATCGTGCTCGAACCGGACGAACTCGAGGTCGACAACACCAGGTATTTTTCCTTCGATGTCCCCGGGCGGATCAGGGTCCTCGTGGCCGGGGCGGGCCCGGAGGACACCAGGTTTCTCCTCCCCGCGCTGAAAGCGGGATCGGTGCCGGGCCAGGAATCGATTCTCGAGATCGTCACGGCGAGGGGGAAGGGTCCGGGGAGCGCCAACCTCAGGGACTTCGACGTGCTGGTCCTCGCGGGGATTCCCGCGTTCGACCAGGCCGACGCCGGACGCGTCCGTGATTTCGTCGACGGCGGGGGCGGGCTGGTCCTCTTCCCCGGGTCGGAAACCGACGCGGGGAATTACAACAGCAGGCTGCTCGGGCCGATGAACCTCCCCGTGATCCGCGGGACGACCGGAGGCGGCGCCGCGGAGACGGGTCTCTACTTCCGTGAAATCGACTTCGACCACCCCCTTTTTTCAACCATCTTCGAAACGAAGGCCGGCGCCGGGGACAGCCGCAGACTTTCGCCGGCGATCCTCCGGACGCTGGACCTGCGGGGCACTCCGCAGAGCCGGTCGATCATCACCCTCAGCAACGGGAACGGCTTCCTGATCGAACAACCGGTCGGGGCGGGCCGGGTCGCCCTCTTTTCCACCGCGCCGCTCCTCTCGTGGGGCGACTTCCCGATGAAGGGGCTCTTCGCGCCGCTCTTCTACAGGACCGTCGTCTACCTCGCCACGGGCGCGGAGAGACCGTCGCAGGTCACCGTCGGGGGGGAACTCTCCTTCACGCTCCGCACGCCCCCTTCGGGCAGCGCTCAGATGCGGTACACCGTGAGGCTCCCGGACGGCGTGGACGAGCTGGTGACGGCCTCACCCTCCCCCGCAGGGATGCTGTTCCGCTATTCCCCCGCGACCCTTCCCGGCCAGTACGAGCTGCGGGGCGGGGAGGCGGCCCTCGCCCTCCGGCCTGCGAACCTCGACCCCGGGGAAGCGGATCTCCGCCTCGCGTCGGAAGCGGACGTCGACTCCATGGTGTTCCGGATGCGCTTCACGCCCGGCCAGGTGAGGCGGCTGGCCGCCGGCGGGGAACTCCCCGCGAGGATCATCGAGGCCCGCATCGGGACGGAACTCTGGAAGTACTGCCTCTTCATCGTCCTGATGCTGGCCATGGTGGAAATGTACATCAACCGGCACGCCCGGGGGGAGGCCGCCGTTGAGGCCTGAACCGGTAGACCTGAAATTCCACTCCACCGAGGAGATCGAGGAGGGAATCGTGATCGGCGTGACGACCCGCTCGGTCCCGAAGGCGCTGCTGGAGGAATACCTCGACGAACTCGTCCTGCTGGCCGACACCGCCGGCGTCACGGTCGTCCATAAATTTTCCCAGGACCGCAGCAGCGTGGACCGCGCGACCTACATCGGGAGCGGGAAGGCGGCCGAGCTCGCCGGCGTCATCGAGGAGGAGAAGATCCGCGTGGCGATTTTCGACGACGACCTCGCCCCGGTGCAGGTCCGGAACCTCGAAAAACTCCTCAAGTGCAAGATCCTCGACCGCAGCGGGCTGATCCTGGATATCTTCGCCGCGCGCGCGCGCACCAAGGAGGCGATGACGCAGGTGGAACTGGCCCAGCTGCAGTACATGCTCCCGCGCCTCACCCGCCAGTGGACCCACCTGTCGAAACAGTACGGCGGCGTCGGGACGAAGGGTCCCGGCGAGACCCAGATCGAGACCGACCGGCGGGCCATCCGCACACGGATCAGCCATCTCAAAAAGAAACTCGACGGAATCAGCCGCGAACGTGAGGTGCAGCGCCGCGGCCGCGAGGGCCTCACGCGGGTGGCGATGGTCGGCTACACCAACGCGGGGAAATCGACCCTCTTCAGGGCCATGACCGGCGCGGACGTGCTCGTCGAGGACCGTCTCTTCGCCACGCTCGACACCACGGTCCGGAAGATCACCCCGGGCCAGGGAAAGAACGTTCTCCTGTCGGACACGGTGGGGTTCATCCGGAAACTGCCCGCGCACCTGGTGGCCTCCTTCCGGAGCACCCTCTCGGAGGTGGTCGAGGCCGATCTGTTGCTGCATGTCGTCGACCTGAGCCACGCGCACGCCGCCGACCAGATCGGTACGGTCAACGAAACCCTCAAGGCCCTCGGCGCCGACACGAAACCGGTGCTGCTCGTGTTCAACAAAATCGACAAGCTTGCCGACCGTTCGCGCATCAACCTGTTCGCCGAACGGTTCGCCGGGTCGGTGTTCATCTCCGCCGAACGGAACATCAACATCTCCGGCCTCTCCGAAAAGATGATGGAGATGATCGACGAAGACTCCATCGAAAGGACGCTGAACTTCCGGCAGAGCGAATACGGCCTCATCTCGAAACTGCACGACATCGGGGAGCTCCTCGGGACGAAATACACCGGTGACCGGATCGAGGTGCGCTGCCGCGTCCCGAGAAAGAACGAAGAACAACTCCAGAAACTCCTCTCACGGTCCATCGATTCGAATGAACTCAACTTCAAGACTCACCACCGCGATTGACGCCGCCCGCGCGGCGGGACGCTTCCTCATCGAAAACCTCGGGAAGGTCCGGTCGGTCACGGACAAGGACGACGGGGGCAAGAACCTCG
>QJVY01000013.1 GCA_003235555.1 Ignavibacteria bacterium | reverse complement strand
GCGCGTAGGCGCCGCCCGATGCCGGGCTCGTCGAGAGCCCCAGGATGTCGACCTGGATTTTTTCCACGGTGGTTTTACTTCCCCAGTGTTTTCTTGAGTTCCCCTGTGAGCGCGGGAAGGACGTCGAAGACGTCGCCCACGATGCCGTAATCCGCGATCTGGAAAATCGGCGCGTCCTTGTCCTTGTTGACAGCGACAATATACTTAGAACTCGACATACCCGCAAGGTGCTGCACCGCACCGGAGATCGCGCACGCGATATACAGTGACGGGGAGACCGTCTTTCCCGTCTGCCCCACCTGCTCGTCATGCGGACGCCAGCCGGCGTCCACCACCGCGCGCGATGCGCCGACGGCGGCGCCCAGGACGTCGGCGAGGTCTTCGATCAGTTTGAAATTTTCCGGGGCCTTGAGTCCGCGGCCTCCGGAGACCACGATCCCGGCCTCGGTGACGTCGGGCCTTCCCTCCGACACCTTCACCGATGTCACCTTCGACGCAAAGTCGTTTTCGCCGAGCTCCGGCTTGACCGTTTCCACGGCGGCCTGGGCTCCGTCGGCCGCGGTTGCCGTGAAGACGTTGGGCCGCAGCGAGAACATTTTCACCGGGGTCGTGACCTTCACCTCGGCGAGCGCCTTGCCGGCGTAGACCGGGCGCGTGGCGATGAGATCGCCCCCCTCGGCCCGGATCGCCGTGCAGTCGGGCGCCAGCGCGGCGCCCAGCCTGGCGGAGACCCTCGGGGCGAGGTCCTTTCCCATCTGGCTCGCGGGGAAGAACACCGCACCGGGCGCTTCCCTCGAGACGACGTCGGAGAAGGCTTTGGAGTACGCCGTGGTGGAGTAAAATTCCAGCCGGTCGTCCTCCACCGCGATGACCCTGGCGGCGCCGTACGCCCCGAGCCCGGGGGCGATCGCCGAGACGTTCTTCCCGATGACCACGGCGGTCATCGTGCCGCCGAGGGCGTCTGCGGCTTTCCGTGCGGCCTGCACGGTCTCGTGTGCGAACTTCTTGAATTTTCCGTCCCGTTGTTCGGCGAATGCGATAATGTTCATGTCGGTTTCAGTTCGGTTTTCAATGTGTGGTGTCATGACGGCCGACCCCGCGGGGACGGCGGTCCGGTTCAGATGACCTTCGCTTCCTCCTGCAGGAGCCTCACCAGTTCCGGCACCGCGGAAGCGTCGGTACCGACGATTTTTCCGGCCGACTTCGCCGGTGGCTTCGAGATCCCGAGCACCTCGACTCCGGAGGGAAAGGGTTTGGCCTGCCGTTCCTCGATCGGTTTGGTTTTCGCGGCCATGATCCCCTTGAGCGACGGGTACCGCGGGGCGTTGAGCCCCTTCTGCGCCGAGATCACGACCGGAAAGGAAGTCTCGACAACCTCGTGGCCGCCCTCGATTTCACGGTCGCAGGTGACGTTTCCGTCCTTCGCCTCGAGCTTGACCGCGACCGACACCGAAGGGTATCCCAGGAACTCCGCCACGAGACCCGGCACCTGCTCGTCGTAGTAATCGATGGACTGTTTCCCGAAAAGAACGCAATCGGGTTTCATTTCCCTGAGTTCTTCGGCGATCGCGCGGGCCAGTGAGAGGGAATCGCGGACGGAATCGTCCTTGATCAACAGGGCCTTGTCGACGCCCATCGCCAGCGCCTTGCGGAGGGTTTCCTTGTTGGCGTCGGGTCCGAGCGAGAGGGCAATGGTTTCGCCCCCGTACTGTTCCTTCAATTTGAGCCCCGCCTCGACGGCGTATTCGTCGTAGGGGTTGAGCATGTAGTTGACGCCGGCGGGGTCGATGGTTTTGCCGTCGGCGCCGACCTTGACCTTGGTTTCGGTATCGGGAACATGATTGATGCAGGCGACTATTTTCATATCGATCGAGGAAGATTGACGGTGAATAGTGGCGGGAAAATCTTGCTTCTGCCCAAATATAGGGACAATCGGGTAGAAAGGCAAGAATCGGTATTGCAACTCCGGACGCATTTCTGTAACTTTTCTTCGTATCTTCGGTTTCATCCAATCATCAGGCACACCGGCACGGACCACACATGGGACACGCGCACAAGTTCATGACGCTCGAACGCTACATCAATGAGCAGGAAGATCTCCATCCCGGTGCCACGGGGGAGTTTTCTGCCCTGCTGCACGACATCTCCCTGGCCGCAAAGCTGGTGTGGCGGGAAGTGAGCAAGGCGGGGCTGGTCAATGTCATGGGGTCGACCGACCGGATGAACGTGAGCGGAGACGTCGTGAAAAAACTCGACATTTTCGCCGACGAGACGATTTTCAAGGCCATGGACCACGGCGGGCACATCTGCGTGATGGCCTCCGAGGAAAACGAGGACATTCTGCACATACCCGACCAGTACAAGGCGGGGAAGTACGTGCTGTTGTACGATCCCCTCGACGGTTCCTCCAACATCGACGCCAACATCACCATCGGGTCGATCTTCAGCATTTTCAAACGGGTCAGCGACTCGGGAAAGGGAACCCTCGCCGACTGCCTGCAGCCCGGGTACAAACAGGTCGCGGCGGCGTACATCATCTACGGTTCCTCTACGATGTTCGTGTATTCCACCGGCCACGGTGTGCACGGCTTCACGCTCGATCCCTCCGTGGGGGAATTTCTCCTCTCGCACGAAAACATCCGCATCCCCGCGAAGGGAAAGATCTACAGTCTCAACGAGGGAAATTTTTCAAATTACGGCCCGGGGATGCAAAAATACCTCCAGTATCTGAAGGAGTCGGACAAAGCCACCGGCCGCCCCTACTCGCTCCGCTATATCGGTACCATGGTGGGAGATGTGCACCGGACGCTCCTCTACGGCGGAATTTTCGCCTACCCCGGTGATTCAAAGAACCCGAAGGGAAAGCTTCGCCTCATGTACGAATGCAACCCGATGGCGTACCTCTTCGAACAGGCGGGTGGCCGTTCCAGCGACGGGGAAAAAAGCATACTGAAAATTCAGCCCGGGTCACTCCACGAGCGCACACCGGTCTTCCTCGGCAGCGTCGAGGACATTGCCACCTGTGAAAAGTTCCTGAAGGGGGAGCGCTAGCCCCCTTACCGTTCCACCACGGCCAGGGTCCGCCCAGCGCGGGCGCGCGTCGTCCATCATCGATCACGACAGGAGGTCATCATGTTCCGTTCGTTCCTTGTGATCGTGGGGATGTCCACGCTCCTCACGTTCTTTCCTTCACCGCTCCTCTCCCAGCTCCTCAACCCGGGTTTCGAGTCCTGGACGGGCTCCGAACCGGACTCCTGGTTCACGAGCAACCACCCTGAGGCCGCACCGTCGGCCGTGAACATCACCCGGGACTCTCTTGCCCATGAGGGATCCTGGGCGGTGAGGGGGGAGTACATCACCGCTGTATCCGAGATACCCGAAATTCCGGGGACGTTCGATATGTCTCCATCCGTTTCCAACGCAGGCGGTCAGGGTCCGTACATCAAGGGCTTCCCCGTATCCTCGAGGCCGAGACAGCTCCGGGGCTGGTGGATGTATCAACCGGTCGGGGAGTACGGCTTGTTGGGAGTGACCGTCTATATGTTCAAGGAGGGGAGCGGCATTGGCCTCGGGGGAGTATCGAGGTTCGCCATTTCTTCCGATTCGCAATACGTGCAGTTCGCGGCGGCGATCGACTATTTCACCGCGGAGATCCCTGACACGATATATATTTCCATCGGCATTACGACCGGGTTTCCCGGTGACGTGTTTTACCTCGACGACCTTTCGCTCTCCTTCCTTGAGGTGCTCACGCCCGCGTCCGGTGACGTCGTCATCGCGGGGGAGAGGGACACCATCAGGTGGGACGTTGCCACCGGCGATATCAATATTTTCTACAGTCTGGACGGTGGGGCGAACTACACACAGATTGTGAATAATTATCCGGCAGATTCCGGACGGTATCTCTGGGACGTTCCGGATTCACTCGTCTCCACGAAGGCGATGATCAAAATCGTCAATTCAGCCGATCCCACGGACGAAGCGATGAGCGACCGGTTCTACATCAAGCCCTGGCAGCTCAGCAGGATCGACGGGTCTGGCGATTTCGAGCTCTTCGTTCCCGGCGAGGACGGGTGGTCGGCGGCGAACACCGCCGCAAACTCCTGGCCGCAGTCCTGGTGGTCGCAGTTCGATTACATCCTGGGGACCGACCCGAACACCGGAGCAGTGTACCCGGCCCTGTCACAATTTGTGTTCGCTCAACCGTCCGACCATCCGGACTGGCCGCTCTTCGTGGACGTATTCGGGGTGGGGCAGTGCTACGTCGACTCGACCTCGCCCCCGACGACGTACAGCACGCGTGCCCTCAACCGGTGGGCCGCGATCAAGGGCGCCTGGGGGGGGTCCTGCGAAGGGTACGCGGTGTCGAGTCTGCTCGGGTTCTACCACCAGGCCGGACTTGTTTCGCGTTTCCCCGGGATCGGAAGTTACACCGACCTTTTCACCGTGGACACCTCCACGGACTCCCGCGCCGCGGTCAACCAGTACTACACGCACCAGTACGGTGACCCCTTCCGCGCGTACGAGAACCAGAGGATCAGCACCGTCGACGCCCGTCAGACCCTCGGGGAGCTGAAGGCGATGTTCTCGCAGAACAACGTCGACGCGATGCCGCTCGGGTTCTACAACAACAACGGATCGGGAGGCCACGCGGTCACCGGATATAAACTCGAGCGGAACGGCACATCGGCGGTCTTCACCCTGAGGGTCTACGACAGCAACCTGCCGGGGAGCACGGGCCAGATCATCACGATCGACTCCGCCGCCAACATGTGGACCGAGGGGACGGGACTCAACTGGGGGACGGGGATGACGGGGTGCCTGCTGGGACTGTCCTCGGGACAACACTTCACGACACCCGGACTCTCGCTGGTGCCGGGCGCGCCTCCCCGCGCCGAACCGCGGATCTTCGGGAGTGCCGGGGAGCTGGAGATCTACAACACCGCGGGCGCGTCCATCACCGTGCGGAGCGCCGTCGGGGACAGCATAGGGTACTCCGACAGCACTATTTTCTCGACGATCGCCGGCGCCGTGCCGGTCATCCCGAAAACCGGGTCGGTCCATCCTCCGATCGGATATTCACTTCCCGATGCCGGGTACTCCCTGTCCATGAGCGACTTCCCCGGGACCTCCGCGCACCTGATGTTTTTCACCGATTCGCTCGTCTACGCATACCGGCGATCGGGGACAGCGCCCTCCGAGACCGACCTGCTGTCATGGAACGGTGGTGTGGGGGTGAAAAATCCCGATGCGCCGCAGAAAACCGTAAGCCTCGAGATTGTCATTTCAGGGGAGGGTACCGAGAGGATCTTCGCCCTCTCCGGCCTGACGATCGCCCAGGGCGATTCGGTTCACATCGCGGAGGAAGGCGGATCAGGTCTGGCGGCCGGGAATCCGGGAGGGGCCACGTCGTACGACCTCGAGGTGCGTTACGGTTCGGGAGCGGGGACCGACCGGTTCTTCCACGCCGGGATACCGATCGGGGCGGGTGTCGGGCACCGGATCGTCCCCGACTGGGGGGACGTCGAAGGCGGCGCGATGAAGATCCTCATCGATGCGGGGAACGACGGTTCGATCGACGACTCGATATTTGTGTCGAACGAGCTGACCGGGGTGGAAGACAGGATATCGGCGGGAGTCCCCGCGGGATACGCCCTCCTGCAGAACTACCCGAACCCGTTCAATCCGGTGACGACGATCTCGTTCGACCTTCCGGAGGTGTCGGACGTAAGCCTGAAGGTGTACACGCTCGCCGGTGAGGAAGTCGCCGTTCTGGCCGATGGTGTACGCCAGCCCGGGACGTACCGGGTGCGGTTCGACGGAAGCGGACTGCCGAGCGGGGTGTATCTCTACCGGCTGACGGCGGGTACGTTCAGCGCGGGGGGGAAGATGGTGCTGTTGAAATAATTCCGGAACCTTCCGGCGGGTCTCCCCCCGTCGGGCAGGATACGGGAAGGCCCGGTCGGAAGACCGGGCCTTTGCCTTTGTACCGTTCTACCGCGGGATCGGAAATTCATCTCCCCTGGTCGGGCCATCCCCCCTTACCACGAATACCTGATCGTGTAGGTCACCGTCACCTCGCCGTCGGCAGGTATCGTCACCGGGAAGCGGATCGTGGACTGGTCCACCTTCTCGAAGTCGGTGGACTTCATCGTGATCTCCCACTGGTTCCACCTCCAGGGGTGTTCGTAGACCTGGACGGTTGCCTTTTCGTCCTTGTGGTTTCGGACTTTGATCGTGATGGTTTCCTCCACGAGCTTTCCCGATGCGTACGACTTGAAGTCCGTTTGCGCCCTCTCGCCGACGATGTCGAACGCGTTGCCGAGGTACAGACGGATTTCCTCGTCTTTCGGCGTATGGTCGATCCTGTCCTCGCCAACGAACTGTTCCTTGCCGTCGGAGTCGAGCTTGTAGACCCTGACCTTCCCCTTCGGGAGCGGAATTCCCAGACCGGACTTCTTGTCGTTCATGAAGGTCACATACGTGCCGACCTTGGTGTTGGACTGCTGTCCGAACGACTTCTGGTTGCGGTAGGAGGGATTGTTCCACCAGTACCGCCACTGGTCCGCGACGCCGTCATAGATGAACATCTTCTGCGCCGCCACGTCCCGCCCCGAGACCAGCTCGATCTGCTTGGTCTCGTTGGGGTTCAGGTCGGTTTTGCGCTGGAGCGTGTAGAGTTTGTACTCGAAGAGTTCCGACTGCTGGAATTGCGGAACGCCTGTTTCCATGGCGGCAACCCCTTTCATCATCCGCATGTCGCTCCTCATCGCGTCCTGCACCACGTTGACGTCTCCGGCCACGAGCTTCAGGCCCGCATTCGGGAAAGCCGTACCGGAATTGTTCACCAGCGTCACCCATCCGGTGATGTCCAGCTTGTCGTCTTTTTCGGAAAGAAGGGCGACGTAGTCGGAGCTCCAGGAGAGCCCCCCGGCAAGGTAGCTCAGCTCGATGTCGTGTTTTCCGGCCTTCGAATTGTCCACCATCCAGCGGAGCCGGGGTTTCAGGATCAATCCTTCCGGCAGCGACGGGAGGACCATCCGGCCGGCCGGGTCCATTTCGATCTTGCCGTTGATTTCCGCCACGACGCCGCCCCGGCCGCCGAAGCCCGCCGAAAGGAGTGTCCCCCGGACGGTATATTCCCGCTTCGTCTCTTCGTTCAGCCGGACGAACTCGATCTCTTTCCCCAGGTATTTTTCCAGGAGTTTCGCCTGGCTCACCAGGTCGTACTGGTAATTCTGCTCGAGGATCCTGACGCCCGCGGGGTCGAGCAGGCTCCGGAAATGGAGGGATGTACCGTCGATGGTGGCCGGTATGTCGGGCACGACGACGGTGTTCAGGCCGCGGCTGAGGCTGACCGACCGCTCTTCCCGGATGAGCGAGAGGTTCTGGTTGTAGACCGTCAGGTCGACGGAGGCGCGGTCTCCCGCGGTGGCCTCCTGTTCCTGGGTGAACGCCGGGGGGGCCGACATGGCGACGATCAGGCACAATGCCGCTGATGTCAGGTACGCTGACGACCTGCGGATGTGAACGGATATGCGGGTTTTGGGGTTGGTGTTCATCGGTACCTCCTTTTTGAGATTCTACTCCGGGGGGGGTCGAAATGTTCCCGTGAGGGCCGGAGGGACTTCACGAACCGGAGCCCGGGAGGGCCGCGGTCGCCTGGTCCCTGTACTGCAGGCGGTAGAGTTTGTGGTAGATGCCCTTCAGTTCGAGCAGTTCCTGGTGGGACCCCCTCTCCCGGATTTCCCCCTTGTGCATGACGATGATCTGGTCGGCCCGCTGGATCGTCGACAGCCTGTGGGCGATGACGATCGACGTGCGGCCGTGGAGGAGTTTCAGGATCGCCTTCTGGATCAGTATCTCCGTTTCGGTGTCGACGCTCGACGTGGCTTCGTCCAGGATCAGGATGCGGGGGTTCGTCGCCAGCGCCCGCGCGAAGGAAATCAGCTGTTTCTGGCCGACCGAGAGGGTCGCGCCCCGTTCCTTCACCTCGGCGTCGTATCCGGCGGGGAGGGCCTCGATGAACCTGTGCGCGCCCACCACCCTTGCCGCCGCCCTGATCCGGTCCTCGGGGATCGCCTCGTTCCCGAGGCTGATGTTCGACCGGATGTCCCCGGAAAAAAGGAACACGTCCTGCAGGACGAGCGCCACGTGCCGGCGGAGTTCCTTCTGGGGGAGTTTCCTGATGTCGATGCCGTCGATGAGGACCGATCCCTTCTGGAACTCGTAGAACCGCATCAGGATGTTGATGATCGTGGTCTTCCCCGCCCCCGTGTGCCCGACGATGGCCACCGTCTCCCCCGGCCTGATGGTGAACGAAACGTCCTTCAACACCCATTCGTCTTTGTTGTAGGCGAACCAGACCTTCCGGAATTCGACCGAACCGGCCGGGGTGCCGAACGCCACGGCGTCGGTGTCGTCATCGACGAAGGTCCTGTTGTCCAGGAGGGTGAACACGCGCTCCGAGGAGGCCATGGCGGTCTGCATGATGTTGTACTTTTCCGACAGGTCTCGGATCGGGCGCCAGAACATTTCGTTGAACTGGAGAAACGCCATGACCGTCCCCACGGTGATCGACCCGCTCACGGCGCCGATCCCCGCGTACCAGATGATCAGGCCGACCGCGATCGCCCCGATGAGTTCCACCCCCGGGAAGAAGAGCGAGTAGTAGAAGATCGACTTGATGTTCGCCTGCCGGTGGCCCGCGTTGATCTCCCGGAACTTCTCGTACGACTTTTTCTCCCGGTTGAAGATCTGGTCCACCAGCATGCCGGTGATGTGCTCCTGCATGAACGTATTGATGCGGGCGATCTGGAGCCTCACTTCGCGGTAGGCCTCCCGCGCCTTCTTCCTGAAGAGAAACGTCCCGTAGAACAGCAATGGCAGCACGCTCAGCGAGACGAGCGCGAGCTCCCAGTTCATCGTGAACATGAACCAGAGGATCCCGATGATCGTGAAGACGTCGCTGAACACCATCACGATCCCCGAGGAGAACATGTCGTTGAGGACCTCGATGTCATTGGTGACCCGCGTAATGAGACGGCCGATGGGATTCCGGTCGAAGAACCGTATGCCGAGCTTCTGCATGTGGGAGAAGAGCTGCATCCGAAGGTCGAAAATCGTGTGCTGCCCGACCCACTGCGTGAGGTAGGCGCTGAAATATTGTATCAGGCCGCGGACGACGAGCACCGCGAAGAAGAGCAGCGCAGTACGGAGCAGCCCCTCGGCGTCGTTGTTGGCGATGTCCACGTCGACGGCGTGTTTCGTGAACCACGGCCTCACCGCCTCGAGGCCCGAAACCAGGACGCTGAGGAAGATCCCCAGGACGACATGCCACCGGTACGGCTTCAGGTAGCGGAGGATCCGCTTCATGAGCTTGCCGTCGTAGGCTTTTCCGAGTATTTCTTCTTCCTGCACTGTGGGATTTAGAGGTTGTCCAGTTCTTCCTCGAGGAGTTGCTTCTCGTGCAGCTCGGCGTAGATACCCCCGCGCGTGATCAGCTCGGTGTGCGTCCCCCGTTCTGCGATCTTTCCCCCGTCCAGGACGATGATCAGGTCGGCGTCCTTGACGGTCGAGATCCTGTGGCTGATGATGATACTCGTCCGGTCCCGCATGACCGTCTTCAGCCGCTTCAGGATCTCCTCCTCGGTGTAGGTGTCCACCGCGGAGAGGGCGTCGTCCAAGATTAAAATTCGGGGGTTGCGCATCACCGCCCGCGCGATGCTTGTGCGCTGTTTCTGTCCCCCGGAGAGGGTAATACCCCGTTCACCGAGCATCGTCCGGAACCCGGCGGGGAATCCCTCGATGTCGCGCGTGATTTGTGAAATCTCGGCCGCTTCCCTGACATGCTCCTCCGTGCCGTTGTCGGTGCCGTAGGAGATGTTCTCCCCGAGCGTATCCGAGAATAAAAACGTTTCCTGCTGGACGTACCCGATCGCGCCCCGGAGGGTGTCGAGGGGGATGGTCCGGATGTCGCGCCCGTCGACGAGCACCGTCCCGCCGGTCGCGTCGTAGAGGCGCGGAATGAGGTTCGCGAACGTCGTCTTGCCCGATCCCGTGTAGCCGACCACGGCGAGCGTCATCCCCCTGCCGATTTTTACGGAGACGTCCGTCAGAGCGGGCGCCGCGGCGTCGCGGTGCGTGAAAGTGACGTTCCGGAACTCGATCTCGCCGGAGACGTCGGTGACGGTGGCGTCGGTCTCCGGGCCGTCGGAGATTTCCCGCCTGGTGTTCATGATCTTCATGAGCCTCGCCATCGACGCCGCTCCCTGCTGCAGGATGTTCGTCACCCATCCGAAGGCGATCATCGGCCAGATCAGCAGCATGAGATACCCGAAGAACGCCGTGAGCGTCCCGATCGTGATCCGTCCCGAGAGGACGGCCATCCCCCCGAAGTAGACCGTGATGACGAGTGAAATGCCCACCAGGAGGAACATCATCGGCCACATGATCGACTGGATCTTCGCCAGGACGAGGTTCTTCCGCAGGTAGTCTTCGCTCTCAACCCCGAACTTCCCGATTTCGTACTCCTCCCGGACGTAGGCCTTGACGATCCGGATGCCGGCGAGGTTTTCCTGCGCCCGCGCGGTGAGCACCGAATACTGTTCCTGCCTCGCCTGGAATTTTTTATGGATTAACCGGCCAAGCCGGTAGACCGCGAACGAGACCAGCGGCATCGGTATCAGGGCCATGAGCGTCAGCCGCCAGTCGAGCCAGAGCATCATCGACAGCGACATGCTGAAGGTCATGAGCGTGTCCGAGGGATACATGATGCCGGGGCCCAGGACGTTGCGCACCGACGCGATGTCGTTCGTGGCGTGCGCCATGAGGTCGCCGGTCGGGGTGTTCTGGAAGAACGACAGGGAGAGGCCCTGGATCCTCGAGAGAAAATCGTTCCGGAGGTCGTACTCGACGTGCCGCGACATGACGATGATCGTCTGCCGCGTCAGGAACGTGAAGAAACCCGCGATGAGCGTCAGGCCCACGATGAGACCGGCGTACTGCAGGAGGTTGCCGGTATCCACGCTGCCGGATTCCAGCCCGGCCTTCAGGTCGTCGATGGCGTTTCCCACGAGTTTCGGCTGCACCACGGTGAAGAGATTGCTCATCACGACCGTGACGAACCCCCAGACGAGCGTCCGGCGGTACTTTTTCAGGTAGGGAAGAAGTTGTAAGAGGGATTTCATGCGAAAATAACGAAAAAGCCGCCAGGGACCCTCCCGGGGCGGTCTGTGATCATGAAAGATACGAAAGTTGCCGATGAAGTGCCGGGAAGGGCCCGTCGGGGTTTTTACGGCCTGAAAATCCTATTCGAAACGGAATACCCGGACGACTATTGACAATGACGGGGCATTTCCCTTACTTTTCAACGTACCTACCTCTTTCCATTTTCCGTTCCCCTGATCGGGTGTCTGACAACCCCGGTCCGTGCAGCGATCAAGACTCACCCCCGGCCATGACATTCGTGATGACGATTGAGCCGGTGTTTTCCTGTTCCGGAATCATCATACAAGGAGGTCTGTCATGCAACGCACCCTCATTGTTCTTCTGGTTACCATTCTCTGCCTCAGTAACGTCCCCACGCTCACAGCCGGTTCCTGGGCCAGGTCCGCCGGCAATTCGTACGAAGTCCATGGTCGGGCGGTGGCCGTCGATCTCTCCGGTAACACATTCGTTGTCGGGGAGTATTATGGTGTTTCAATCGACCTCGGTACCGGTCCCCTCTCGAACGCCGGCGGCGTTGGCACCACGGACATGTATATCGCCAAGTACGATCCCGACGGCAACCCCCTCTGGTCCCGGAGGGCGGGGGGGTCCAGCTATGAATTTTGCTCGTCGGTCGCCGTGGACGGTTTTGGAAACAGTTACATCGCCGGAGAATTCAACAGCCTGGCGATCGTCTTTGGGTCCGACACGCTGGCGAACTCCGCGGGGGGGGCGGTCTACGATATTTTCATCGTGAAATACGACCCCTCGGGTACTCCCATCTGGACTGACAAGATCAACGGGGGCGGCACACCGGACGTCGCCCATAACCTTGTTGTCGACGCGGCCGGAAATCTGGTCATGACCCTCCATGACGTGACTGACTACGTCCTGAAATATGACAGTACGGGGTCCTATGTGGGCGCCGTTTCGGTCCCCGGGATCACGCAGGGTTCGGTTCTCGATGCGATGGGAAATATCTATCTGACCGGATTCACCAAGAAGGACACCGTCGACTTCGGGACAGGGAACCTCATCGGGCCCGGCTGGCCCGACGTCTTCGTCGCCAAGTACAATTCGAACGGGGCGATCCAGTGGGCGAAGCTGATGGGCGGGATTGACGCCGATTCGGGGAGTTCGGTCACCGTCGACCCGGCGGGGAACGTCGTTGTGGCGGGAACCTTCAGGAGTCCGACGTTCTCATCCGGGTGGAGTGGGGGCGCCCTCACCATTTCGGGTCTCGACAACATGTTTCTCGTGAAACTAAATTCGTCGGGGACCACGTCGTGGGCGAGGAAGGCGCCCACGGGAGACCGCAACTTTGCCAAGGGTGTCGCGACGGATGGCGGCGGCAACATTTATACGACGGGTGCCGCCTCCGGGGCATTGGATTTCGGGTCCGGCGAGCTCCCCCCGGTCGGAGACGAGGATATTTTCGTCGTGAAGCACGACCCGAACGGTGCCCTGATGTGGGCGAGACGCACCGGTACGACGACCGAGGAGTGGAGTGAGGACCTGGCCACGGACAGCCTGGGGAACTACTACCTCACCGGTTGGTTCGCCGGCACACCCCTCGACTTCGGTACCGGCCCGTTGTCGGCAACCAACCTCGACATGTTCGTTGCAAAAATCTCGACTGATATTCCCGCGATTTCAGGGGTGCTCGACGTGCCCGGTGACCAGGGCGGGGCCGTCCGTTTGAGCTGGGAGGCATCCGGGATCGACGCGCCCGTTCATCAACCGCATCTCACGTCGTACGGCGTCTGGCGGAGAATTCCGGGCTCCCTCCTCGAGGGGGGATATAAACCAACCCCTCCCCCGGATGGTCTCACGATGGCAGGGGGCGATCTGAGCGGATACGATTTCGTGATGAGCATACCGGCCGTCCAGTCGGCGGAGTACCACGTTGTCGTTCCCACGCTGGTGGACTCGACCTCCGGCGGGATACCGTACGCGTCGTTCGTCATCACCGCCCATACCACCGATATCTACAACTTTTATGTCTCGGCCGAAGACAGCGGCTATTCGGTGGACAACCTCGCACCCGAGGCCCCGGTCGCAATCATCGCGATCCTCGAACCGGGCCTTGACGTGTCACTCTCGTGGGATCCGCCGGGCGATCCCGATGTGGCCTACTATAATGTCTACAGGTCGACGAACAGCGGGTTTATCCCGTCCGGGGCCAACAAAGTGGGGTCCCCGACGACGAGCTCGTTCCACGATTCCACGGCCGTCAACGGAGTTCCGAACTATTACCGCATCACCGTCGTCGACGTCCACAACAACGAGGGTCCGCCCTCGGGCGAAGTCGAGGCGCTGATCGGTGTAAACGCCCAGTTCGAGGTCCTGCCGAAATGGAACCTCGTTGCGGTGCCCCTCGTCATGGATGACTACGGCAAAACGGCGCTCTTCCCGACGGCCGTCTCCTCGGCATTCGGGTACGCCGATGGTTATTACAGCTATTCGACGCTCGAAAACGGCCGCGGGTACTGGCTCAAGTTCGGCAGCGGTGAAACTGTCAGCCAGGTCGGGCTTCCGCGGACCCAGGACACCATCCCGGTCTCCCAGGGGTGGAACATCATCGGGGCCCTCAGCGTCCAAGTACCGGTATCCAATGTCGGGTCGATTCCGGGAGGGATCGTCACATCCCAGTTTTTTGGATATGACGGGACGTACAGCCCTTCGTCATCGCTGGATCCCGGGAAGGGATACTGGGTGAAGTCTGCGCAGTCGGGACAGCTGGTCATGAACGGTTCGTCTCCCGCCCCGTCCGCCGGACGGATACGGATGGAACTCGCCGGTGAAATGCCCCCGCCCCCTCCCGACGGGTTGAGTGGTGAGCTCGCGGCCGGATATTCGCTGGGCCAGAACTTTCCCAACCCCTTCAATCCGGTGACGCGGATTTATTTCAGCATCCCGCAGGAGGGCAACGTCAAACTGGCAGTCTTCAACCTGCTCGGGGAGATGGTCGGTGTGCTTGTCGACGGGTTTACGGTGGCCGGTTCACATGCCGTGGAATGGAACGGGTCGGGGATGCCGAGCGGGGTCTACTACTACACGATCCATTCCGGGACCTTCAGCGATACACGGAAGTTCATTCTCATGCGCTGACATCATCAGCGGAATTGGGAGGAAAAGAAAAGGCGCCCCGCAACGGGGCGCCTTTTTTCACTGCGGACGTACCGGGGGTCGGATCGCCGCGCTCAACCGATCACCTTGAACCCGGTGTATCTGTGAAGGATTTTCGGGATGACGACCTTCCCCTCGGGGGTCTGGTACTGCTCGATGAGGGCGGACATGATCCTGGGGAGGGCGAGCGCCGAGCCGTTGAGGGTGTGCACGAATTCCGGCTTCCCGCCGCCGCGGCTTTTGAACCTGATGTTCATCCTCCTCGCCTGGAACGCCTCGAAGTTGCTCACCGACGACACCTCCAGCCAACGCTTCTGCCCCGGGGACCAGACCTCCAGGTCGTATTTCTTCGTCTGCGTGAAGCCCATGTCTCCGGTGCACATCAGGAGGACCCGGTACCGGAGGCCGAGTTTCTTCAGGAGTTCTTCAGCGTCGCCGCGGAGGGAATCGAGCTCGTTGTACGACACTCCCGGGTGCGCGATTTTCACCAGCTCCACCTTGTCGAACTGGTGAAGGCGGTTCAACCCGCGGACGTCCTTTCCGTACGAACCCGCCTCCCGGCGGAAGCAGGGTGTGTAGGCGCAGTATTTCAACGGCAGGTCGTCTTCAACGAGGACTTCGTCGCGGTGGATGTTCGTCACCGGGACCTCCGCCGTCGGGATCATGAAGAGTTCGTCCTTCGGGACGGTGTACATCAGGTCTTCCTTGTCGGGGAGCTGGCCGGTGCCCGTCGCGCTCGCCGCGTTGACCATCAGAGGGGGCTGGATCTCGGTGTAGCCCCGGGCCGACGCTTCGTCCAGGAAAAAATTGATCAGCGCGCGCTGGAGCCTGGCCCCACCGGCTTTGTAGAGCGGAAATCCCGCGCCGGTGATCTTTACCCCCCGCTCGAAATCGATGATGTCGAGTTTTGAGACCAGGTCCCAGTGGGGTTTGGGTTCGAAATCGATTTCGGGTTCGTCCCCCCACGAGGCGATTTCCTGGTTCTCGGCGGGGGTCTTTCCCTCGGGAACGGAGGGATGGGGGAGATTCGGGACGTTCAGCAGGAGGCTGTTCAGCTCCGACTCGACGCCGGCGAATTCCTCGTCGAGCGCCTTGATCGACTGTTTCACTTTTTCCATCTCGGAGATGGGGCCGGCGGCGTCCTGTTTGTTTTTTTTCAGGCGGCCGATCTCCTCCGAAACCCTGTTGCGCGTGTTCTTGAGCGCCTCGGCGTTCCCGAGGATCTCCCTCCGGCGGACGTCGAGCTTCAGGATTTCGTCGACGCGGTCCGTTTCCCCCTTTTTCCGTATCCCGTCGCGGACGAGGTCGGGGTGTTCCCTGATGAATTTCAGTTCGAGCATGTGTGCGGTCTATTGACGTGAAATTTCCACGGGGTGGCGCGTGGTCGAGAGCTGATTGCGAAGGATCAGCAGTCCCGCTTCGATCCCCGACATCGCGAGGTTCAGCTCCACCTGCGCCTTCAATATAATAAATCCGGATTTCAGGGGTCTGGGGGCGGGTTGCCTGAGTTCGGCGGTCAGCTGCGGCGTGATCAGCTCCGCGTCGTACCGGAAGATCTTCGCCAGCTCCTTCGCGAACGCCAGGCGGCTGACGATGTCGGGTCCGGAGACGTGGTAGACACCGGCTTTTTTCAGTTCGACGACCTTCGCGACGCCGAAGGCGAGGTCGTCGACGAGGGTGGGGCTCCCGATCTGGTCGGAGACGATCCTGACCGGCCGGTTCTCCTTCAGCTCGCCCACCAGCCACAGCGCAAAGTTCGGTTTCACCTTCCGGGCGGAGCCGTAGAGGACCATCGTGCGGACGATCGTGTGGCTGATATCCGACGTGCGCAGGAGGTTCTCCGATGCGAGCTTCGTCCGGCCGTAGTACGAAAGCGGGTTGGGGCGGTCCTCTTCCGAGTAGGGGCCCGCCTTCCCGTCGAAGACATAGTCGGTGGAGAGCTGGACGATGTGTGAGCCGGCGAGTTTTCCCGCGTGGACGAGGTTTTCCACACCGAGGACGTTCACCTTCCAGGCCCGTTCGCGGTTGGTCTCGCACGCGTCGACGTTGGTGATCGCCGCGGTGTTCACGATCGTGTCCGGCTGGAAGTTTTCAACGACGCGCGAGACCTGTTTGCGGTCGCTGATGTCGATCATGGCGTAGGGAGCGGTGTCCGGGCCGAACACCGAATCCTCCTGGCTGGAGACGAGCTGCAGCGAGTACGACCTCGACTGGGAGAGGAGTTCGACGACCTTCTGTCCGAGGAGCCCGTTGCTTCCCGTGATCAGGACGCGCCTCGGTTCGGTCCTCAGCGCAGGCATGATTCCAGTACGGTGGCGGCGTCGGTCCGTTCGTCCCGGTACTTCATGATGACGGGTGTGTACACCGACAAACGGTGTTCGGCGGCCCAGTCGTCACCGGTCTTCCTCGACCCGGCCAGGACGACCGCGCCCTCGGGTATGGTCAGGGGCGTGGCTGTCCCGCGGCGGTGTATTTTCTTCAGCGGAATGTCGTAGACCGGGGTCGATCCCGTCAGGATCACCCCGGAGCCGAGCACGGCCCGCTTCCGCACCATCGTCCCCTCGTAGATGCCGCAGTTGCCGCCGACGAAGACATCGTCCTCTATTATAACGGGCGAGGAGTTCACCGGTTCCAGCACCCCGCCGATCTGCGATCCCGCGCTCAGGTGTACGCGCGCGCCGACCTGGGCGCACGAACCGACCAGGACGTGTGAATCGATCATCGTCCCCTCCCCCACCCACGCCCCGATGTTCACGTAGGACGGGGGCATGATGACCACGCCGGGCGCGATGTACGACCCGTTCCTGACGGCGGTGCCGCCGGGGACCACCCGGACGGCGTCGTCAAGGGACATCGGACGCGCGTCCATCGTGTCCTTGTCGAAAAACCTGAAGGTCTCGTCGGGCGCGAGTTCGTGCAAACGGCCGACGCGGAAGGCGAGGATGATCCCCTTCTTGACCCAGGGGTGGACGGTCCAGCCGCCGTCGGCGGGCGAGGCCGCCCTGGCGTCCCCAGAATTGAGGTGTCCCTTGAGTTCGGCGACGACCTTCAGCGCGTCGTCGCGGTCGATCTTCTCCGGCGGCAGTTCGTAGAGCCGGTCGATGATTTCCCGGAGGATCATGTCAGTTTCAGGGCCCTGAGTGTTCGTGCCAGTTCCTTGCGGTGTTCCTTCGAGAGCGGAACGAGGGGGAG
>QJVY01000081.1 GCA_003235555.1 Ignavibacteria bacterium | reverse complement strand
CCTGAGCCTGAGATCGGTCTCGCGGACGTAGTCCAGGCTGTCCTCGTCCGATACGCCCCCGCGGAGACTCATCAACCTGTCCAGCTCCACCTCACGGGGCTGGACCGAACTCCGGTTGAGCTCCGCAGATCCGAGCGCCGCGAATTCCGTGAAACCGCCCGCCTGGCGGATCACTTCGGAGATTTTCGACCGGTCTTTGGTGATCGGGTAGGTCCCCGGGTAGAGGACCTCACCCTCCACGCGCACGCGGAAATCCGCCCGCACATCCTCGAGCGAACGGACCACGAGCCTGTCTCCGGGCTGGATCAGGACGTCGGATTCCGATCCGGGCTCCAACGTCGAGAAATCGAGGTAGCGGACCGACATCGAACGTCCGTCCGTCGAGAGTCTTGAAAATTCGGCACTGTCCGGCCGGGACATCGCCGTCATGCCCTGGGCGATCCTGAGGGCATCGGTGATCCTGTCGCCGCCAACCGCCTCGTACCTCCCCGGCATGTTCACCTCGCCGTAGACCCCGAACACCCCCCTGGCTTCGTCCATCCGGGGGACCACGAGGACGTCGCCCTCGCGGAGGTACGGATCGAGATCGTCCTCCTTCGTGGCACGGAATTTTACCAGGTCGACCCTCGTCTGCGTCCCGTCGCGATGACGGACGATGATCCGCCGCTCGGACATTTCACGGATGAAATTCCCGGATGCGTCATTTTCCTCCGGGGACAACGCCGTGTTCGCCTCATGGATCGCCATGTCCGCACGGTCCGTGGCGTACAGCGAATACTGACCCTCGTGCAGGACGTGGCCCCTGACCGACACGACGATTCGCCGCGGCTTGAGCAGTGTCACCGATGCGTCGATCCCGTGGTAGTGGTTCCTGACGGCGTCCAGAATTTTTTTCTTCGCCTCTGACAGGAGCGTTTCGGAGACGTAGACCTCCCCAACGGTGGGAATGATCACCGTCCCCTCGAGCGTGACCTCGAGATGGTGCTGGATCGCGGGACTGGTCCACAGGTTCACCGACAGGAGGTCCGACGGGCCGAGAAAATATTTTTCCGGGTCGACGGTGGCGCTCAGCGGGATTCCCGCATCGATGGCCGGGGGGGCCTGGATTTTTTTCAGGATTGAGGACTCGGCCGACGGGTTCTTCTGTGCGGGAGCCCACGCGGCGAGGACAAACGTGAAAACGGCGAGGAGGAGGGCCGGCATCGGTCCCCGATCCCCCGGGACCCCGCGGGGGGTGATCTTCCTATCGTTCATCATACATCTTCCTGTAATAGTCCCTGTATTCGCCGCTCTCTATTGTCCGACGCCACTCTTCATTCTCCAGGTACCAGGCGACGGTTTCGGTCAGCCCCTGTTCGAACGACACCGAGGGTTTCCATCCCATCTCCCGGCCGATTTTCGATGCGTCGATGGCGTATCGCCGGTCGTGCCCGGGGCGGTCCCTGACGAATTCTATGAGGGACTCAGGCTTGTTCAGCCGGGACAGGAGGAGTTTCACCAGGTCCAGGTTCTTCCATTCGTTTTCTCCGCCGATATTGTACACCTCGCCCGGCCGTCCCTTCCGGAGCACCAGGTCGACCGCGTGGCAGTGGTCGCGCACGTGGAGCCAGTCGCGCACGTTCTGGCCGTCCCCGTACACCGGGAGTTTTCTCCCCCCCAGCGCGTTGGCGATCATCAGCGGGATGAGCTTCTCCGGGAACTGGTAGGGACCGTAATTATTCGAACATCGGGTGATCATCACCGGCAGTCCGTAGGTGTGGTGGTACGCCCGCGCGAGGAGGTCGCCGGCTGCCTTCGAGGCCGCGTAGGGGCTGTTCGGATGAAGGGGGGTCTCTTCGGTGAATTTTCCGTCCGGGCCCAGGGAACCGTAAACTTCGTCGGTCGATACCTGAACGAATCGCGTGATCGCGTGCTCCTTCGCGACGTCCAGGAGGACGTTCGTCCCGCCGACGTTGGTCTCCATGAAGACCGCCGGACCGGAAATGCTCCTGTCCACATGCGTCTCGGCCGCGAAATTGGCAATCGCACCGATCCCATGATCCTGCACCACCGACCCGACTGCCTTCCGGTCGCAGATATCACCCCGGACGAAGGTATATGAGGGATGGTCCTCCAGTCCGGCGAGGTTCCCCGGGTTCCCCGCATAGGTGAGTTTGTCCAGATTGACGATTTTTTGCTCAGGGTGCGATTGGAGGTGGAATCGGATAAAATTACTTCCGATGAACCCGCAACCGCCCGTGACAAGAAGGACCACGGCCGATGGTTTTTTAGTAAAATGAAAAAGAATCTACGAAAATGACCCCCTAAAGTCAAAGGAATGAACGCTTTTGGGCGTTGGAGGTCAGCCAGACCTTGAGGTGATACCCGGCGATGTTCGGGAACGGTCGACTAAAACGCGGTCAGGAAAGGTGGTATGGGCGTTTTTGGTTGTGGGATAAAATGATACTCCGGTAATGTAGAAAACGGGGGTGAGAATTGCAACGGAGCCGGGCCGGGGAGTTCCTATATTACCTTTAAATCGTCCGACTCCAGCCAGCCGATTTTCCCGTCCGCAAGGCGGATTTTCCTCCATTCACCGACGGAATCGAGCAATTCGACCTTTACCCCCTCATGGATGACGAAAATATCGGTGCTCTGGGAGTCGGGAGCGCTCTTGACGGAAACCGAGGGGGTGAACAGGATGGCGGACCCCCCTGAGTCCTCCCTTTCTCCCCGTATTCCGCCCGCCGTGAACGCGAAGAGACTGAGAACGACGGCCACGGCTCCCGTGTGGAGGAAGACCCTCTGGGCCAGCGGACCGCGGCTGATCCTGTACCCGGCGAGCAGGAACGCGGCGGCCCAGAGGGAGGCGATGGCGATGTTCGCCCAGCCCGACGCCGATTCACTTCCGATGAAATCTTCCCACCACTCCAGGAAAAAGAGGCGGGGCACAGGTTCGATCCTGTCGATGATCCGGAGGTTGGCGAGACGGAGGTTGTGGAGAATGTCCTCGTCGGCCGGGGAAAGTCGCTTCGCCCGCTCGTAGTTGAGGATGGCGGCCGGGTAGTCGCCCGTTTTGTAGCAGGCGTTCCCAAGGTTGTAGTAGAGCGCCGGACTCTCGTAACCGTTGGTGACGATCTCCCGGTACGCGTGGACGGCCTCTGCGTATTTACCCGCCCGGTAGAGTTCGTTGGCGGCAGTGAATCTGATCCCGGCTTCCTGGCACATGAGGACCCCGCCCGGCAGGGCGGCGAGGAGGAGACAAGCCATGAAGCGGTTCCTCATCGGAGCCCTCCCTCAAGCCGAAGTATCACTTTCTCCGACCTCTCGAAGATCTCCTCCATCCCCCGGTGGTCCGACGCGGGGGCGAAACGCGCGTAATCGCAGTGGGCGAGGATGTCACCGACCTCGGCGAGGACCTCCTGGCCGGCGTCCCGGGCTGCGAGGCCGTCACGGATACTCTCGAGGGAGAGCTCCGATGGGGGCATGCCGAGTTTGTCCGCGCAGTAGCCCCACAGCGCCTTCGACACTTCGGTATAAAACTCCTCTCCGTTCCCGCCGCTCAACAGCTGTTTCGCCCGGGCGAGCCGTTTCTTCGCGACGTTTCTCGCCTTTCTCGACCTCAGCCCCGCGACGTCCCCCAGGATCTTTTCCCTCCGCCGGATGATCAGCAGGAAGAGGGCGAAACAGACCACCGGGCCAGCCGCGGAAACGAAAAACAGGGGAGAGCCCGCGAACCGGCTCCCTTTCCTGGCCAGCGAGAGCTCATCGCTCTTGATGAACCGGATGTCCTCCCCCAGCAACCTCACGTCTTCCCGGCTGATACCCGCGCCCGCGGCGACCTCCCCCCCGCCGCCGGTTCCTCTGGAGACCGAGAGCGGCACTTCCTTCCCGGTGAGTGTGACATAGGACTTTTTTTCCGGGTCGAAATAGGAAAAGACGACGGGAGGGATCCGCTGCGCGCCCGGGTGACGCGGGATCAGCAGGTATTCGAACGTTCTCGATCCCGAGATCCTTCCCCGCTGCTTGTCGATGTTGTCCGACACTTTGGGATCGTACCGGTCGATGTCCGACGAAACACTCAGTTCGGGGGCCTCCAGGAGTTCAATGTTCCCGGTCCCCGCGATCTTCACGCGGTAGGTGACGGCCTCGTTCTCGCTGACGTTCTGCCTGTCCACCCCGTTCTCGAGCGTGAACTTCCCGACCGCCCCGCCGAATCCCTCGGGCACCCCGGCGGACGGAAGCGGTTTTACCGAGACCTTCTCCACCCTCGTCGTCACCGTGTGGTTGACGTTTCTGACGTTCCCGAAGAACGGGTCGTTGAAGAACTGGTCGAAGATGTCGTTCGACCTTCTCTTCGACTGCACCTGCACCACGCACTCGACGTTCATCGGGCCGATTTCGAGCGTCCCGCTCCGTTGCGGGAAGAGGGCCACTTTCTTCAGGATGCCGACGCGGTACTGCTTCCCGTCGAGTGTCTCCGTCGTGAGCTGGACCTCACGGGGAACATCGATGTCCTCCGACCAGAAGCCGGTGAAGGCGGGAACCTTCGCGAGGTTGTAATTGACGACGTTCACCCTGGTGTAGATCTTGTAGGTGGCGGTGAGCTGTTCCCCCTGGTACACGGTCCGCCGGTCGAGTTCGACCCTCAGGAGGAGGTTGTCCGCGATCTGGTCGCCGACGTCGCTCCCCGCCGCCCGTCCGCCCTGTTGCCCCCCCGACCCGGTCTGTGAACCGGGGGCCTGTCGGGAAACGGTCACCGTCACGGGGGCCGTCGTGTACCTCTTCCCCCCGTATTCGATCGAAGCCGGTCCGATGGTCAGCGATCCCTCGCGCTGCGGCTGGAGGATGTACCCGTAGGTGACGGAACTCGTCACCGAGCCGTTGATCATCTGGATGCTCGTCGAGGTGTTCGGCCCGGAGAGGACCGAGAAATCCCTGAAATCCGGCGGCTGGAGGTTCTTCCCCGACTGGCTGCCCGAGAGGACGAACCCCACGACAATTCGTTCTCCCGCGGAAACGACGGTACGGTCCACCGTGGTCCGGAAGGTGACGTCCTGCGCCGGGAGGGAAGGGGACGCAGCAAGGCAGATCGAGACCGCGAGCAGGATCAGGATCACGGTAAATCGACCGGGGTGAGGGCGAAGGCGATATCGTGGCTGAATCATCATTTGTCGACTTTACCAGTCCCTGTCGGTCTTGACCCGGACCGGCACCTGCTTCTGGAGTTTTTTCTTGACATCCTGTTCCTGTTTCTTCAACGCCTCGAGGATCCTCTCGGCATCGGCTTTGGATATCTGGTCCTTCGGTGCCTGCTGCTCCTTTTTTTGCTGATCCTTCTGATCCTTCTGGTCCTTCTGATCCTTCTGATCCTTCTGGTCCTTCTGGTCCTTCTGGTCCTTCTGGTCCTTCTGGTCCTTCTGGTCCTTCTGGTCCTTCTGGTCCTTCTGATCCTTCTGGTCCTTCTG
>QJVY01000009.1 GCA_003235555.1 Ignavibacteria bacterium | reverse complement strand
CACTATCGGTCACCAGAGAGTATTTAGCCTTAGAGGATGGTTCCTCCGGATTCCCACAGAGTTCCACTTATTCCGTGGTACTCGGGATCGCACGCCAGGGAGTCAATGTGTTTTCGCTTACAGGATTTTCACCTTCTGTGATTCGCTGTTCCAAGCGATTCAGCTAACACAATGATTTTTTACTCCCCGTCCTATCTGCAATTCGGACAGCATGCGCCCCACAACACCCCCGATACAACGGTTGCATCCTTTAATGTATCGGAAGGTTTAGGCTGTTCCGCGTTCGCTCGTCACTACTGACGGAATCGTTATTACTTTTTCTTCCTGGGGGTACTGAGATATTTCACTTCCCCCCGTTAGCTCTGCCCCGCCTATGTATTCAGCGGGGAGTCATCAGGCATGACCCTGATGGGGTTGCCCCATTCGGAGATCGTCGGGTTGAGGGTTGTTTCCACCTATCCGACGCTTATCGCAGGTTACCACGTCCTTCATCGCCTTCTGGTGCCAAGGCATCCACCGTATGCCCTTTGTAGCTTAACCAAAGATCTTATTCGTACACACATATAGATGTCGCCCGTTCCCGCGAAGGAACGGGTGATTCAAGATGCATCTACATATTTCAGAAAGAACATTTATTAGGTTTTAGTAGTCCGCGTTCGGCGCGTTTGTTCGGCCAGCGGCTCGTCCGCCATTACGGCCGGCGAGCATGGACAACTACTAGCGTCTACTGACAGACAGACTCGAATAAATTGTCAAAGAACCTGAAGACGGTTGTGAGGCCGCCTGTACAACTTTCGTGGAGCTGAAGGGATTCGAACCCTCGACCCCCTGGTTGCAAACCAGGTGCTCTCCCAGCTGAGCTACAGCCCCGTAGCCGGACGATAAGAGCCGATCCATCTCTGCCGCACGCTTTCGGTGGGCCTGAGTGGACTCGAACCACTGACCTCACGCTTATCAGGCGTGCGCTCTTACCACCTGAGCTACAGGCCCGGTGTTGATGATGTTTTCTGATCTGTTAAAGAACACACAAGTGTTCCTTGAAAATAGTGTGCAATTCCACTAGCCAGTCTTGTCGAACCGTTTCCTCGAAGCGCTCCCCCAGCTCCTTAGAAAGGAGGTGATCCAGCCGCACCTTCCGGTACGGCTACCTTGTTACGACTTAGCCCCAGTCGCTAGTTTTACCTTAGACGCCTGCCTCCTTGCGGTTGGCGCAGCGCTTTCGGGTACCCCTAGTTTCCATGGCTTGACGGGCGGTGTGTACAAGGCCCGGGAACGTATTCACCGCGTCGTGCTGATACGCGATTACTAGCAATTCCAGCTTCATGGGGTCGAGTTGCAGACCCCAATCCGAACTGAGGTTGGTTTTTTGGGATTGGCTTCACCTTGCGGCTTCGCAGCCCTTTGTACCAACCATTGTAGCACGTGTGTGGCCCTGGGTGTAAGGGCCATGAGGACTTGACGTCATCCCCACCTTCCTCACTACTTGCGTAGGCAGTCCACTTAGAGTGCCCAGCATTACCTGATGGCAACTAAGTGTAGGGGTTGCGCTCGTTGCAGGACTTAACCTAACACCTCACGGCACGAGCTGACGACAGCCATGCAGCACCTGTACTCCGCGCGTATTGCTACGCTAGCCGACTTTCATCGGTTTACAGAGCTTTTCAAACCCAGGTAAGGTTCTTCGCGTTGCATCGAATTGAACCACATGCTCCACTGCTTGTGCGGGCCCCCGTCAATTCCTTTGAGTTTCAACCTTGCGATCGTACTCCCCAGGTGGGATATTTAACGCGTTAGCTCAGGCACCGATCCCGCTCAACACTCCGTTGAAGTGCTGAGCGGGACCGACACCGAATATCCATCGTTTAAGGCGTGGACTACCAGGGTATCTAATCCTGTTTGCTACCCACGCTTTCGTCCCTGAGCGTCAATACCGAGCCAGATGACCGCCTTCGCTACTGGTGTTCTTCATGATCTCTACGCATTTCACTGCTACACCATGAATTCCATCATCCTCTCTCGGATTCAAGACCGGCAGTATCGATGGCAATTTCGCGGTTGAGCCGCGAACTTTCACCACCGACTTGCCGGCCCGCCTACGGACCCTTTACACCCAGTAATTCCGGACAACGCTCGCACCCTACGTATTACCGCGGCTGCTGGCACGTAGTTGGCCGGTGCTTATTCATAAGGTACAGTCACACCCGGTAACCGGGTCGTTCTTCCCCTATAAAAGAAGTTTACATCCTAACGGATTTCATCCTTCACGCGGCGTCGCTGCTTCAGGCTTTCGCCCATTGAGCAATATTCCTCACTGCTGCCTTCCGTAGAAGTCTGGACCGTGTCTCAGTTCCAGTGTGGCTGGTCGTCCTCTCAGACCAGCTACCCATCGTAGACTTGGTGGGCTTTTACCCCGCCAACTATCTAATGGGGCGCAGACCCATCTCGTGACGCCCTTTTGGGGCCTTTGATCCGAAAGAAATGCTCCTCTCGGATGTCATCGGGTATTAGCTCCGGTTTCCCGGAGTTATCCCCGTTCACGAGGAAGGTTGTCTACGTTATACTCACCCGTTCGCCGGTTTACTCAAGATATTGCTACCTTTTTCTCCCTGACTTGCATGTGTTAGGCACGCCGCCAGCGTTCGTCCTGAGCCAGGATCAAACTCTCCGTTGTAAATTCATAAAAAACAACTTCGAGAATGATCTTTAAATCACTCTTTCATTCCGGTGAGAAACCGGAAATCGGGAATGGTTGGGTTCTTCAAAAGCTGACTAATAGAGCTTTGCACACTATTTTCAAAGAACACCTGAAAAAAAATCCCAGGGAAGGTCTCCCCGGAATTACAATCAGAATGGGCCACAAATATATGAAGTTTTACAATAGAAGTCAAGTTTTTGAATCACCCCGAAAACATTTATTTCCCCATCCTGCCCGGTAACAGAAAGTGCTGGAAAATAAGGGTTTGTGGCTTCTATCCGTGCCCTCCCCCGCCGCCAGTCTCCCCGGCGATTCTGCGATAGACATCGAGGATGGAGAGTTTTTCCCGTTCGGCGATTCTTTTGCACTCCTCGAATTCGGGGATCAACCGTTCGGAACCACCGGCGATCACCGATTTTACAGTGACCTCGCCGAAAGACGTGCGGAGTGTCTTCCGGCTGCGGGGGAGCGTGGTCCTGCAGACGCCGTGCATTCTCACTCCGATCGTCGTGGTGTGTGAAAAGATGATCGCGCAGAGCGGATCCGCAAGCGACCTGTCGGCGAGGACCGTCAGCACGATACCGGGCCTTCCCTTCTTCATGATCACCGGAACGAGGTACGCGTCCGCCGCACCACCTTCCAGGAGCTGACCGATGACGAAGGGATATACCTCCGGGTTCATGTCGTCAATGGCCGTTTCGATCAGCACCATCTCGCCACCCTGACCGGCCTTCATCTCGCCGATGAGCAGCCTCAGGAGATTCGGGACCTGGTCGAGCTCCCTCGTTCCCGCGCCGTAACCGATCTCCGACACCGTCAGCTCTTCTTCGCTGAGTGTGCCGGACGAGAGGGCCCGGATGATCGCGGCGCCGGTGGGAGTCGTCAGCTCGAAGGGGATGTCGGTCAGCACGGTCGGGTAGCCGCGGAGAATCTCGGTCGCGGCCGGCCCGGGCAGCGGGAGACGCCCGTGGTCGGTTTCCACAAAACCCCCGCTCCCGAGCCGGACGGGTGAGGAATAGACGCGTTCCACCCCCGCGAGGTCTCTGCAGATCGCGGTCCCCACGATGTCCACGATCGAATCCAGCGCCCCGACTTCATGGAAATGCACCTTGTCGATGGTGGTATTGTGGACCTTCGCCTCCGCCCTGCCGACCTCGGTGAAAATTTTCACGGCGTCCTCCCTCACGCGCGCGCTCAGGCCGCTCGATTCGATCAGGTGCAGGATGTCGGTGAGGTGCCGGTGTTTCCGGTCGGGGGCGCTGATGACCACGTCGAGTTTCACCGCGGTGATCCCGCTGCGCACGATGTGGGAGGCCTCCAGTTCGACCCCCCGCAGCCCGAGCCCGGCGATGCTGTCCCGGAGCGCCTCGAAAGGGACTCCCGCGCTGATGAACGCGCCAAGCGTCATGTCGCCGCTCACGCCGGCGAAGGTGTCGAAGTAGGCAATCTTCATATGAAAAATCTACAAAAGTTTGTGTAGATACGAAAGGATCTTCGCGGTGGCCCCCCGCCGTTCCTCGATAAAGCCTCCCGCGGTCCTCCCCATCCGCTGCCGGAGGCCGTCGTCGCCGAGGAGTTCCGTGAGCGCGGCCCGCAGCTCCTCCCCGTCGGAAATTTTCCTGACCGCGCCCCGTGCAAGGAGTTCCACCGCCTCCTGGGAGTTTTCATGGTTCGGTCCGAAAACGACCGGCACCCCGTAGACGGCCGGTTCGAGGACGTTGTGGATCCCGTCGCCGAAACCTCCCCCCACGTAGACCAGGTCCGCGTACTGGTACAGGGAGACCAGCACCCCGATGCTGTCGACGATCACGACATTTTCTCCCGCATACGAGACGATCTCTGAAAACCGCAGGCTGGATATGCCGCCATTCAGCCGTTCTTCCAGCGCGGTGAGGTGGGCCACCGTGGGTTCATGAGGGACGAGGATCGTCAGGAGGCCGGTATCCGCGGCGACGAGGTCCCTGAGGACCGGGACCAGCAGCCGTTCGTCCTCCTCCCAGCTGCTCCCCACGACGAGCACCTTCTTCCCCTCCAGGGCCTCCTCCGGAAAATACCTCCTCTGCCTGGATTCGTTGCAACGGCGGACCACCTGGTCATACCTGGTGTCGCCGGCCGTTTCCACCCGTGCCACGGAGGGACCATAGGAGAGGAAGAGGTCCCGGTCGCTGTCAGAGACCGTGAGGATCGCGCGCAATGAACCGTACAGCAGGCGGTGGAACGTCCTGAAGAGGGGAAAATTCCTGATCGAGTTCTTTCGCAGCGTCGCGTTCACCAGGAGCACCGGTATTTTCCGGTCATGCAGCCTCCAGATGTGGTTCGGCCACAGGTCGTAGCGCATGACGACCGCGGCGGTTGGGTTGACGAGCTTCACGAACTCCGCCGCATTCCGCGCCGAATCGAAGGGGATGTATGTCACGAGGTCCGCCTCGCGGTAGGAAAGCGAATTTTCGTACCCGGAGGGTGAGAAGAAACTCACCACCACCACGAGGCCGGGAATGTCCGTCTTCAGTGCGGAGATGATCGGTTTCGCCTGTTCGAATTCCCCCATCGACGAGGCGTGGATCCATATCCTGGGGGCGCCTTTTTTCCAGCCCGCCGCCGCTGACGCCAGATTCGCGAAGAGGTCCCTGCGGCCCCGGATCCCCCGCCTCGTCTTGGCGTCCACCAGCGCGATCAGCTGGAAGCCGATCCATGCGACCCGGATGATGATGGTATTATAGAGAAACCTCCAGATCAAAATCGTTTCACTCCCCGAGTACGCTGATGGAATCACCCTTCCTGATTTCACCCCCCGTGATCACGCGGGCGAGCATCCCGCGCCTGCCCGCGATCTCCTTCAACAGGCCCGGCCGGATCTCTTCCATCCTGGAACAGGGGGAACAGGGTTTGGTGATCTCGATGACCGCCTGCGCGCCCAGACGGAGCCGCGTCCGGTGCGGGAGCCCTGTCAGGCGGATGCCTGCGGTGGTGATGTTCTCCTTTACGATCCCGGGTTCCAGACCCATCGCGTCGAGGGTCTCCTTCTCGAGGAGAAGGACCTGGCGGCTGCTGTCGGGAAGGGCGTGTATGTCATTTTTCAGGCCGAGGCTCCCGACGAGTTCCGCCGCGCCGACAGCCCTCATGGGCCTGCGGTGCCCGGGGCAGATCTGGATTGAAACGATCGTACCACCGCTGTCCCTGCTCATGAAATTCCTCCGCGGGATGAAGACAACCTACCGGTCCCCGTGATGCGGGTGCGAAGCGGCGAGGATCCGCGACGCCTCGGTCCGGACTGAGTCCACCGTGATGTCGTTCATGCACCTGAAATGTCCTTTCGGACACCGGTCCCGCCCGATGTGGGAACAGGGCCTGCACTCCAGCCCCCGGCTCTCCATGACCACGTGGCCCTCCCCCCGGGGGGCGAACCCGAATTCCCGCACCGTCGATCCGAAGATCGCGACGACCCTCGCGCCGCGCGCAGCGGCGAGGTGCATCAACCCGGTGTCGTTCGTGACGAAAACCGGACAGAGCCCCGCGATGACCGCGCTTTCACTGATGGAGAGTTTCCCCGCGAGATGTTCGGCACAGTGGGCCCCGGCGCCGGAATTGATGAGCTGGGCGATGTCCGCGCAGTATTCCGCATCCGCCGCGCTCCCCAGGATGACGATTTTCACCCGGTCAGATGTGGCGAGCGCTATCCCGAGTTTCACGAAGCGGTCCATGGGCCATCTTTTGGTGAAATGCATTGCCGACGGAGCGAAGCCCACCAGACGGTCGTCAGCCTTGAATTTTCCCGCGATCAACCTGCCGGTCGCCGTCCCGATGATATCGTCGGGGAGGGGGAACTCCACGACGGGGTCCGGGTCACCGAACCGCCTGACGGTGTCGCAATATCTGTCGGTGACCGACCGCGGGTTCTTGTAGAGGTTTTTTCCGAACGCCACGAGGAGAAACCGGAGGAGGACCTGTTTTTTTACCACCCGGACCCTGCGGGCCCCCGAGAAAGTCCTCAGCACTCTGCTCCGCAGACTGTTGTGGAGATCCACGATCAGGTCGTATCCTGTCTCGCGAATTTTCTTCCGCAGCCCGCCCAGGGCCCCCTCCGATGCCGGGTCGAAGAGAATCACGTTCGACAGGTCCGGATTCCAGCGTACGAGTTCCGCGTGTTCTTTCTTCGTCACGAAATCGATCCTGGCGCCCGGGAATTGTTTCCGCAGGAAACGGACGACCGGGTTCGTCAGGACGATATCCCCGATCGAACTGAAGCGGATGATGAGAATTTTGGAAGGGGGGTGCATGGAGGTCGGTCAAACTTAATATTTTCCCGATGGAGATGCAAAAAGGTCGGATTGGGGACATTCACCGCCGTGGCGCCCCGAATACGGTTATTTTTTACCCTATGACCCAAAAATCCCCTTCCCGGGCGCAACAAAGGGACCTCGTTTCCCGTAACAGCCAGGAGGAAGGGTCCACCCTTCAGGTATTCATTTTTAGGGTTTTTATCACCATGACCAGGCTAATATTCAGGGTCTTACCCGCCTTCGTTCTGCTCACGCTCGTCACCTGCGGGTTACACGGGAATGCCCGGGCGGGGGAACGCACCATCGCTTCCCTCAGGGATTTTGAATCGGAGGAGTTGAAATCGGCCGGCTTTACTCTCGGTACCGCCGCCACCGTGAAAATCAAGGCCCTCGGCGACGGGATAGCCAACAAGAAGATGACGGAACTGGGGATGTTCGCCTACGGCTGGATCATCGACGCGACCACGCGCGAACCCGTGTGGGTCATGGACCTGCGCAACACGGACAGGGTGAAAGCGGGGCGCGAGTTCGACGGGTCGATCAATCTGCCCGCGGGAAGCTACGAGGTGTATTACGTCGCCTACGCGTTCGGCGGTTCCACGTGGTTCTCGAACTTCTATGTCAACATCGACCGGCGGAACGACAACGTATCCGTGGACGGAAAGAAAAAAGGCGTGTTCGACTGGTTCGAGGAGTGGTTCGGCGATGACTCGGAGGAGGAATGGAAGGAAAAGACGCGCAGCTGGGGGATCGATCTGACGGTTGACGACAACGCGCACCCGACGACGTTCACTCCTCCCATGAAGAGAAAGAACATCATCTTCGCGTCGGTCGGCGTGGGGGAGAAGGAGAAGATCCGAACGGGCCTGCATGTGAAAAGTCCGGTCACGATCGGCGTCTACTGTCTCGGGGAGCAGGTCTCGCCGGGTCACGTGGCGGACGGCGGCTGGATCATCAACAGGTCGACCCGCAAGCGGGTCTGCACGCTCGACCGGACCAACAGTTCGCACGCGGGCGGGGCGAAGAAGAACATCAAGTTTGACGACGACATCCGGCTCGAGGCGGGGGATTACATCCTGACCTACATGACCGACGACTCGCACTCCCCCCCGGACTGGAATGCGGCCCCGCCCTACGACCCGCTGAACTACGGTGTCACGATCTACCTCAAGAACCCCGAAGACGCCGGCAAGATCTCCCTCACGCCGGGGGACGAAAAGGAACCGTCGCTGGTCAGCCTGGTCGGGATCGGGAACAACGACATGGAGTCCGCCACGTTCACGCTCAAGGCACCCTCCTCCCTTCGCATCTACGCCCTCGGGGAGCGCATGTATTCCCGGAGGCAGATGGCAGACTACGGATGGATCATCAACGCCCGGACGAGGGAAAAAGTCTGGACGATGGACCCGGAACATACCGAACCGGCCGGGGGAGACGAGAAGAACCGCGTCGCCGATGAAATCATCTCGCTTCCCGCCGGTACCTATACCGTGTTTTACCAGAGTGACGATTCTCACTCCTGGGAGCAGTGGAACGCCGACGCTCCGATGGACGGCGACCACTGGGGAATCACCCTTTATGGCGCGGACAAAAATTTCGATCCGAAGAACTTCGTCGCCGGCGGCGACGACCGGCAGGCGGGTATCATCGCACAGATCAACCGGGTCGGGGATTCCCAGAACAGGCTCACATCCTTTGAGATCAGGAAACCGACCGAGGTCCGGATCTACGCCCTCGGCGAAGGGCAGAACCACGATATGTACGATTACGGGTGGATTGAGGACGCTTCGGGTCGGGTCATCTGGGAGATGACCTACGCAATGACGTTCCATGCGGGCGGCGGAAAGAAAAACAGGATGGTGAACACGAAGATGATGCTCAGCCCGGGGACCTACACGCTGCATTACCGGACGGACGACTCCCACTCGTTCAACGACTGGAACACCGATCCGCCGGAGGATCCCTCGATGTGGGGCATTACGATCTTCGAAGCCCAGTGAATTGAATCCAGACCAAACAGGGGGGTGGCTCAACTCTCCTCTTGGAAGCGGTCGTCCCGTCCCGCGGTTGCGGGGCGGGGCGATTTTTTTTACATTGCGCCGACATTGAAGGAGGGAACCACATGCCACCCATGAAGAGAAGGGACTTCATCAGGACGACCGCACTCACGGGCACGGCGGTGCTCGCGGGGACATGGTCCGCCGGGGCGGGATCGGCGGTTCCGGCCCCGCAGTCCGGAGCCGGCCGGCCGATACTGATCACGAGCGCCAACGGAGCGGCGGCGGCCGAGAAGACGATGCAGATGATCTCCGGCGGGTCGGACGCCCTCGACGCCATCATCAGCGGTGTGAACATCGTGGAGGATGATCCGAACGACACATCGGTGGGATACGGCGGCCTCCCGAACGAGGAGGGCGTCGTCGAACTTGACGCCGCGGTCATGCACGGACCCTCCTACCGGGGCGGCGCCGTTGCCGCGATCCGGAACATCAGGAACCCCTCGAAGGTCGCGCGCATGGTCATGGAGCGCACCGACCACGTGCTCATCGTCGGCGAGGGAGCGCTGAAGTTCGCGAAGGCCCACGGGTTTCCGGAGGAGAACCTCCTGACGGACAGGGCCCGGGCCGAGTGGCTGAAGTGGAAGGAAAACCTGAGCACGACGGACGACTGGCTCCCCCCCCATTCGATCGACGATGACGGGATCGGTGAAATCTACCAAAATTACCTGCGCCATTACGGGACGATCCACATGAGCGCACTCGACGCGAACGGCAACCTGTCGTGCGCAACAACGACGAGCGGCCTGTCGTATAAAATTCCGGGCCGGGTGGGGGACTCGCCGATCATCGGGGCGGGGCTCTACTGCGACAACGAGGTCGGTTCGGCGGGTTCAACGGGACGCGGTGAGGCGAACCTGTTGAACTGCAGCTCGGTCATGGTCGTCGAGTGGATGCGGCAGGGGAAGTCGCCCGAAGAGGCCTGCCTCCTGGCATGCAAACGCATCAACGAGCGACAGAGGGAGAAAAGACTCCAGGATGAGCAGGGCCGTTTCAAGCCCAACGTCAAATTCTACGCCATCAACCGTAAGGGCGAATACGGCGCCGCCGCCGTCCGGGGGGGGTGGAATTACCTCATCCACGACGGAAACTCCGTTAAAAAGCTCGAGGGAGCGTATCTTTTCAAATGATCGGGTCCGGCCGTTGCGCCTGAAGGCCCAGTTTCGTATCATATAATAGATCAACAACATACCTCTCGCCGGCCTCTGAATATTTGCTCTCAGTTACTGTCCTTCACCTGACCGGGCCGATCCGGTCACCATCGGGTACGATGGACGAATTTTAGACGATCCGGGGCGATCAGAGATTCATGGACCTCCAGAAAAACAAGGAATTTGAGCAGGAAGCCGTCCCTCATATGGATATCCTCTATAATTACGCCCTGAGGATGACTTCGAGCCCCGACGATGCCGCCGATCTGGTACAGGAAACCTTCCTGAAAGCCTTCAGATTCTGGGATAAATACGAAAAAGGAACTAACATACGGGCATGGCTGTTCCGAATACTGAAGAATTCGTTCATCAATAAATATCGCAAGGAGACCAAAGAACCCGAGACCGTTGATTACAACGATATACAGAACTTCTACAATACCATAAAGGCGGATTGGGCCGACGCGAACGATCTGCAGGACAAGATCTTCGGTGGGCTGCTCGAAGACGATGTAGCCCGGGCCCTCGAGACGTTGCCGGAGGAATTCCGGACGGTGGTGATCCTCTGCGACATTGAAGGCCTGAGTTACGAGGAGATCGCAGAGTTTGTGGATTGTCCCATCGGAACTGTCCGGTCCCGGCTTCACCGGGGACGGAAAATCCTCCGCGACATGCTTCTCGATTATGCCCGCAGGCACGGTTTTGTAGACGGCCCCGGCGACTGAATACTCCCCCCTCACCGAACCCAATGACAGCCCCGCATGGATATTGATATCACCTGTATCGAAGCCCTCGAATATCTCGACGACTCGATCGACGGAAGACTCGATCCGTCACTGAAATCCGCCCTCGACGCGCACCTCTCCAAGTGCAGACCCTGCAGGACGGAGAAATCGCTCAGCCTCGGCGCGCGGGCGTCCGTTCGGCGCCACATGAAAAGAGTCGCGATACCCCCCGCTGTCCGGAGCAACATCCTCGATTCGATCAGGCCGGCGGCGGCCACATCGCGTCCGTCCACAGGCCTTGCGGGATTGCTCGGCATTTCGGGCTGGCGGATACCCCTCGCCTTCGGCGGGGCCCTCGCCATTGCGCTCATCGCCCTCTTCGTCGTGAACAATAAACCGGGTCATTCACACGCCAGCCCGGCGGACGGCAGCGTCGTGCACGAGGCGCTGAACCACTTCGACGAGGTCCTCGACGGACGCCTCAAACCCGACATCCGGTCGGACAATCCCCTCGTGGTGCAGAAGTATCTCGAGGAGCGGCTCCACTTCCCCGTTCGCATGGCCCCCATGAGGCAGTTCAATCTGGTCGGCGCGAACCTGACCACGGCTGACAACGAGACGACGGCGAACCTGATCTACGAACGGGACGGCCAGATCGTATTCATGAGCCAGTACGACGCGCGGCGACTCCTCCACGGCACTCACCGGTACATCCCCGAACCCGTGCTCCGGGCGTTGAAGGCGTCCGGGATGTACACGAGCACCGGGAAACTGGTGGACTGCACGATGGCCATGTGGCTCATCGACTCGACGCTCTGCACGGCCATCGCGGACATCAAACAGGATCAGCTCCTGGCGAACATCACCGAAACAGACACCCGCTGATCAGTTCCCCTCTCCGGCCGACAGATGAATCCCCGGTTCCACGCCGCCTCGATCGTCGCGGCGCTCCTGACGACGATCCTCCTCGCCGGATGCGCGCGCGAAAAACTCTCCGCCGACCTGCCTGAAAACCTCGCCGAGGTCGTGAGTGTCACGGCCCGCGAAGACCTCGCGCCCGGATTCACGTGGAAGGGCGCCGACGGGCGTGAAGTGCGCTTCGACGATGTCCGGGGCACCGTCACCCTGGTGAATTTCTGGGCGACGTGGTGCGGTCCGTGCAAGGCGGAGCTTCCAGAGCTTGTGGGGCTCAGCCGCCGGTACGCCGACCGCGGATTCCGGATCATCGGCGTGGCGACCGACAGGACGCCCAACGCCGCCTCGCTGGTGGCGGAGTACATGGGCAGGTACGGCATTTCCTACCAGGTGGTCCTCTCGACGACGGAGGTGGAACGGGCCTTCGGCAACGTCAGGCAGATGCCGACGTCGATCCTCATCGACGGCGAGGGACGCATCGCCGGAACGATGATCGGCCCCCGGTCGAAGGCCGATTTCGAGAGGGCGATCGAAGCCCTCCTCTGATTCCCCTGTTGTTTTTCACTCCCCCGTTGTGTAAGTTCGGTGACTCCAGGACACACACCGGACCATGACTCACGGCACCGATTCGCTCTCCTCGGTCGGCGAGTTCGGACTGATCGAACGGATCAGGCGGATCATCGACCCCGTCGCCGCCGCGGCTGACCCCTCCGGCGACCTCCTCCTCGGGATTTCTGACGACGCGGCGGTGTACCGCCCGACCCCCGGCAGGCTCCAGCTCCTCACCACGGACATGTTCGTCGAAGGGGTTCATTTCGACCTGACGTTCATGTCGATGAAACACCTCGGATGGAAGGTCATGACAGCGGGACTCAGCGACATCGCCGCAATGGGCGCCCTCCCCCGTTTCGCCACGGTGGGGTTGTCCCTCCCGGCGAAACTCACTCCCGTGCACGTGGAGGAATTCTACACCGGCGTGGCGGCCTCGATGAAAGAATTCCGGTACGCAGTGGCGGGCGGGGACACCACGGCTTCGGCGGGGAACATGGCGGTCACGGTGAATGTCACCGGTGAGGCGGACGAAAAGGAATTGCGCTTCCGAAGGGGGGCGGTGCCGGGGGACTACGTCTGCGTCACCGGCCACCTCGGAGCCTCGGTGGCCGCCCTGCGGATCCTCCAGCGCGAAAAACAACGCTACCTCGACGCCAAAAACCGGGATGAATTCCGGCCGGAGCTCGAGCCCTACGCCCCGGCGCTGGAAAAACACCTGATGCCCAGGCCCAGGCTGGACATCGTCAAAACGGCCCGCGACGGCGTGAGGATCAATTCCATGATCGACATCAGCGACGGCCTCGCCTCGGAGGTACACCATCTTTGCCGCGAAAGCGGGACGGGTGCACGGATCTTCGAACACAACCTGCCCGTCGAGGCAATCACGCAGCGCATCGCCGCCGAACTGGGCGAAAGCCCCACCACCTACGCCCTCTTCGGCGGGGAGGAATACGAACTGTTGTTCACTCTCAGCGAGGGTGAATTCGGGAAACTTGAGCGACTCACGGGCGATGTCACGGTCGTGGGAAGGATCCTTGAAAAGGCCGAGGGGATCACGTACGAACGGGAAGACGGCACCGCGGCTCCGCTGGTCCCCCTCGGGTGGGACCATTTCAGGGGCCGGAACGGGGGAGGATTGCAATGATCGGTAACACTGCCGATCACGGGTCTGACGCGGGGACCGCCTACCTGGCGTACTGCCGGAGACGGTTTTCGGACGAATACCTGCCCAGGTTGCTCCGTTGCCTCGACGAACTCACCGACGACGATCTCTGGTGGCGTCCGCACGAATCGGCCAACAGCGTCGGAAACCTCGTCCTGCACCTCTCGGGGAACGTCGAACAGTGGATCAACGCCGGCCTGGGCGGGGGCGCATCCTCACGCAACCGGGCCGGGGAATTTTCCCACCGCGGCCCCGTACCGAAAAAGGACCTCATCGCGAGGATCTCGGAGGTGATGCGCCGGGCCGACGCCACGCTGGCGGCCTTCGATCCTTCCCTCCTGATGGAGAGGCGAATGATCCAGGTGTACGATGTCACCTGCCTCGACGCGCTTTCGCACGTCATCGAACATTTCGCCCAGCACCTCGGGCAGGTTATCTATATCACGAAGTTGCGGAAGGGGATCGACCTGAAGTTTTACGACCTCTGAGGTCGTGTCACCTCTGAGGTTCCGTCACCCGTACAGGCCTGCGGTCTCCCTCAGCTTCGCCACTTCTCCTTTCTTCAGCCTTCTCGACTCCCCGGGTGAAAGCCCGTCGAGTGTGAGTGTGCCGAGCGAGATACGCACGACCCGCAGCGCGGGATGCCCCACCGCCGCCGTCATCCTCCTCACCTGGCGGTTTTTTCCCTCCCGCAACGTCACCTCCAGCCACGAGGTAGGAACCGTTTTCCTGAACCGGACCGGTGTGCGCTTTGGCGGCAGTACGGGATCGTCCCGCAGCAGCCGCACGGCGGCCGGGAGCGTCCGGACGCCTCCGATGATCACCCCGGCGCGGAGTGCCGAGAGGGCGTCGGGATGGGGTTCCCTCTCCACCTGGACCAGGTAGGTCCTGCGGTGCCGGTACCTCGGTTCGCTCAGCCGGTGCTGGAGCGTCCCGTCGTTCGTCAGCAGGATCAATCCTTCGCTGTCTTCGTCGAGCCTTCCCACGGGGTACACGTCCGCCGGGAAGGGTCCGAAGGCGGCGAGGGTTTCCTTTCCGGGCACGGGGGAAAACTGCGTCATCACGCCGTCCGGCTTGTACAGCACGAAGTACGACGGATCGGCCGGCGGCTTTCGCCTGATGGTGTTTTTCATTACATTTTCCTGAAGTGGACAGGAGAGAGCCATGAACCTCACCGAACTTCTTCCGGTCGAATATTCCTGCCCGTGGTGCGGCGAACCCAACGAGACGCTGATCGATCCGACGGGCGGCGACAGGCAGGACTACGTCGAGGATTGTGCGGCGTGCTGCCGGCCCTCGACGATCTCCGTAAGGATAGACGGTGGGGGCGTCCCGACCGTCGTCGTGGAACCCGAATCCTGAAGGACCCCCACGGGGAGCGGAGGTTACCGCATCAACGCCGTGGAATACTCCAGCCTGATGTCGTCCCCGAACCCCTTGAACACCAGGAACATCTTTTTGGAATGTTCCAGGAAATGATGCCCGCCCGCCCGTAGCCGGAACCTGAGAAAAATCGTCTCCTCCCCCATCAGGAGGGTCTGCCGTATCCCCCACACCAGTTCGGGCCTGATGAATCTGTTCTCCTCGTTCACGAGGAAGACCTTTTCCCCGAAATTCGTCATCTCGGGGACGTCGCAATCGGGGTTCCCGATCGTGAAGGTCTTCATCCCCAGGTTGATGATCTTCACGCACGGCCAACCCAGGTTCTGTATCGCGATGAGGAAGGTCAGTGAGTCGTACTGCGTCGGCGACGTCAGGTACCCGCTCCTGCCGGCGAAGATACGTTCACCCTTCTCCCAGTCGACCAGCATCCCCGAGGAACTGAACAGGAGGCCGTCGACGAAAGTGCGGTACCCCTCCTCGCTCCAGTGTCCGGTGAACTGCGCGCGGCGGCCTATCGCCTTGATGACCGAGGGGTAGTAGGGGGTTGCGATGACCTTGACGTTGTTCCGGTAATCCCGGAGGTTGTTGTTCGAGGCCTCCATGACCAGGGTGAGGGCCTCCGGGCTGGACCACTCCGTCGACGGGGTGTCAACGATGTCCGTGTAGGTGTTCCCGCCGAAGTAGTAACAACCCGAAACCGGTGCGAAAAGCAGGACAGGGAACAACAGGAAAAACAGCAGGGACCGCACTTTCTGGAGTTTCATGTCACATCCTCCGAGGCGGGCCGACACGATCCTGATGTTCCATACCCGCCTTACCGGAATTGTATACAGATTTCCGGCCACTTTCAATCACGGGCCCCCGTTGCGGTGAAATACCCAGCCCGGCCCCGAAAACGACGATTATTCCGTAATTCCCCCGGTGATCGTCCCCGACCAAAACCCGCATGACGGCTGTCACGCCGATTCGGACCCCTTTTCAGCGGGCACCCCCCGATCGCGTGACCACGCACACCTCCGGTGACAAATCACACACGGACCAGGCGGTTTTCTCCCTTTATTGCCCACGGAGTTTAAATCGAGGGCAATGATGAAGGTAAAATATCAGTTACGTCCGCTCACCAGGGAACAGCGGGTCGTCATGGAGTACCTGCTCCTCGACGAGATGGAAACGCAGAAGTGGTATCACGTCCTGCGCCTCCAGCTCTGGAGAACCGAAGGTCTTGTCTGCACACAATGATCGGGGGTCACATGAAAATATTCAGCATCGCAGCGGTGCTTACGGGAATCGTCCTCGTCTCGATGACCGTGAATCGGAGGAAGAACTCAAACAGCCTGCTCGCCGGGCCGGACGCGTCGGACGCCGACCGCCGGTACGCGATCGACGACCTGATGTACGGTCTCGAGTAACCCCCGGGCGCGGCCGCTATTTGGTATCCAGGATCACGGGCAGCCCGTCCTTGCCGCTGCCGATGATCACCACCTTGGAGTTCGGCGACTCCGCGATCTTCATCGTCGCCTCGATCCCCTTCCATCGAAGGAGTTGTTCGCTGATCGTCGTCGCCACGATCTTCTGAAAATCGGCCACGCCCTGCGCCTCGACCCTCTTCCTGTCGGCTTCCTGCCTCTCCTTCGTCAGGACGAACTCCATCCTCTGGCTCTCCTGGTCGGCACGTTGTTTCTGCTCGATGGCGTCGGTCAGCTGCGACGGGAGCGCGACATTCCGGAGCGGCGTCGATTCGATGATGATCCCCCGCGGTTCGACGATCTTCGAAAGCTCCTCCATGATGGCCACCCCCAGCCGTTCCCTCTCCGTGGAATAGAGCGCGCTCGCCTGGAAGTTGGCGGTCACCGATCGGCTCACCGAGCGGAACTGCGGGACCAGCACCACCTCCTCGTACTCGGAGCCGATTTTCTTGTAGACACTCGCCGCCGAATCGGGATTGAGCCGGTAGAGCGAGCTGATTTCGAGGCCGATGGTGAGCCCTTCGCGGGAAAGGACCTGCATGACCTCCTTGAGCTCCTTCGTCTGGATCGAGAATTTCTGGACCTTGGCGAGCGGGTTGATGATATTGATGCCGGCCTTGAGCGTGGTTTCCGAAACGTTTCCGAAAAAGTCCACCACGCCCACGTGCCCCGCCGGGACCACCGTGATGGTCTGCGAAAAAGCCCCCAACAGCGCCACCACGCTGATCCCCGCGGCGAGGTTCATCGAGGTCCTCAGCGCCTGGTTTCGCATGGTCTGGAATTTTTTCCTTGCCGTCGAGAACATGAGCAGCCCGACGACAGCGACAATCAGCAGAAATATGAATACCATATTCGTCCTCCTTTATCTGGTGAGTATGTAAGATAGAAAAGTAGGGGATGAATCACAAAGACGGCCGGAGGGGAGTTGCCACTCAACCCCAATCTGAGTATCTTCCGCGACGGACATGAAGACACTTAAACCACCCGCACTTCGAAAGGGGGACGTCATCGGAATCTGCGCCCCCGCCAGTCCGCCCCTTCGCGACGGCGACCTGGGGCGCGGTATCGCGTATCTCGAAGGCCTCGGTTACCGGGTGGAGCTCTCGCGAAACCTCCTGCGCAAAAACGGCTACCTCGCCGGAACCGACCGGCAGCGCGCCGACGACCTCAACGGATTGCTCCGTGACCGCAGGGTGCGTGCGATCGTCGCGCTCAGGGGGGGCTACGGCTCGATGCGCATTCTCCCCATGATCGACTACGCAGCCGTGAAGAGGGACCCGAAAATCTTCGTCGGCTACAGCGACCTGACCGCACTGCAGCTCGCCTTCCGGGCGAAGTGCGGGCTTGTGACCTTCGCCGGCCCCATGGTGGCCGGGGAAATGTCCCGCGGCCTGAAGGGCTACCCCGAGGAGTTGTTCTGGAGGATGGTCTCCGACAGGCGGCCCCTCGGAAGGCTCCGCGCCCGCCTGTCGACGATGCGGCGCGGGAAGGCGCGGGGGCCGCTCATAGGCGGCAACCTGACGATGGTGAGCCACCTCATCGGGACCCCCTATTTCCCGCGGACGCGGAATTGCGTGTTATTTTTCGAGGAGATCGGTGAAAAACCCTACCGGATCGACAGGATGCTGCACCAGCTGAAACTCGCCGGTGCCTTCAGGGGCGCCGGGGCGGTCGTCCTGGGGCGTTTCACCGACTGCGTTCCGGATCCCCGGAAACCTTCGCTCTCGGTGTCGCGGGTCACGGGCGACGTCTTCGACGCCCCTGGGGTGCCGGTCGTGTGCGGCCTCCCCCACGGCCACGTCGCCGGGTCCCTGACGATGCCGGTGGGACTACCGGTCATCCTCACCGCCGGAAAAAACCCCGGGCTTCATTTCCCCGAGGCGGCCGTTTCCTGACGCACCCCCGGTGCACGGTCCGGGTAATTCATTACTACGACAACTGGAGCATGCCATGACACGACACTCACGACGGACCCGTCATCATATGGCCGCACGCATGCGGTTGATCGTCCACCTGCTCGCGCTCCTCGTCGCGCTGCCGCCGGCCCTCCGGGCGCAGTCGGTCCCATCCCCCGCCGAAGAGTTCGGGTTCGCCATGGGGACGGACAAAAAACTCATCGACTGGAAACAGGTCGACTCCTATTTCCGCAAGGTCGGGGCTGCCTCGGACCGGGTGGTCGTGCGGGAACTCGGAAAGACGACACTCGGCAAACCGTTCATCCTGGGGGTGATCTCCTCGGAGGAGAACATCGGGAGACTCGACAGGTACCGGGAGATTCAGCGCAGGCTCGCACGCCCCTACGACCTCCCCCCGGCGGACGCGGCAGCGTTGATCGAAGAAGGCAGGTCGGTCATCCTCATCACGCTGAACATCCACTCCACCGAAATCGCCGCCAGCCAGGAGTCGGTCGAACTCCTCTACGAGCTCGCGACGGAGAATACTCCGCGGGTGAAGAAAATCCTGGACGACGTCATCATCCTTTTGATCCCGTCGTTGAACCCCGACGGCCAGCAGATCGTCGT
>QJVY01000135.1 GCA_003235555.1 Ignavibacteria bacterium | reverse complement strand
ATCATCCGGATATCGCCCGCCGACATCAACAGCTTTTCTCTTCCGACGAGGGGTTTGATGGAGCGGATCTACACCCGCCAGTACGATGTGGCGCTCGACCTGAACCTTGACTTCGTACTGCACAGTGCGTATATTTGCAAGGCCTCGCGCGCCAAGGCGCGCGTTGGGTTCCACCGCGGCGCGCTCTCGGACGTCTTTTTCAATGTCCGCGTCGATCTGAAACACAGGAAGGCGCCGCAGTCGATGTACGAGAATTTCGCAGCATGTCTCATGATGTTTTAACGTCCCCTCGGTCAACGACAGATGAAGTTCAAGGTCACGAAACAGGGAAAGAACACGGTCCTCAAACTCGGGGTGAAAAAACTCGACGCGACCGTCACCCCCGAGCTCAAGGCGGAGTTCCTGATCCTCTGCAAGCCCACGGTCGCCGACCGGCTTGTCGTGGACCTCGAATCCGTGGAATTCTGCGACAGCAGCGGTCTCAGCGCGCTCCTCATCGCGGACCGCACCATGCGCGAACACGGCGGTTCGGTCACACTCGTCAACGTCCACAAGAAGGTGATGGACCTCATGACCATCTCGCAGCTGGACCGGATCTTCACCATCAAGAAGAAACTCTCTGACGCCTTCAAGGACTGAGGTGCCCGGACCTCCTCCCGGTGCGGCCGGGAGCCGATCCTCCTGATGGGATTCGGGACCGCCGACTGGATCATCGTCGTCGCCTACCTGGCAGGCGTCACCCTGGTCGGGATCCTCACCCGCGGCAGCCAGAAATCCTCATCGGATTATTTCCTCGGCGGTAAGAACATCCCCTGGTGGGCTGCCTGTTTCGCGATCGTCGCGACCGAGACCAGCACCCTCACCTTCATCAGCATCCCCGGACTCGCGTATCTCACCAACCTGAATTTTCTCCAGGTGACCCTCGGGTACCTCCTCGGGCGGATCACTGTCAGCTTTCTGTTCCTCCCCGCGTACTTCCGCGGCGAAATGTCCACCGCGTACCAGTACCTCGGGGACCGGTTCGGGGGCAGAGCCCGCCGGACGGCCAGCCTCACATTCGTGTTCACCCGTGTCGCGGCCGACGGCGTCCGGCTCTTTGCGACGGCGATCCCCCTCGCCATCTTGCTGAAAGGGGCCCGTCTCACCGCCGGCTGGGGGGATGAACCGGTGTACATGCTCTCGATCGTGCTCATGGCCGCCCTGACACTCCTCTATACCTACTTCGGAGGGATCAAGGCGGTGATCTGGACCGACGTCATCCAGATGTTCGTTTACCTCCTCGCTGCCGTCGCGGCCGCGGTCATCCTCGCGGAGAGGGTGCCGGGGGGGTTCGACGGCATTCTGGCGGCCGCGGCCCCCGGGGGGAAACTCGAGCTGTTCCGGACCGCCATTCCCCCGGGAGGCTTCTTCAGCGATCCGTACACGCTGGCCGCCGGTCTCATCGGCGGCATGACGCTTTCGATGGCCTCCCACGGCACCGACCAGCTGATCGTCCAGCGCCTCCTGACCGTACGTTCGCTCACGGGCGGGCAGCGTGCCCTCATCTGGAGCGGTGTCCTCGTCGTCGTGCAGTTCACGGTGTTTCTGTTTATCGGGCTCGGACTCTACGCGTTCTACGACGGCGCCCCGCTCTCCGCGCTGGGGGTGATCAAGGCCGACGAAATTTTCCCCAAATTCATCATCGAAGAGATGCCGTCCGGTCTCTCCGGTTTGATCATCGCCGGCCTGCTGGCGGCGGCGATGTCGACGCTCTCCGGTTCGGTGAATTCCCTCGCCTCGGTCACGCTCGAGGATTTTTACCTGCCGAGGTTCGGCGCGGGGATGACGGGGGATCGGCAGCTCTCGCGTTCGCGGTTGTTTACCCTGATGTGGACGGTCGTCCTGGTGGGGATGGCCGTGTTTTTCATCTTTTCCGGATCGAAGGTCCTGGTGGAGATCGCCCTCGGCGTGGCGTCGTTCACGTACGGGGGGCTTCTGGGAATGTTCCTGCTCGGGAGACTCGTCCGGCGCGTCGACGAAACCCGGGCGATCATCGCGTTTTTCACCGGCATCGGGACGATGATCGCCGTCGTCACCTGGAGCGGCATCGGCTGGACCTGGTTTACCATTATCGGCGCCCTCGCGACGGTTGCCGCGGGGTGGGCGCTCTCCCGTGCCCGCGGTGACGGGACCGCAGGTGGAACATGACGGAGGAGTCTCATGCAAGCTGCTGACTGGGTCGTGGTAACGGTGTATTTTCTTGTGACGATCTATTTCGGGTTGAAGTACTCCCGGCGGGCGGGTTCCGATACGGGGGAATTCTTCCTGTCCGGCCGGAACCTCCCCTGGTGGCTGGCCGGGACCTCCATGGTCGCGACGACGTTCGCGGCCGACACGCCCCTGGCGGTGACCGAGCTGGTGGCGAAGAACGGCATTGCCGGGAACTGGCTCTGGTGGAATTTCGTCATGGGGGGGATGCTGACGGTCTTCTTCTTCGCGCGCCTCTGGCGGCGGTCGGGTGTGATGACGGACGTGGAGTTCGTGGAACTCCGGTATTCGGGCCGGCCCGCGGCCTTCCTGCGGGGCTTCAGGTCGGTCTACCTCGGCCTGGTCATGAACTGCGTCATCATCGGGTGGGTGAACCTCGCGATGGCGGCGCTTCTCGAGGGGATGTTCGGGCTGGGGACCGCCGAAGCGATGGTGTTCGTCGGGATCGCGATGCTCCTCACCGCCGGCTACTCCGCCCTGGCGGGGTTGTGGGGCGTGGCGGTGACCGACGTCTTCCAGTTCGTCTTCGCGATGGTCGGGTGCGTGCTCCTGGCGGTCTTCGTCCTCGATCAGCCCGCGATCGGCGGCCTCGCCGGCCTATCGGAGAAACTCCCGGAGTGGTCCCTCCGGTTCCTGCCGCGCGTCGGCGGGGCAGGGGGCGAAGCGACCGTCATGGGTTCGACGCTCGCGCTCACCGGGCTCTCTTTCCTCGCCTTCGTCGGAGTCCAGTGGTGGGCATCATGGTACCCCGGGGCCGAACCGGGAGGGGGTGGATACGTCGCTCAGCGGATGATGTCGGCCAAAAACGAAAAACACTCCCTCCTGGCCACGCTCTGGTTCACCATCGCACACTACTGCATCCGCCCCTGGCCATGGATCCTCGTCGGCCTGGCGTCGTTGATCCTCTATCCCGGGCTCGGACCGGACGAGAAGAAGCTGGGGTTCGTCTACGCCATGCGGGACTTTCTCCCGACGGGAATGCGCGGGATGCTGGTGGCGGCATTTTTCGCCGCCTACATGTCCACGATCGCCACCCAGCTGAACTGGGGAACCTCGTACCTCGTCAACGACTTCTACAGGCGGTTCGTGAGGAAGGAGGGGGGCGAACGGCACTACGTCGCAGTCTCGCGGGTGATGACGCTCGTCGTCATGGTCGTGGCATTCCTCATGACATTCACGATGCACACTATTTCCGGCGCGTGGGCGTTCATCATCGAAGCGGGGGCGGGCCTCGGCCTCGTCCTGATCCTCAGGTGGTTCTGGTGGAGGATCAACGCCTGGTCGGAGATTTCGGCGATGGTGGCACCGTTCCTTGCGTTCGGGTACGTCCGCCTGTTCACCCAGCTTGAATTTCCCGGGTCCCTCTTCGTCATCGTGGGTTGTACGACAGTGGTCTGGCTTTCCGTCACCCTCCTGACCCGGCCGACGGACAGTGAGACGCTCGGGAAGTTTTACGGACGGGTGCACCCGGGGGGCTGGTGGAAACCCGTCGCGGACAGCATGCCCGGGGTGGTCCAGGACCGGGGTTACGGAAAACTGATCATCGACTGGATCGCGGGAATCGTGCTGGTGTATTCAGTCCTCTTCGGCATCGGTAAACTGCTGCTCGGGTACACTTCCGTGGGACTCCTTTTCTTCGCGGTCGCCGCGGCGGCCGGATGGCTTCTCGTCCGGCACCTCAACAGGATGGGCTGGGAACAACTGGGGAGATGAATCCCGGACCTGGCTTTACCCCCGTCCGGATTCCATGAGGGCCTCCATTTCGTCCATCATCCTATCCATTTTCTTCACGGCCGCGACGACGGGGTCGGCGGTCGTCATGTCGACCCCCGCCTTTTTCAACAATTCGATCGGGTAGTCCGACCCCCCGGCACGGAGGAGTTCCAGGTATTTTTCCGTGGCCTCCCGGTTCCCCCCCAGGATCCTCTCCGCGATCGCCGACGAGGCGCAGAAGGACGTTGCGTACTGGAAGACGTAGAAATTGTAGTAGAAGTGGGGGATGTACGCCCACTCCGCGCCGATATATTCGTCGACGGAACACGTTCCCTGATCGTGACCGTAATATTTCCTCGTCAGCTCGAGGTAGGCGGCGTTCAGGGAATCCCCCGTCAACGACTCTCCCCGTTCCGCCAGTTCGTGGATCAGGAGTTCGAACTCGGCGAACTGCGTCTGCCGGAATACCGTGGCCTTGAAATGCTCGAGGAAGTGGCCGAGATGGCTGAGCTTCTCGTTCCGGTCGGTCATGGTCCGGAGCATGTGGTCGAAGAGGAGGTTCTCGTTCAACGTCGATGCGACCTCGGCCACGAATATTGAATAATGGGCTGTCGCGTACGGCTGGTGCGTGTTCGAAAGGTGGCTGTGCATCGTGTGGCCGAGCTCGTGCGCGACCGTGCTGACATCGTCGTACCGGCCGTTGTAGTTGAGCAGAATGTAGGGATGCACGTCGTACGCGATCCCGTTCGAATAGGCCCCCGATCGCTTTCCCTTCGTGGGATACACGTCCATCCATCGTTCGTCGAAGGCACGCGCGGCGGCCCCCGCGTACTCCTCTCCCAGCGGAGCGAGGGAGGCGAGGATCAGGTCCCGTGATTCCCCGAACGTGTAACTCCTGTCCGCCTCCTCCACGAGAGGGGCGTAGAGGTCGTGGTAGTGGAGGCTGTCGATCCCGAGCATCCGTTTTCTGAGGGTGAGATACCTCCGGAAGGTGCCGAGGTGCTCGCCGATCACCCCGATGAGGTTTCTGTAGACGCTCTCGGGGATATTGTTGCCGTGGAGTGCGGCCGCGAGTGACGATGGGTGGTTCCGGGCCCTCATGAAAAACATATCCTTGCGGACCTGCGCGAACAGCTGCGTGCCGAATGTTCTCCGGTAGCCGTTCAGCGCGGAGAAATACGCCTTGAACACCTTTCTCCGGTCGTCCCGCACCGTCGATGCGCGGCGGACGGCGAACTCCGACGGGTTCAGCGTGACGCATTCCCCGTCCGAAAGCGTGACCCGGGGATAGGGGAAATCGGCGTTGGTGAAGATTCCGTAGATGTCGCCGGGTCCCTCCGCGAGCAGTCCGGCCTCCGCGATGATCCGTTCCTCTCCGGGCGTTCCCGTGTGTGCCTCGCGCCTCCGCAGGTCGTCGAGGTAATGCCGGTATACGACGAGTCCTTCCTCCGCGGCGAGGAAGCGGGAGATCGTTTCGGCGCCGGCGGCGAGGATCTCCGGTTCGATGAACGACGCGGCGGACGAGAACGTCGATCCCACCTGGCTCATTTCCGCCTGCATACCGAGGTACCGGGAATCCCTGGTGTCCTCGTCAGAATGCATCCCCGCGTAGGCGGTGAGGCGCATGTACGTTCTGCCGATTTCGTCGGTCAGACGGAGGCACCCGACGAGACGTTCCGCCGAGCCGGTGAGCGATCCCCGGTATGCGGCAATCTCCGGGATTCGCGAAACGAGCGCATCCTTTTCGCGCCGCCACGAGGCATCGTCGGGGAAGAGATCGCCGAGCTCCCACCGGTACTCATCGGGGATCTGGTTTCGCTCGCGTTCACCCGCCGGGGGAGTGTAGGGTTGCCGGGAGTGGTGGCGCATTTGTACGTTGTCCGGGTCTGTCATATGACGTGACGGTTTCTGAATCGATGGTGATAAGGCATGACCGGGGTCCGGCGAGATTCTCCACGGTCGACGTAGTTCCCATACTACACGGTGGAATCGGGGAGTACTTCGTGGTACAAAGATCCCCACAATGTACGTAAATCAACCGAAATCTCCAGCAAGGAGGGGGTACCGCCTTTTTTTGCAATTCTGTGCTCTTCTTCCCATATTTCACAGGAGATGATGGAATCTTATGAAAAAAATCCGCTGACCTCCGGCCTGGAAAGCCTGTTCCGGGAAATCCGCAAGGGAAACTTCCCCCTCGTAAAAATCCTGATTTTTCTCATCCTCACGTTGCTGCTCACACTCCTGTTTCCACACGGGGAGAAAGGGGAGGCGACGCGCGCGGCCGGAACCGTCTGGGTTGATAAAGACCTCATATCGCCCTTTCCCTTCCCAATCGTCAAGGACCCGCAGGTCTACGAGGCTGAAGTCGCCGATGCCGAATCCCGCGTGCCCCCGGTGTTCAGACGGAGGGAGAATGCGCTTGCAGAGTCAATCGATTCTCTCCGACGGATCTGGGCGGAGATCAGGTCGGTCGTTTCCTCTCATGCCCCTCCCGGGAAGGGGGCCGGGGCCGGGAACGGTCGGGCATGGCCCGGACCGAACTCCGCCATCCCTTTCCTCCTCTCCCCGGCCGAGTGGGAAGCCCTCTACCATACGGACACCGGCGAAAATGGGGGGTTGAAGAGGTACCTCGACTCCTCCGAACCGGGGATCAGGGAAATCCTCGGATTGCTCTATTCCGCCGGGGTCATCGACACGGACGGGGTGAAACAGGGTCATCCCTCCATTGCCATCCGCAGCGGCAATCGGGAGGAAATCGTCCCGGTCGGGAAGATTTTTTCCCGCTCCGAGGCGCGGATCCTGATCAGCTCACGCCTCGCCTCCGCCGGGGGCATGTCCGGATCCGGTGTGTTTCTCAAGAGTGCGCTCGCGGTCCTGGCGCCGAACCTCATCTACGATCCCGCTGAAACCGCTGGATTGCTGCAGGCGGCTCGCGACAACGTTCCACGGACCGTGGGTTTCGTCCAGGAAAACGAACGGATCGTCTCCAAGCACGAAAAGATCACCGCCGAGACGAAAATGAAACTCGATTCGTTCACGAAGGCGCGGGCGGAACGGGCCATCGATTCGAGCGAGTGGAGGTACTGGGCGGGGACGGCGATGCACGTGGCTGTGATCCTCTCCCTGTTCGGAATCTACATCGTCCTCTTCAGGCGGACGGTGTACCGCGACAACACGAAACTGGTCCTCATCGGGCTGATCATCCTGATGGAGGCCGGTTTTGCGTACCTGACGGTCAGGGTGGAGGTCCCCCAGCCCGTCCAATACCTGATCTTCGTGCCCGCGGCATCAATGCTGCTGACGATCATCTTCGATTCCCGGATCGGGTTCTACGGGACCGTCGTGATCGCGTTCCTGGTGGCGGGCATCCGGGGGAACGACTACACCATCGCCCTCGTTTCACTCATTGCCGGCGGTTTCGGGGCGTACACGGTCCGGGACATCCGGAACCGGACCCAGATTTTCCGTTCCCTGGTGTTCATCTTTTTCGGCTACACCCTCTCCATCGTTGCGCTGGGCCTCGAACAGTTCGAACCGCTCGAGGCAATCCTGACCCAGCTCTCCTTCGCCTTCGCAAACTCGGTTTTCTCGCCGGTCATCACCTACGGACTGCTCATTTTTTTCGAGAAGGCCTTCAGGGTCACCACCGACCTCACCCTCCTCGAACTCTCCGACTTCAACCATCCGCTCCTGCGGCAGCTGTCGGAGAAGGCGCCGGGGACGTTCCACCACAGCATGCTGCTCGGCAACCTCTCGGAGTCTGCAGCCGAATCGATCGGGGCCAACCCGATCCTGGCCCGCGTCGGGGCGTATTACCACGACATCGGGAAGATGAACAAACCCGAATATTTCGTCGAGAACCAGCGGGGGGGCCCAAACCGGCACTCCAGGCTCCGGCCGAGGATGAGCGCGCTCATCATCGCCTCGCACGTCAAGGAGGGGGCGGAACTCGGACGCGAACACCGGCTTCCGGAAACCATCGTGGATTTCATCTACCAGCACCACGGGACGAATAAAATCTCGTTCTTCTACGACAAGGCGGTCAAGCAGGCCGCGAAAAAGCCGGAGAACGAAGAGGTCCGCGAGGAGGATTTCCGCTACCCCGGGCCGAAACCCCAGTCGAAGGAGGCGGGGATCGTCATGCTCGCGGACTCCACGGAGGCATCGATGCGCGCCGTCGACCACCTCTCCCCCGGGAGGATGGAGGAACACATCGAGGAGATGATCCGGACACGGTTTCTCGAAGGGCAGCTCGACCAATGTGAGCTGACCCTGAGGGATCTCACCAAGATCAAGGAGGCGTTCCTGAAAATCCTGGTGGGAATCCACCACCAGAGGATCAAATATCCGGTGGAGGAGAGGGCCACCGCGGTGACCGTCACGCCGGCGGGCGGGGAGGGCGGCCCTTCCCCGGAAAACGGCGGCCCTGCGTCCGCAAAGCCGGTCGATGAATCGGGCGGGGGGACCGTCGGTTGAACGCCCGGCTCCGGTCATACGTCCATTTCCTCCGGCTCGAAAAGAACGCCTCCCCCAACACCGTCGAATCGTACCGGCGGGACCTGGAGCGCTTTCTCTCCTTCCTGGATGACGCCGGCATCGAATCGCCCGAAGAGGCGGGGGAGGAAACAGTCTCGAGGTTCATCAGGCTCCTGGGCGAACTGGGGCTCTCGGCGAGGTCCGTGTCGCGCAACCTGACCGCGATCAGGATGTTCTACCGGTTCCTGATCTCGGAGAAGGAGGCGTCCACCGATCCCACGCGCAATCTCGACGCCCCCCGCCTCGCGAGGACCCTCCCCGACGTCCTCAACCCCGGGGAGATCGGGGCGATCATCGGACAGCCCGACGCCGCCGAACCACTGGGGCTGCGGGACAGGGCGATCCTCGAGACCCTCTACGCGACGGGCATCAGGGTCACCGAGCTGACCACGCTGAAAAAACAGAATGTGTTCCCGGACGAACAGTTCGTGCGTGTCATGGGGAAGGGATCGAAGGAGCGGATCGTTCCCATCGGCAGATCCGCGCTCGGATGGATCGCGCGCTATCTGGCGGAGGTCCGGCCGCAGCTGACCGGACCGCGCGCCCGCACCGATGCGCTCTTCGTGAATTCCCGGGGGGGAGCCCTCTCCCGGATGACGGTCTGGTCGATGGTGAGATCGTACACCGAGAAATCGGGAATCGGCAAGGCGGTGCACCCGCACACCTTCAGGCATTCATTCGCCACGCACCTCCTCGAGGGTGGGGCGGATCTCCGGTCGGTCCAGGAAATGCTGGGCCACGTGAGCATTTCCACGACACAAATCTACACGCACATCGACCGGGAATACCTCCGCGAGGTGCACAGGACCTACCACCCGCGGGCCTGACGTTTTCACTCACGAGACATTCGTTCATAACCCATGACCAGGCGAACCATAGAGTCCCTCCGTGATGAGATCATCGGCCTCGACGAGCCGATTCCGATCCTCGGGGGAAAAGAACAACGATACGTATTCCTCGACAATGCCGCCTCCACGCCGGCCTTCAAATCCGTACTGGCAGCGATTGCGGAGTTTCTCCCGTGGTATTCCGGGGTGCACCGCGGTACCGGGTACAAGGCCCGTGTCGCCACGGCGGTTTTCGACGAGACCAGGAAGGTCGTCGCGGAGTTCGTGGGTGCGGACCCCCGCCGCGATGTGGTCGTCTACGGCGCGAACACGACGGGGCTGATCAACATGCTCGCGGCGAGGCTCGGAACCGGCCCGGACGGTGTCGTCATCACCACGCTGATGGAACACCATTCCAACGACCTCCCGTGGCGGAAACACGGGAAGGTCGTCCATATCGGGACCGACTCACGGGGCGGGGTTGACATGGACGCACTCCGCGACGCCCTCGCACGGCACGCGGGCCGCGTGCGGCTCGTGGCCATCTCCGGGGCGTCGAACGTGACCGGATTCATCAATCCCGTTCACGAGGTCGCTGCCCTCAGCCACGAGTCCGGGGCGAGGATCCTCGTCGACGCCGCGCAACTCGTCGCCCACCGTCCCGTCAGGATGCGCCCCCACGACGACCCGGGGCATCTCGACTTCGTGGTGTTCTCCGGTCACAAAATCTACGCTCCCTTCGGGATCGGCGCCCTGATCGGCCCCGGGGCATTTTTCCGCGAGGGCAGTCCCACGCTCGTGGGGGGTGGGGCGGTTTCCTATGTCAGTCTCAATGAGGTGGAATGGGCCGATCCCCCGCACAGCGAGGAGGCGGGAAGTCCCAACGTGACCGGGGCGGTCGCGCTCGCGGAAGCGCTGCGCATCCTGGGCTCCGTGGGAATGGACCATGTGGCATCGCACGAGCGGGAACTGATCGAGTACTGCACCGCGGGTGCCCGGGAGATCCCCGGAATCACCCTCTACGGGCCGGTGGATGATCCCGGGATCAAGGTCGGGGTCCTTCCCTTCACTCTGGCGGAGACCGACCACGCGCTGGTCGCCACCATCCTCAGCACCGAGGGTGGCGTGGGGGTCAGGAACGGGAATTTCTGTGCCCAGATCTACATGCGCGGCCTCCTGAAGGTCACCCCGGAGGCGGAGAAGGCCAACCGGGCGATGAGCTGCGACAGCGCCTCCCTGCCGGGCATGGTGCGGGCGAGCCTGGGGTGTTACAACAACCGGGATGACGTCGACGCGTTTCTCGGCATGCTCGGGAAAATCGCGCGCAGGGAGTACCGGGGAACATACAAAATTGATCCGGACACGGGGTCGTACCGGGAGGAAAAATTCACCCCCCGCTTCCCGGCAGGTCTGGTCCGGAACGGTGCCGGGGCGTGACCGATACCCTGTACATCCTTCCGATCCTCCTTTTTTCGGTCATCGTCCACGAGCTCTCCCACGGCTGGATGGCGCTCAAACTCGGTGACCCCACGGCGCGGGACGCGGGGCGCCTGACGTTCAACCCGGTCCCCCACATCGACCCGATCGGTTCGATCTTCGTCCCGCTCATCGCGGTCGCCTCGGGCAGCGGGATCTTCATCGCCTGGGCGAAACCCGTGCCGGTTAACCCCGCGAATTTCCGGAACCTCCGCCGCGACGATATCCTGGTCGCCGTCGTGGGCCCCCTCTCGAACGTCGTGATGGCCCTGGTCTGCACTCTGATGTTCATCCTCGTGCGTTCGCTGACGCCGTTGCTGACGGCCGCGGGCGGGGCGGGCGACTGGCTTTCGCTCTTCCTCCTGAGGATGTTTTTCGGCGGAATCGGCGTGAATCTCATGCTCGCACTGTTCAACATGCTCCCCGTGCCCCCGCTCGACGGGTCGCACGTTGCCGCCTCGCTCCTGCCTGAACGCTACGGGATGCTCTTCCGGAAGATCGGGTTTTTCGGTATCTTCGCACTGTTGCTGCTGATGCAGTTCGGGCCGTTCGTCAGGGGGTTCAGCGCGACGATCTACACCCTGATGTACCCGTTCGAATACCTGATCAACCTCACCGGATGACCGGCGCCCTTCCGGCCACCGCCCGATGGCAATTCGCCCCCGAAAATGTTATATATGAACCTGCATGAGCACGAATCGACACGTGACCGGTGATCATCTCTGGAACGTGGCGGTGGTGGGCGCCACCGGCCTCGTCGGATTGAAAATCCTCCAGGTCCTGGCCGAGAGGGGGTTCCCGGCGGGGGAGGTCCGCCCGCTGGCATCGCCGAAATCGGCCGGGTCCGCGGTCCCGTTCGGGGACCGCTCGCTCACCGTCGGCGAACTGACCCCGGAGAGTTTTGCCGGCATCGACATCGCGCTCTTTTCGGCGGGAGCGACCGTGAGTCGCGGGTACGCGCGACACGCCGTGGACTCCGGTGCGCTCGTGATCGACAACAGCAGCGCGTTCCGGATGGAGCCGGACGTCCCCCTGGCCGTGCCCGAGGTCAACCCCGGCGTCATCCGCCGCGGCAGCGGGATCATCGCCAATCCGAACTGTTCCACGATCCAGCTCGTCGTGGTCCTGAAACCGCTCCACGAACGGTGGCGTGTCCGAAGGGTCGTTGTGTCCACCTACCAGTCGGTGACCGGAGCGGGGCGGAGGGCGGTCGATCAGCTGGAGGGGGAGCTCCGCGGTGAGGGCTCGCCGGAAAGGAAGTTTCCGCACCGCATCGCCCGCAACGCGCTCCCGCAGGTGGACCACTTCGCCGAGGGGGGAGACACGCGTGAAGAGTTGAAGATGCTGAACGAGACGAGGAAAATCCTCGGGGACCCCGGCATCGCCGTCACGGCGACGTGCGTCAGGGTCCCCGTCACCGGCGGACACAGTGAATCGGTGAACATCGAATTCGAAAAACCCTTCGACCCGGACGACGTGAGGGACCTCCTCCGCGCATCGGCGGGGATCACCGTCCAGGATGATCCCGGCCGCGCCCTCTATCCCATGCCGGTATCCGCAGACGGGAGCGACGAAGTCTTCGTCGGCAGGATCAGGCGGGACACGAGCATTCCCAACGGTCTCAACCTCTGGATCGTCTCGGACAATCTTCGGAAGGGGGCCGCCACCAACGCGGTCCAGATCGCGGAACACTGGATCCGGCACGAAACAGTTTCAGCATCACATTCCCACAATACGTAGAGGTTCTGTCATGAAAACCATCATCGCGTCCATCCTCCTCCTGGCGGTCACATCCATCGGGACAGCCGGAGATCTCAAAACCCTCAACGCCGGCGACACCTGCCCCGGTTTCGCGCTGAAGAATTACGACGGGACGGACGTAGTCCTCGACAGCGTCCTGAAGGGGAACCGTTACGCCGTCGTCATGTTCATCGCCACGCAGTGCCCGGTTTCCAACGCCTATAACGGGCGGATGGCGGACCTCGCCGCAGCCTATGCCGGGAAAGGTGTGGCGTTCGTCGCGATCAATTCCAACAAGGCGGAACCCGCCCCGGAGGTGGCAGAACATGCGAAGGAGCACGGCTTCACCTTCCCGGTGGCCAAGGATCCCGGGAATGTCGTCGCAGACAGTTTCGGCGCGCTCGTCACACCGGAGATTTTCGTCGTGGACCCCGGAAAGACCATCCTCTACCACGGCCGCATCGACGACAGCCGGAAGGAGGAGAAGGTCACCAAAAAAGACCTCGATGAGGCGCTGACCGCCCTGCTCGCCGGTCAAAAGGTCTCCGCGGATCAGCAGCGGGCGTTCGGCTGCACGATCAAACGGGTGGAGGAGTCCGGAAGCCGGTGAGGAGCCCGCTCCCCGTTATGGTACTCTCCTCGCTGTTGATGTTTGGAGCCTCCTGCCGTGAAGAGAGCGGGCGGGATGGCGCCGGCGCTCCGGAGAACGGGATCGTCACGATCGATGCCGCGGGCATCGATTCGCTGAGGGAATCCTCGGGGGCGAGGCTCGTCCTGGTGAACGTCTGGGCCAGCTGGTGCGCGCCCTGTATCGAGGAAATGCCGGGGCTCGTCAGGCTGCGGGGGGATTACCCGCCGTCGGAACTCGCGATCATCATGGTCTCGACCGACGATCCCGAGGACCTTCGTCCTCTCGTCGTTCCGGCCCTCGACTCCGCGGGGGTGGAATTCAGGACGTACATCCTCGCCCCGGGGAACGATGACGCGTTCATCAGGTCGATGAACGGGGACTGGACCGGCGCGCTCCCTGCCACCTTCATGTTCCTGCGGGGGAGCGATATGACGAACTGGTTCATCGGGGGAAGGTCGTACGAGGACCTGCACAGTGCGGTGTCGGGACTTCTGGGCGAATAACGTCAGCCGCCGTCCGCCTGATCATGAGTACACAGCATACGATGAAAAAACCGTTTCGCGACAGGCTCCGGGAAGGCCTCATCATCTGCGACGGCGCGATGGGAACCGTCCTGGACATCCAGGGATACACCTCCCTTCCGCACGAACTCGAAAACCTGAAACACCCCGATGTCGTCGAAGGCATCCACCGCGAGTACATCGGGGCCGGCTCCGAGATCATCGAGACGAACACATTTTCCGCGAACCGCCTGCGACTTTCGCAGTTCCACATCGAGGAGAAGACACGGGAAATCAACATCGCCGGGGTGGAAATCGCCCGTCGCGCCGCCGGCGACGGGGTATACGTCGCGGGCTCGGTGGGCCCCACCGGGATGCTCCTCGAGCCGATCGGGAAAGTCCGGCGCGCGCAGGCGAGGGACGCGTTCACCGAGCAGATAGAGGCCCTCCTGGAGGCGGGGGTCGACCTCCTGATGCTGGAGACCTTCGTCAGCGTCAACGAGCTGGACGAGGCGCTGCAGGCCGCGCGGAGCCTCACCGACCTGCCGATCGTGGCCCAGAAAGCGTTCGCCGAGGACGGGGCCATCCTCGGCGGATCGTACCCCGTGCAGGTCATCGAACACCTCATCGAGCAGGGTGCCGACATCGTCGGGGCGAACTGCACCGTGGGACCCCAGCGGATGTTCGGGATCATCAAAAAAATCCACAAGGAGGGTGTCGTCCTCGTGGCCCAGCCCGCGGCGGGCATCCCGACCCTTCTGAACGGCCGTTCGATCTACCATACGACCCCGGCGTACCTGGCAGCGTACGCGAGGGAGCTGGTGGGATCGGGTGTCACGCTCGTGGGGGCCTGCTGCGGATCGACCCCCGCCCATATCCGGGCGATCGCCGAGGCGGTGAGCGGGATGGACGTCGGAAAACCGGCACCGCCCGCGCCGAAGAAAATATCGCCGGGGGATACGCCCCCGGAACCGGAAAGGGCCTACTATACCGGCGACAACCGCTGGTCGAAGTTTGCACGGGGGGCCGGGACAAGGCTCCTCACGACGGTCGAACTGGACATCCCGCGCGGGCTCGACATGGATTCGGTTCTCGAGGGCGCACAGTACTGCATGGAAAGGAAGATCGACGCTGTCAACATCACCGAGGGCGCCCGGGCGAGACTCCGCATGAGCTCGATCGCCATCTCGGTACAGATCCAACAGCGGGTGGGGATCGAGACCATTACCCATCGCGCGGCCCGGGACCACAACCTCATCGGAGCACAGGCGGAGATCCTCGGCGCGTACGCCCTCGGCCTCAGGAACATCCTCTGCATCACCGGCGATCCGGCCGGGATCGGCGACTACCCCCACGCGACCTCGGTCTACGACGTGGACGCGGTGGGGCTCATCAGGGCCCTGAAATGCATGAACGCCGGCACCGACATCATGGGCAACCCGATCGGAGCGCCCACTTCTTTCCATATTTCGTGCGCGGGGAACCCGTCGGCCGACGACATGGACGCCGAGGTCGCGAAAATGGAGCGGAAGGTCGAGGCGGGGGCCGACATGGTGTTCACCCAGCCCGTCTTCGAGATGAGAACCCTCGAACAGTTTCTGAAGCGAATATCGCACCTGAAGATCGGCGTCATGGTCGGGGTCATCCCGCTCAGGAGCCACAAGCACGCGGACTTCCTGCACAACGAGGTGCCGGGGATGCGCATTCCGGAGGCCATCCGTACCCGGATGCGAAACGCGGGTGAGACGGCGGCCAGGACCGGTGTGGGCATCGCGATGGACTTTCTCCGGGAGGCGAAAAGCGCCGTCGCGGGCGTCTACATGATGCCGCCTTTCCGGAAATACCACGTCATCGACGAACTCCTGAGCGTGCTGCGGTGAGGAGCCCGCGCAATGACGGACGCGCCGTCGTGGAGATCTGTCGCAGGATGTACGAGCGGGGGTACGTGGTGGCGACCGAAGGGAACGTCAGCGTGCGGCTGCGGTCGGGTGAGATCCTGGTCACGGCCACGAGGGTCCGCAAACGGGAGATCGCGACGGGGGACCTCGTGCGGCTCACCCCCGGGGGTGTCCGCGTCGCGGGATCACCGAGGCCCTCTTCGGAAGCGGCCCTCCACACGCTGATCTACTCGAAAAGGAGCGACATCAACGCGGTGGTCCACGCCCATCCACCCTGCTGCTCGGCGTTCGCGGTGGCGGGAAAGCGCCTGCGGGTCGGTGCGATCCCCGAGGTCCTGGTTGAATTCGGCGATATCCCCCTGGTTCCCTTCGCGGTCCCCGGCACGGGCAAACTTCCGAAGGCGATCACCCCCCACCTGATGAAATCCAATTTCTTCCTCCTCGCGAACCACGGTGTCGTCTCCTGCGCCGCCGACCTGGAGGAGGCCTACGACCTGGTGGAGCGCGCCGAGCACGCCGCCCGCATTCTCCTGCTTGCGGAATCGCTCGGAGGCGCCGGAAACCTTTCGCCGCGCGACCGGCGCGAACTGCGGCACATCAGACAAACACGAACAGACGGTCAACGGCATGGCGTCAGGCAAAGGTAGGCGGCGCGTTCGCGTCGGCGTCCTCTTCGGGGGGCGTTCGGTGGAGCACGAAGTGTCCATCGTTTCGGCGGCTTCGGTGATCGCGGCCCTCGACAGGAAGAAATTCACCGTGGTCCCGATCGGGATCACCAGGGAGGGGCGCTGGATCAGCGGTCCCGACGCCCTGCGGCGCCTTCGTTCGCAGTCGGGGTCCGCGCGGACAGGCCGGACGGATCTCCTCCCCGATCCGACGGTCGGTGGCCTGGTCGGGCGTTCGGCGGGAGGGGGGAGACCCCGCGTCGTTCACCTCGACGTCGTCTTCCCGGTGTTGCACGGTTCGTTCGGTGAAGACGGCACCGTGCAGGGGCTCCTGGAGATGGCAGGCATCCCCTACGTCGGTGCGGGCGTGTTCGGATCGGCGGCGGGTATGGATAAAATCGTCACGAAAATTCTCTGGCAGGCGGCCGGGATCCCGGTCCTGCCCTACCTCACAGTCACCGACCACGAGTACGCCCGGAACAGGCGGCGCATCGTCGCCTCGGCCGCACGCTCCCCGGGATTTCCCCTCTTCGTCAAACCTTCGCACTCCGGATCCAGCATCGGAATCAGCAAAGCCCGGAACAGGGTGGAACTGTCCCGTGCGCTCTCGCTGGCGTTCAGGTATGACCGGCGGGTGATCATCGAGAAGGGGATAGACCGGGCGCGGGAAATCGAGGTGGCCGTGCTCGGGAATGAGACGCCGGTTGTTTCCGTCCCGGGAGAGATACTTCCCTCGAACGAGTTTTACGACTACGACGCCAAGTACGTCGACGGAAAATCCACGGCGATCGTACCCGCCAGACTTCCCGCCGCCGGAGTGCGGCGCATCCGGGCGCTGGCCCGCGCCGCGTTCCTCGCCGTCGGGTGCGAGGGGATGGCGAGGGTCGATTTCCTGGTCCACCCGCGGACGGGGAGGGTCTGGGTGAGCGAGGTCAACACGATCCCCGGCTTTACGCCCATCAGCATGTATCCCAAGTTGTGGGAGGCTACGGGCCTCACCTACCCCCGGCTTCTGGAACGACTGATCGGCCTGGCGCTCCAGAGGTCCCGGAAAACAGCCCGGTTGAGGACCGCATACGATCCAAAAACGGACTGGTACCTCTGAACGGGGGCACCCCGGCCCGCCTGGGTTGAAATATCTTCTACCGAAAGGCCTGGACCCTTTGAAAATCCATCAAATTCCATTACATTTGGCTCGATGGATTCCCAATATCTCCGGAAATACCGGCCTGCATTCAGGTTTTCACCGAAAAAAATGTTCGGAAACCGGAATCTCGTCGTCGCCCTCCTCGTGGGCATCCCCATTGTTTCGTTCACCCTCTTCAGCCCGCGCGGAGTCGTCAAGAGGGTATCCCTCGACGCCGAAAAGTCGCGACTGACCGAGCAGGTCGCCGCCGCCGAAAGGGAACAGGCGTTACTCCTGCAGCAGTCCCGGGATCTCGACCACGACCTCGGTGTCATCGAAAAAATCGCCCGGGAGGAGTACGGGATGATACGCCCCGGCGAGACAGTGTACAAAGTCAAGAAAGAGAAGTGACCCCCGGGTGAGCTGCGACATACCGGCGTGCCCGCACCTCCCACAATCCGTCCCCCGACACCTGGATCCCCATCCCCCGGGGACACGGCCCCCGGCGGGCTGAACTCCAT
>QJVY01000096.1 GCA_003235555.1 Ignavibacteria bacterium | reverse complement strand
CTTCATCGGGTCGGTGTCGACATCCGTCCCGGTGTCGAACCTGCGGACGAACCCGGCGGGTATCCTGAACCCGTACGTGTACGGATACGACAACGGCTCGTACGTGGCCGAGGCCATCGATCCCGGGCAGGGATACTGGGTCAATGCCAGCCAGGCGGGGCAGGTGATCGTGTCCTCATCGCCGGGGGAGGAAATGGAGGGGGGAACGACGGCCATCAGGACGGCCGCGCGGCTCAACAGGGTGTCGTTTACCCTCCCTTCGGGAGAAAGTGCGAACGTCTATTACCTGATTCCGGAGAACGGTGAGGATGGCGTCTCCTTCTACCCCTCTCCCCCCTCGGCGCCGGACGGAGTCATTCGTGCCGTATACGCAGGCGCGAACGGGGGATCCGACGGTGGAATGATCGCTTCGATCGGCGGGGGGACGCGGGGGGTGACGAACCTTCCCGTCCTCGTCCGCGGGGCGGCGGGGGAGCTCATCGTCTCCTGGGACGTTCACAGTGAGGGCGTGCGCGCCGACCTCCTGGGGGACGGGGACTTCGGCCGGACGCTCGCCGGCTCCGGCTCCGTGGTGTTGGGTGGGACGGATGGCGCCGCCGGAGAAAGTCCCCCCGACAGGAAGTTCACGATACGGATCGCTTCGGACGATGGGGCTCGTTCCGTCCCTCAAACCTTCTCACTCTCCCAGAATTATCCGAACCCGTTCAATTCGACAACGCTCATCCATTTTTCGCTTCCGGTTTCCGGTCGCGTGAAGGTGGAGATATTCAGCATCGTCGGGGAACTCATCGCGACACTCACCGACGACACCATGGACGCGGGGAGCTACAGCGTACCGTTCGATGCGGCGGCGATCGCCAGCGGGATGTACTTTTACAGGATGACCGCCGAGGCGGGGGCTGCCGGGAGATTTACCGCGACGAAGAAACTGCTGCTGATTCGCTGACCTGTACCGGCGGGAGGTCCGCCGTTTCCCGATCCGCCCGCAGGCGGGTGTCCGCGGAACGGTCAGCCGGGATTCTGAAAACCTGAGAGTTTATTGTGGAGGGTCTTGCGGCTCACGCCGAGGATTTTCGCCGCCTTCGCCTTGTTGTATCCCGCCGAAGCCAGCGTTTCCAGTATGAGGATTTTTTCGGCCTGCTGCGCCGAGAGGCCGATCGGGATGCGGATGTGATGCGTCGCGGCCTGCTGCATGGTGATGCGTTCCGGCAGGTACTGGGCGCCGATGACGTCGCCCGGGCAGATGACGATGGCGCGTTCCACGATGTTCCTGATTTCCCTCACGTTGCCCGGCCATTCATAACCCGTGAGGATTTCCATCGCCTCCTCTGAAAACTCCTGCCGCTGCTTCCCGTACCGGGCGGCGAAAATGCCGAAGAAATAATCGATCAGCAGGGGAATGTCCTCCTGCCGCTGCCTCACGGGCGGGATGTTGAGTTCGATCACGCTCAGGCGGTAGTAGAGGTCCTCCCGCAATTCCCCGTCCTTCAGGGCCTCCGTGATGTTCCTGTTGGTCGCCGCGATCATCCTGACGTCCACGCTCACTTCGTCCTTACCGCCGAGCCTGCGGAATTTCTGCGTCTCGATGGCCCTCAGAAGTTTGGCCTGCGTGTCGAGGCTCATCTCCGCGATCTCGTCGAAGAGCAGCGTGCCGGTGTTCGCCATCTCGAAGCAACCGACCTTCTTCCCCAGCGCCCCGGTGAACGCCCCCCGCTCGTGTCCGAACAACTCGTTCTCGATCACGTCGCGCGGGATGGCCGCGCAATTGATCGTGACGTAGGGGGAGGTGTTCCTGGGACTCTGGTGGTGGATGAGGTTGGCGACGACTTCCTTGCCGGTGCCGCTTTCCCCGGTGATGAGGACCGTGGTCTGGGATTTCGCCACCATGCTCACCGCGGAGCGGATCTCACAGATCGCCGCGCTCTGCCCGACGAGGGCCGAGTTCGATCCGGTCGAAGACTCCCCCCCCTGCCCGGAAGTTTCGGGACGGGTTTCCCGGTACCGTGTCACGGTCCGCATGACGGACTCGATGAGACGGATTCCCTGCCGGTCCGAGATGATGAAATCGTGCGCGCCCGCCTTCATGAAACGGACGGCGTCCTCGACGCATCCGTCGGCGACCGTAACGATGATTTTCGTCCCCAGGTTACGTTCCCTGATGAATGCGAGCAGATCGATGAAGAGGTCGGACGGACCGGGGGATATGCACGCGCAGACTGCGGGTTGGTGGGTGAGGATCACGCGGCTCACCTCATCGAGGCTCGATGCCGTAGTCGAGGAAAACCCTCCCGCGGACAATTTTTTCAGAAACTCGCCGCCCGGAGAGTTTTCGGGGTTGAAGATGACGATGTTGGTATCAGACACGCAGGTTTCCAGTTGGCCGTAGCATGAACAAAAGAGTTGACGCCTGTGATCCCTATTACCTGACGGTGGTCCGCTTCAAATGAAAGGATGACCAAAATCCCATTGCCCCGTGCATGGGTTCATCGCCTGAGAGGGGTAATGTCCCTTCCTGACCGACCCGGCGGTGGCCGGAACGGTGATCAGTGAAGGGTTTTCATTATCTGGAAGAATGCCCCGAGTGGGTAAACTCGGGAGGTAATATGGTTTTTTGATGAATAACAATCAAGAAAAAGTGAGAAATTTTCCTGAACGAAGATGTGACGCAGGTCACGCGGCCGTCAAATTTTCATAGAATTGCGCAATATTGGACGCCCGGAAGGAGTGAAGGTTGCTCAAACGAAGCGATAGCGTTCAGAATCTGAAATGCTGCTTCCGCTGAACCGGGTAAATCAGGTAGATACTTGATTTTCCGGTGAAGGAAGAGGAAGGGGGAAATTCAGGGTGTCGACGACGTATCTTCGGGGGATGCGAGCTTCCCGGCCTTCCCTTCGATCATGCCGGCGAGGTCCGCGTCGCGTCGTCTAATGGCCTCGATGAAGGCCGACGATGGGAACAGGCCGAGCCGGCCCAGCGCGAAGGCCAGCGCGCCGAGGGCGGCCCTCGTCGGACCGAACGTTTTCCTGAGGGCGGGACGGACGATGGTCCCGGGAGAATCCGGGATCCGTACATCAGCGTCACAGACCACGAGGGTGTCGGGGCGGCACCGCCCGAAGATCCCCCCGGCGGTCAGCTGCGCCGCCCCCGCATCGGACGCGACGATCACCGCGTCGGGAGAATCGATCCCCGTATACTCGACCACGGACGGGTCCAGGCATACCTCGGCGAGGGAGAAGCCGGTGCCCTGGGTCACCGGGTTGTCGTTTTTCTGTGAAGAGTGCAGGCCGCTCATCGCCGCAGCCTCGCAGAGCGTCGCCGCGGCGGACTGGACCTTTTCGCCGGCGCTCCCACCGATGACGATCCCGAACCGTCGGTCGAGCGTCGCGTTGAACTTTCTCAGGATGAATCCGTCGCCGCGGCCGCCGGCCTTCTCCCCGTTCGGGGGAAATTTCCCGCTGTAGACCGTGCCAAACTCCCCGCGTGCCGTCCCGGAGGTGAGCACTCCGAGGCTCTGGCCGTGGGATTCCACGATACCCCTGAGGACCGTCCCCGAAAGCCGGTTCCTCCTGGCCCCGAACTCGGTGCAGAGTTCGACGACCTCCACCATCGAAAAGCCGGGGTGCGCGATGGCGTCCGCGATCGTGTCCCCGAGATCGGGGTCGGTCGCGAGTTTTCTCGCCACGAAGCCGGCGTTGGACCCGGTCATCAGCCCGCAGACGTCCAGCGGCGGGATCATGTTGCCGCGGGGTGTCGTCGAGGTGATGAAATCCAGCGGGGAGAACGCGGAGTTCTGACCCCCGGTCATTCCGAAGAGGTAGTTGTTGCAGAGGATCACCGTCACGTCCACGTTCAGCAGAGCCGCGTTCACCAGGTGGAGGAGGCCGATCATCGCGCCCCCGTCGCCGATCATGACGATCGTCTTCAGGCGCGAGTCCGCGAGGACGGCATCGGCGAGTTCTATCCCCGTGGCGAACGCCGTCGATCTGCCGTGTGTGGTGTGGACGGTGTGCGGAAGGGAAAAGAGGGAGTCGGCGAGCCCGATACAGCCGATATCGGTCACCAGGGACACCTTGGACGGATCCAGCCGGAGCCTCACCATGGCGTCATTGAGTTTCCTGAGGACGTGCCCGTGTCCGCAGCCCTTGCAGAAGGGGAGACTGCACGATTCGGCCATGAAGGTGGTGACGCCCTGCGGCGTCGTTCCGTCGCGGCCCGTCGTGGCCTGTCCGCGTACCGTTCCCCGGTCGGTCATACGATTGCCCCGAGTATTTCGTCCGGCGTGATCATCGATCCCACCCTGTTGACCCCTCTGACGTCGGCACCGGGGAACAGATGCCGGATCACGCCGCGATACTGTCCGTGCATGTTCTCCTCCGCGATGACGACCCGGTCGACTCCCGATGCGGCGGTCCGGAGGGACGCTTCGGGGACCGGGAAGAGCGTCTTCAGGTTGATAAACGACGTTGCGTGGCCGGCGGCCCGGGCCTTCCGGACAGCCTCGCGGGCGGCCCGCGCCGTGATGCCGAAGCTCAGGACCAGCGTCCCGGCTCCCTCCTGGGGGTCGGCTGCGATCGTTTCCATCTCCGCCGCGCGGGAGAGAATTTTTTCCTCCAGGTGTCTCAGCATCTCGAGGGTTTCGGGGTCGTTTTTCCTCAGCTCGCCCGACTTATTGTGCGCCGAGCCGGTCGCGGTTACCTTGAGGGGGCCGCCGACCGGGATGAAGGGGGGGACGTCGGCGATGTCCGTGAAGTCGTACATCCTCGTGCTCCCGCCGCCGTTCCTGTCCCCTCCGCCCCCGGCCGCACCGTTCCGCGCACCGTGATGGACCACCCTGTTTGCGACAGGGGGGGTGTGGAGGATGGTGTAGTCGACGCTTTCGGTGGTCATGGCCACCTCCTTGTCGAGGAGGATGATGACCGGCGTCCGAAGGGTTTCCGACCAGGAGAAGGCGTGCACGGTGAGTTCGAAACATTCCGCGGCCGTCGAGGGGGTGAAGACGGGGACGGTATACCCACCGCTCGTGCAGTACTCGGTGAGGAGAATGTCCCCCTGCGCGCCCTGCGTCGCCCCGCCCGTACTCGGCCCCAGCCGTTGAACCACGGCGATCACGAGGGGGGTCTCGGTCATGAGGGCGTACTGGAGTGTCTCGATCATCAGCGCCCAGCCCGGTCCGGAGGTGGCCGTCATGGCCTTGACGCCGCGCATCGAGGCGCCCACGCAGTATGCCAGGGCGGAAATTTCGTCGGGAGAGCTGATCGCCAGGTCTCCCCGGCGCTGGAGGTTGTCGATCATCCCCTTGTAGATTCCGGAGGCGGGCGTGATGGGGTAACCGGCGAAGAACCGGCATCCTGAAGCCGCGGCCCCCTCCGCAACCATCTGGTTGCCGTTGCGCAACCTGACTTTCCAGCCGGCTTCGGTGGATGGTATCACGCATTCACCGCCGTTTCGGGTTCCGTCATCGCCGCCTGCCCGTTCCCCCGGTCCGCGGGAGCGGCGCCGTTGCGGTTCAGGTACCGGTGGATGGATTCGGCCGCCAGCTTGCCGTCCCGCATCGCCAGGATCACCGTCGCTCCCCCGCGCGCGAGGTCGCCGCCCGCGAAGACCCCTTCCCGGCTCGTGGTCTGGAATTCGTCCACCACCACGGTCCCCCGGTCGCTCGTGGAAAGGCCCGGCGTTGTGGACTGGATGATCGGGTTCGGCTTCTGGCCGATCGCTTCGATGACCGTCTGGACCTCCAGCGTCATGTCCGATCCCTCGACGGGGATGGGGCGGCGTCTGCCGGAGGCGTCGGGCGCCCCGAGCGTCATCCGCTGGCATTTCAACCCCTTCACCCAGCCCCTGCCGTCGCCGAGGATCTCGACGGGGTTGGTGAGGAGCACGAATTCAATCCCCTCCTCGGAGGCGTGTTCGATCTCCTCCTCGCGGGCCGGGATTTCCGTCCTCGAACGACGGTATACAAGGTACGCCTTCTCCGCGCCGAGCCGGCGGGCCGTCCTCACAGCGTCCATCGCGGTGTTCCCCCCGCCGATGACCGCGACCTGTTTCCCGATCCGGATGGGCGTGTCGTGGGCGGGGAACCGGTACGCCTTCATGAGGTTGACACGCGTGAGGAACTCGTTCGCCGAGTAGACTCCGCTCAGGCTTTCACCCGGAATACCGAGGAAGTTCGGGGTTCCGGCGCCTGTCCCGAGGAACACCGCCCTGAATCCCCATTCGTCGAACAGTTCGTCGATGGTCGCGGTCCTGCCGACGACGAAATTGGTCTGGATGGTGACGCCCAGGGCCCTGATCCGTTCGGTTTCCATGTCGAGGATGTCCCTCGGCAGCCGGAACTCGGGGATTCCGTACCGGAGGACGCCTCCGGCCGCGTGGAGGGCGTCGAACACGGTGACACCGTATCCCTTCCTGGCCAGTTCCGCGGCGCAGGTGAGTCCGGCAGGCCCCGATCCCACCACGGCAACCGTTTCCGGCCGGCGCTCCGGGAGTTCCGGCGGGATGAAGAGCCCCGCCTCCCGTTCGAAATCGGCCACGAATCGTTCCAGTTTCCCGATCGACACCGGCTGGTGTTTCTTCCCCATCGTGCAGACCGCCTCGCACTGCGATTCCTGCGGACAGACCCTTCCGCAGATGGAGGGGAGGTAATTGGTCTCGCGGATCTTGTTCACCGCGCCGACATAGTCCTTTTTCAGTATCAAGCGGATGAAGTCCAGGATGTTGACGCTCACCGGGCATCCCTCCATGCAGACGGGATTCCTGCATTCGAGGCATCGTTCGGCTTCCCGGAGGGCGAGCTCCTCGGTCATGCCCAGCGAAACCTCGGTGAAATTCCGCACGCGGTCGCGTGCCGTCTGTTCGACCGCATGCTGCCGCGGGATTTTCATGCGCTCCGAGGGTTTGAGCGGGTTCACGCCCGCCGCGCGGCGCTGCGCCGCGGCCCCGTCCTGGTTCGGGGGGGTACTGTCCGGTGAGTGTTTCGGTTGTTCGTTCATGACTGGCAATCCGCGAATTTTTCCAGATCGGAGTAGGTCCTGTTCCGCATGATGAGTTCGTCGAAATCCACCTCGTGTCCGTCGAACTCCGGCCCGTCCACGCAGGCGAATTTCATCGCCCCGCCCACGTTCACGCGGCACCCGCCGCACATTCCCGTGCCGTCCACCATCAGCGCGTTCATGCTGACGGTGGTCTTCAGCCCGGTGTCCCTCGTGGCGTTCGCGACGGCTTTCATCATCGGCAGGGGACCGATGGCGTACACCGCGTCGACCTTCGTGCCCGAAGCGAGGATGTCGTTCAACTGGTCGACCACCGTGCCGCGCCTTCCGTACGATCCGTCGTCGGTCGTGACGTACACCTCGTCCGAGCATCCGGCCATTTCCTCTTCGAGTATCACGAGTTCGCGCGTGCGCCCCCCGATGATCGTCCGGACCATGTTCCCGTTCTCCCTGAGGCCCCTGGCGATCGGGAGGAGCTCGGCGGTTCCCACGCCGCCGCCCACGCAGACGACCGATTTGCCGGCGACGAGGGGCGTGGGGTTTCCCAGCGGCCCCACGATGTCGACGATGGCATCACCGGCGTAGAGCGTGAGGAGATATTTTGTGGATTTGCCCACCGCCTGGATGATCAGGGTAATGGTCCCGGCATCCTCGTCCGCGTCGACGATGGTGAGGGGGATCCGCTCGGAACGTTCGGTGGCCCGCACCATGACGAAATTGCCCGGCTTCCTCTTCTTCGCGATCAGGGGAGCGTATATGTCAAATTTCCCGATCGAGTCCGCCAGGAGCCTGCGGGAGATGATGGTGTTGGGGGGCGGCGCCTGCCGGTCGCGTGGAGGGTGTGGGGGCATGATCGTTTCTCTGAATTATGGGGTCATCCGGATAATCGGGTCCGGGCGGTTTTATCGTCGGGTACCTCCCGTCAGGCCGGTCCGGTCCATTTTTCCCGGGACCGCCTGCCGATAAGTTTGTTCAAACGCTTATTCTGCAAGGATTATGCCAGAGCGTGGTACTGTACAGGGCCTGAAACCATTCATTTATGAGAGAAAAAAAAGGATCCGTTCTTTTTTCGGCGCAATTTCGATCGGGCGATTTTCACCTTTGAGAGGGGGATCGACCTGAGGAAGGAAACTGTGTATTCGCAATATTTCATCGCCGGAAAGATGGTGTCTCAAAACACAAGAATCGGGTGATGCGGATCACAATCCCGAAATCTGCTCACGCCCGCAAATTCGAATGCTGACTACCTTAGGCCGTAAACTGCGCGAGAACAATCCAGGATGGGGGACAGATGATCGACCGGTTTCGGAGCCTGTATCTCCGCGACGAGAGGAAATATGACAAATGGGGGGCCCAGGGGAAGACCCTGGCCGCCCTGGAAGTGCTCCGTCGCGAGGGAATTGACATGGATCCGGAAAAAATCCAGAAGTTGGTCAATCTGGCCTTTCCCCGGACCTTCTCCTGTCAGAGAATGCCCGGTCCATCCGAACCGCTGCCCCCGGCCCATTTTCTGGAGGCCTGCCGGGCTTCGCTCACAGAGCTCTTCGTCAACCATGGACTCCCGCCCGCCAGGATCGAGAAGATGGTCCTTGAGGAAACGGCCGAGAGGTTCTGTCTCGATGTGGAGTTCCTGAGGTCCTATTTGAAATGAAAAAGGGCAGTTTTTCACTGCCCGTCTTCATGATTCATCGGTTTTTTGCTGCCCGGCTAGGATTCGAACCTAGACTTCCTTGATCCAGAGTCAAGTGTGTTGCCAGTTACACCACCGGGCAATCGGTCGTAAAACCCACTAAATATAATCAACCCCCGTCCGATTTCCAAGACGGCCCGCCCGACCCCCTGATTGACTTTAGACGGCATTTTTCTTAAAATACAACGCATGAATCACCGGTTTGGCCGAAAATGAAGGCGCAGGCGCAGTCGTTACTCGATGAGAGCCGTGAGAGCATCGCGGAGCCGGTCAGGAAGGAGATCTTCCTCGAGGAACCACACAGGAGCCTTTACCGGACCAACCGGAGGGATTTTCTCATTCAGGAGTTCCTGAACCCGGGCCAGCCGGACCCGAAGAAAAAGGGGAAAACGCGCGACCAGGCAGTCCTCCGGAACGAAATTTCGTCCTACCTGTTCGAATACCTGAAAGGTTTCCACGTCCCGACACACTACCAGGCGTCACGTCCCGGCGCGGAGATGCTGGTGAAGATGGCGGAACCGATCCCCCTCATCGTCCGGGTGATCAACCGTCCCGATGAAGAATGGGCCGGACGGTTCGGCCTTCCGAACGAGGCGTCGCTGGAATTCCCCGTGATGGAACATTACCTGGCAGGGAAGGACGGCGCGACGACCTGGATCAACGAGTACCACCTCTACGCCTTCAACATCGTGAAGCCCGATGAGTTCCGCGGGATCAACCGCCTCGCGTCGAAATTGAACGCTGTCCTGCGGGGGCTGAGCGAACGCCGCGGCATGCTCCTGGCGGAGGTGAGTCTTCGATTCGGCAGGTACAACGGACAGATCATCGCAACCGACGAACTCTCCCAGCTCACCTGCCGCTTCCTGGAATCATCCGGCGATACCCGAAACGGGAAGGGATCGTTTGTGCCGGTGGACACCGGGAGTGAGGAGGCGCTCGAAGCGCTCTTCAACCGGTTGAAACTCACCGCCTGACGCCCGGCCCGACGGAGGATGACACCCTATGGGAAATCGACCCTTTTATGGTACGGCGCAATACTCGCGGCGGTCGTCCTCCTGCTCTTCTTCATGGAAATGAACGAAACGCTCCGGTACTCAATCCTCGCGGTCGCGGCGGTTTTTACACTGCTGGTGCTGAACTTCTTCAGGGACCCGGAGAGGGTCGTCCCCTCCGGTGACGGTCTCGTGATCGCGCCCGCAGACGGGAGGATCATCTCCGTGGGCCGCGTCGTCGAGCCCGAGTACCTCCGTGGCGAGGCCCTGCAGGTCTGCATCTTCATGTCGCCGCTCGACGTCCACGTCAACAGGTACCCGGTGTCGGGCCGTGTGGGGTATTTCCGGCATGTCGCCGGCCGGTTCCTCCCCGCGTTCAAGGACAAGGCCTCATCGGAAAACGAGCGGACGATCATCGGTATCGAACGGGGGGACCTGAAAATACTCTTTAAACAGATCGCCGGGTCTCTCGCCCGGAGGATCGTCGCCGACATTTCGGTCGGCACTCCGGCGGTGGCCGGTGAACGGTTCGGGATGATACGTTTCGGCTCGAGGGTCGACGTCCTGATGCCCGTCACGGCGGAAGTCAACGTCAGCGTCAACGATCGCGCGGTCGCGGGGGAGACGATCCTCGCCACTCTCCCGGGCACCGCATAATGCCAACAACAGGTATATCCAGGTGAAAATCACACGGGCTGTTGTCCCAAGTCTCTTTACGGTTCTCAACATCTTCTGCGGGTTCAGCGCCATCGTGCAGACCGCGCAGTCCGCGTACCATCAGGCGGCATGGTTCATCATCCTCGCCGCGGTGTTCGACACGCTCGACGGGGTCATGGCCAGGATCACGAAGTCCTCCAGTTCCTTCGGCGTGGAATTCGATTCGCTGTCCGACGTCGTCTCCTTCGGCGTCGCGCCGTCGTTCCTGGTGTTCCATTCGCAGCTGGTGGGCGACGGCGGCATCGGGCTGCTCATCAGCTCCATGCCCCTCATCCTGGGGGCGCTCCGCCTGGCGCGCTTCAACAGCCAGCTCGTGGGCTTCACGAAGGAATATTTCAGGGGCCTTCCGATTCCGGCGGCCGCGCTGGCGATCGCCTCCTACGTGCTCGCCTTCCACGCCGAGGGGTCGGGTTTCACACCCCTCTGGGCGTCGGCGCTCGCGCCGATTGTCGCGGTGGTTTCTCTGCTGATGGTCAGCACGATCAGGTACGACACCATCCCCCAGGTTTCCCGCCGGGGTATCCGCCAGCATCCGGTGCGCTTTACCGTGCTCGTGGTCGCGGTGACCGCCATCGTCGTCACGCGCGGGGCGGCGCTGCTGCCGGCGTTCGCCCTCTACATCGTTTCCGGGCCCATCCGGTACGTCGTGCAATTCATTCACCATGCCCTGCATCCCGGACCGCGGGACGTCAAAGAGGACGAACCCGGGATGACGAGTGTGGACCTCTAGAAAGGACCCCGTCTTGTATCTCGCCAAAATCAACGTAACGCTGAGGCCTTCGATCCTCGACCCGCAGGGGAAGGCCGTGCAGCACGCGATCGCCAGCCTCGGGATGGAGGACGTGCGGGACATCCGCATGGGGAAGTACATCGAGATGAAAATCTCCTCCGACGACGCCGAGGCGGCGGGACGCATCGCCGACGAGGCATGCCGGAAACTCCTCGCCAACCCGGTGATGGAAAATTTCGAGGTCACCCTCGAGGAGATTCGATGAAACCGCGGCGGACCAACGGTTCGGTGAAGAAGTTCGGGGTCGTGGTCTTCCCCGGCTCCAACTGCGATCACGACGCATACCACGCCCTCGGGAAGGTACTTCGCCAGGACGTCCGTTTTCTCTGGCACAAGGATTCGTCGCTCGACGGGGTGGACGCGGTGATCCTCCCCGGTGGGTTCTCCTACGGCGACTACCTCCGCGGGGGGGCCATCGCGCGCGTCTCACCGATCATGAAGGAGGTGGTCTCCTTCGCCGACGCCGGGGGGATCGTCATCGGCATCTGCAACGGGTTTCAGATTCTCTGCGAAGCGGGGCTCCTGCCCGGTTCGCTCATCCGGAATGCCGGGCTGACGTTTCTCTGCCGGTTCGTCCATGTCCGCGTCGAGCACACGCGCTCGGCCTTCACCTCGGGCTGCAGGGAGGGTGAGGTGTTGAAGCTCCCGATCGCACACGGTGAGGGCAATTATTTCGCGGACGCGGAGACGCTGGCCGGCCTCGAGAGGAATAATCAGATTATTTTCAGATATTGCGATGCGGGAGGGTCGCTGACCGGCGAGGCCAACCCGAACGGTTCGCTCAACGGGATCGCCGGTATCGTCAACGAACGGGGAAACGTCATGGGTATGATGCCGCATCCCGAACGCGCCACCGACCCGGTACTCCGGGAGACCGACGGGGCGAAAATTCTACTTTCGACGATCTCCCATCTCGTCGAAAAAACGCAATTGACTCACTCGACCATATAGAGGAACGCGCTATGTTTGGCAGCCTTGGTACCGGCGAAATCATTCTCATCGTCCTGATCGTACTCATCTTTTTCGGGGCGAAAAAAATCCCCGAGCTTGCCCAGGGTCTCGGAAAGGGTTTGCGGGAATTCCGCAAGGCCACCCGCGACATCCAGGAAGAAGTGGAGAACCCGGGCGACCAGAAGAAGATCGACCCGAAGAGCACAGAAACAAAGTCCTGAAGCGGCGGCGGCGCCGCCCGCCCTCCGCGTCACGATCACGTACATGGGTGCGAACCGCGGTTCGCGCCCGCACGACGGCCCAGCCTCACCCTGAACAATCTCTGATGATCATTCTCGCCGAACGATGACATTTCCCGACGCCCGCAGGCGCCTCCTGGGGGGAGAACTCACCTGCGAATCGATCGTGCGGGAGCGCCTCGACCTCATCCGCTCGAAAAAATCGCTCAACGCTTTCCTCGACGTCTACGCCGATGAAGCGTCGGCACGGGCGCGGGAGATCGACGGAAGGGTGCGGGCCGGAACGGCGGGTCCCCTCGCCGGGATGGTGATCGCCCTCAAGGATATTCTGTGCGTGAAGGACCACCGCGTGACCTGCGGCTCCCGGATCCTCGGGGACTTCATCTCCCCCTACGACGCCACCGTGGTCCGCAGGCTCGTGGATGCCGACGCCGTGATCATCGGCAAGACCAACATGGACGAGTTCGCGATGGGATCGTCCAATGAAAACTCGGCGTTCGGTCCGGTGCTGAACCCCGCCGACCCGGCGAGGGTACCCGGCGGGTCGAGCGGGGGATCGGCCGCGGCGGTGGCCGCCGGACTCGCGATGACCGCCCTCGGGACCGACACGGGCGGTTCAATACGCCAGCCGGCGTCGCTCTGCGGCGTGGTCGGCCTGAAGCCCACCTACGGCCGGGTGTCGCGGTACGGCCTGGTCGCGTTCGCTTCCTCCTTCGACCAGATCGGCCCGATCGGTTCGACGGTCGAAGAGACCGCGTCGGTCCTCTCCGTCATCGCGGGCCACGATCCGTGTGACTCCACCTCGTCGGATTCGCCGGTCCCGGACTACGCGGGGTCCCTCGGCGGCGATGTCTCGGGAATGCGGATCGGGATCCCGAAGGAGTATTTCCCGCCCGGCCTGGACCCGGAGGTCCGCGGCGCGGTGATGAAGGCGGTCGATGTCCTGCGCGAGGGCGGCGCGACGATCACCGAGATCAGTCTTCCCCACAGCGAGTACATGATCGCGACCTACTACATTCTCTCCACCGCCGAGGCGTCATCGAACCTCGCCCGGTACGACGGCGCACGCTACGGAAGGCGCGCGGAGGACCCCGCCGACCTGCAGGACCTCTACCTCCGTTCCAGGAGCGAGGGGTTCGGCGCGGAGGTCAAACGAAGGATCATGCTGGGTACGTACGTTCTTTCCTCCGGCTACTACGACGCGTATTATCTCAAGGGGCAGAAGGTGCGGCGCCTCATCAGGGAGGACTTCGACAGGGCGTTCGCCGGGACGGACTGCCTCATCACGCCGACCACACCCACGACCGCGTTCGCCTTCGGCGAAAAGATCGACGACCCGCTGACGATGTACCTGTCGGATATCTTCACCGTATCGGCCAACCTCGCGGGCATCCCCGGGATCAGCGTTCCCTTCGGCCGTGACGGGAAAAACCTGCCGATCGGGGTGCAGGTGCTCGGAAAACATTTTGACGAGGCTACCCTTTTCCGGGTGGCTTCCCACATCGAAAAACAACAACCCAAGAACGAATAACCATGAGCATTCTTGTCGATAAACGCACGCGCGTCGTCGTCCAGGGCATCACCGGAGGCGAGGGGACGTTCCACTCCCAGCAGATGATCGCCTACGGGACGAACGTCGTCGCCGGGGTGACCCCCGGCAAAGGGGGAATGAAATACAGGGGTAACGCCGAGTACGGCTTCGCGAAATCCGTCCCGGTCTACAACACCGTCGCCGAGGCGGTCCGGGAGCAGGGGGCCGACGTCAGCGTGATCTTCGTCCCCGCCGGTTTCGCCGCCGAGGCGATCATGGAGTCCGCCGCGGCGGGGATTCGCCTCGTCGTCACGATCACCGAGGGGATCCCCGTGCGGGACATGGTGAACGTCTTCGACTACACCGCCAGGACGGGTACCCGGCTCATCGGGCCGAACTGTCCCGGAATCATCACCCCGGGGGAGTGCAAGATCGGGATCATGCCGGGGTTCATCCATCGTCCGGGGAGGATCGGCGTCATCTCGAGGAGCGGGACCCTGACCTACGAAGCGGTCTGGCAGGTCACCGAGCTGGGGATGGGGCAGTCCACCTGCATCGGCATCGGGGGAGACCCGGTCATCGGCACGAGGTTCATTGACGCCCTGAAACTTTTCAACGATGACGACCGGACCGACGCCGTCATCATGATCGGTGAAATCGGGGGTTCGGCGGAGGAGGAGGCGGCGGCGTACATCAAGAAACATTTCACCAAGCCGGTGGTCGGGTTCATCGCAGGCCGCACCGCCCCTCCCGGGAGACGGATGGGACACGCCGGTGCGATCATCTCCGGGGGCAAGGGTACGGCGGCCGAAAAAATGGCCGCGATGAAGGGGGCGGGGATCCACGTCGTGGACAGTCCCGCGGCGATCGGGGAGACCCTGGTGAGTGTGCTCGGTGGCGGGCGTGGCCGGAAGGCCGCGGGGAAAGCCGCGGGGAAGACCCCGCGAAGGGTTTCCGGAAGGGCCGCGCCGAAACCGCCGCGGAAGGCCTCCGCCGGGAACACCCGGAAGACGGGACGGAGGGGGACGAAAAAGGCCGCAGGCGGAACGCGGGGGCGGCGGTGAAACACTCACCCGGGTTCCTTCGCCTCGTGGACGAAGTCCGGGCGGGCGTGAAGGAGGTTGGTCCGCGGGAGGTCCATTCCCGGATGGAGGGGGGCGAAAAATTCCACCTCATCGATATCCGCGAAGAATCTGAATTCGCCGCCGGGAGGATCCGCGGCGCGGTCCACATCGGGAGGGGTATCCTCGAGCGGGATATCGAGGCCCGGGTGCCCGATGCCGACGCCCCGATCGTCCTGTACTGCGGCGGGGGATACAGGTCGGTCCTCGCGGCCGCCAGCCTCCGCCGGATGGGATACACGAACGTCTCGTCGATGGCGGGGGGATGGAGAGGGTGGAACGAACTGGGTTATCCCACGGAGGGGACCTGACTGCGGGGACCCGGACCCCGGAACCGGATTCCGGAGCCCGGCTCCCCGATCCGGGACCAATCAGTAACTATTCATCACTATTCGGAGATACCTGTGGCAGAAAGAACACTCGCGATCCTGAAACCGGACTGCGTCCGGAAAAACCTGACCGGTGCGGTCATCTCGCACATCGAGAAGGCCGGTTTCAGGATACTCGGCATGAAGAAAATCAGGCTGACGAAAGCCGCCGCGGGCGGTTTTTACGCGGTACACAAGGGAAGGCCCTTCTACGATGGGCTCGTGGAATTCATGTGTTCGGGGCCGTGCGTGCCGATCGCCCTGGAGAAGGAAAACGCGGTTGCGGATTTCCGGAAACTGATCGGCGCCACCGACCCGAAGGAAGCCGCCGACGGCACCATCCGGAAACTCTACGCGGACAACAAGGGGGAAAACATCGTCCACGGTTCCGATTCCCCCGAGAACGGGGCGATCGAAATAGCGTATTTTTTCCCCGCGCGGGAGCTCGCGGACCTCGGCCAGGGTTAACCGGGGCCGCCTGAGCGCTGGCGGCGCGCTTCTGAGAGGATCACCGCGCAGGCGCTGCTGACATTGATCGAATCGGTGGCGTTCCACATCGGGATCGCCACGCGCGTATCGCACGCTTCGAGCACCTGCCGGCGGATACCCGTTCCCTCGTGCCCCAGGACAATGCACACCGGGCCGGTGAGCGGGACGCCGTAGAGGTGTTGTTTCCCCGCCGGGTCCGCGGCGATGGTCCTCACACCGAACGCGCTGCGCAGTGAACGGAGGTCATCCGCCAGGTCGCGCGAGTGGACGATGTTCGCCCCGAAGACCGTCCCCATCGACGAGCGGACCGCCCGCCTCATGTACGGGCTCCCCGACGTCTCCCCGCAGAGAATGAGGTCGGCCCCGAAAGCCGCGCAGTTCCTCACGATGAGCCCGACGTTTTCCGCGTTGACGAGGTCGTCGAGCGCGACACAGAGCGGCTGTTCCGTCGCTTCAGCTTCGAACAATTCCGCGGGCGAACGTTCGGGGGGCGTCATCCCCACGGCCATGATCCCCTGGTGGAGCGGGAAGCCGACGATCGATTCCAGGAGTTTCTTCTCCGCCAGGAAGACCACCGCCCCGGCCCCCAGGGACGAAGTGCCGCCCGATGAAGGACCCTCCGGGAAGAGTGCGGAAAACCATTCGGGCGTCATGAGCATCGAGCGGATGGTGAGACCCGACGCGAGGAGACGCCGGACCACCTTTTCCCCCTCCGCCACGAAAATCCCCTCGCGAAAATGGTCCAGCTGGCGCCTCAGCGTCCGGTATGGCCGGAGGCCGTCATGCTCCAGCGACGTCAGCCGAACGATTTCGGGTGTGGGTTTCATCCGAAGGGAAACATAAGAAAAATACCTGTATATTGGACCCGGTCCGACCAGTACAGCAAATCCGAATGGAACAATCAGGCATCCCGATCATCGCGCTGGGTTTCCTCCTGGGAATCAAACACTCCCTCGACGTTGACCACCTCGCCGCGGTTTCGACACTCGTCGCAGGAGCGAAAAACACCATGAAGTCGATGGTCGTCGGCGCCGCGTGGGGGATGGGACACTCCCTGGCCCTGCTGGTGGCGGGAGGGACGATCATCCTGCTTGACCTCCGGTTCCCCCCGGAGATTTCCCTCGTGTTCGAGGGTGCCGTCGGCGTGATGTTGATCCTCCTCGGGGTGCGTGTGTTCCACGGGCTCGCGCGGGGGGGCGTGCTCCACCTGCATCCACACGGCCACGGCGACCATGTCCATCTCCACCCCCACATCCACGGACCGGGGGAGGGATACAGCCCGGGGGATACCGACCCCCATCATCATCACGTTCGGCGCGCCCCGCGTCCTTCGAGGATGTCGTTCATGGTGGGCATGGTACACGGGCTGGCGGGGAGCGCGGGACTCACACTCATTCTCCTGCCGACCATCCCGACCCGCGCGGGAAGCCTGCTTTACCTGATGCTTTTCGGCCTGGGGACAGTGTGCGGGATGGCGCTTTCGACTCTTGTGTTGAGCTTCCCGCTCCGTGCGCTCGGATCGCTCACATCGCCGGGCGCGGCCGGGACGCCCGGAAAAGCGGCGACCGTTCTGGCGGGGAGCGTGAGCTTCTTTGTCGGGACGGTGCTTCTCTGGGAGACCTGTGTCCCGTTGTTTCTGCAGTAGGATGTGGACGCTGCTGGGATCGAACCAGCGGCCTTCGCCTTGTAAGGGCGACGCTCTGAACCAGCTGAGCTAAGCGTCCCCTGAGGGAAAAATATACGAAAAACATCCGAAAAACATCCCACCTGCCCGGTCAGCGCTATCCCCTCATTTTATTCAAGTTCCTCCGATCCCGGTAACCCCCGTCACATCCTCCCTCCGCCCGTTTTTTCCCGGAAATCAACATTCCCGCGTAATCCGCCAGCGATGACCCTCCCCGGGGTGACCGGCCTCACAGGGGGGTGCCTCCGTCGTAGGATAATTGACCCTCTTTGAGTACCCTAGGCCGTTAATCCGGTGTTTCCCGGCCGGTCGCCGGGGCCCCGGTATTCACGG
>QJVY01000087.1 GCA_003235555.1 Ignavibacteria bacterium | reverse complement strand
ATTTTTTCCATAATCACGATGATGCTGTTCGTGGTGACGGGTGCATTTGCCGGGCAAGGGGCGGCGGCAAATGGACAATCTCTATGGATATCGAGTGTCCATGCCGATACCGTCCCCGCATTTTCGGTGAATCCCACGAGCGTCGATTTCGGGACGCTCTTCATCAGCACCACGATGACCGAAACCCTGACGGTGACAAACACCTCGGCGAAGGCGCTGTTTATCACCAGCGTCACGGTGGACAGCGGTGATTACGTCGTTTCCCCCTCTTCGGCCACGGTGGATCCGTTCGGCTCCTGGGATTTCTACGTAACCTTCACTCCGACGGCCCCCGGAGTCCAGAACGGGAATGTCATATTCGTGCATAACGGATCGACTTCTCCCGACCTGGTCGGCCTGATCGGCGACGGGACGCTCACGGCGGTGGACGAGTCAAACCCTCTCCCCCGGAAGTTCGCGTTGAAGGGTAACTATCCAAACCCGTTCAATCCGACGACAAGTATCGTCTTCGACATACCGCAACAGACGACGGTGTCGATCACTATCTACAACGCCCTCGGCGCTGAGGTCGCCGAAGTCCTGAAGAACGAGGCTTACCAGCCCGGTACCCACGAGGTGACGTTCAGCGGGGTTAATGTGGCGTCGGGGGTCTATTTCTACCGCCTCATGACCCCCGAATTCAGCTCCGTCAAGAAGATGGTGCTGCTGAAATAAGTATCCTATAAGGATGAAACAGGCCCCGGGTCGGTGGTGGATCGGCCCGGGGTTTTTTTATCTCCCGGTCCCCCCGGACGGTGCCCGTCCGGTCTTTGAATTTTGGGGCCAATTTTGTTAAGTTCATGCGTGACTTCCGCTCCTCCAAAGACGATCAGGATCGGCGGGATCCCCCTCGGCGGGGGGAACCCGCTTGTTCTCATCGCGGGACCCTGCGTCGTCGAAAATCGTGACATGGTCCTGCACACCGCCGAGGAAATCCGCAAAGCGGCGTCCGCCTCGGGATTCCCCTTCATCTTCAAAGCATCGTACGTCAAGGCCAACAGGACCAGCGGCGGGTCGTTCCGGGGACTTGAACAGGACGAGGCCCTTCGGATCCTTTCGGAGGTACGGACCACGGTCGGCGTTCCCGTTCTCACCGATGTCCACTCCGAGGCGGATGTGGAAACGGTCTCCGGCGCGGTCGACGTCCTCCAGATTCCGGCGTTCCTCTGCCGCCAGACGGCGTTGCTCGAGGCGGCCGGTCGCACCGGTAAACCTGTCAACATCAAAAAGGGGCAGTTCATGGCCCCCGAAGAGATGAAACTCCAGGCCGAAAAAATCACCCGGACCGGAAATCCGGACGTCATGCTCACCGAGAGGGGCACGTCCTTCGGCTATCACAACCTCGTCGTGGACATGCGTTCGCTCGTGATCATGAGGGAGAGCGGCCATCCCGCGATTCTCGATGTCACCCACTCCCTGCAGCTTCCGGGGGGAAACCACACCACATCCGGCGGCGAACCCGAATACATCTTTCCCCTCGCTCGCGCCGGCGCCGCGGTGGGTATCGACGGGATCTTCATCGAAACCCATCCCGACCCCCCGAAGGCCCTGAGCGATTCCTCCACACAATTGCGGCTCGACCTGCTCGGACGGCTCCTTCCCGAGATCAGGGCGGTCGATGAGGCCGCCAGAAAAGTCCGCCGACAGTGAAGCGCGTCCGCCCATCCACCCGGCCGACCCGGCCGCGCAGGCCGGGCGGCATCAGGTTCGTCGTCCTCGACGTTGACGGCGTGCTCACAGACGGCAGGGTCATCTACGACGGCGCGGGGAAACAATACCAGTCGTTCGACGTCCATGACGGGTACGGTATCCGCAGGGCCATGAGCGCGGGGATCAGGTTCGCCCTCATCACCGGGAGGCGGTCGAAGGCGGTGGCGTCGCGCGCCCGGGACCTTGGCATTACCGACCTCCACCAGGGGGTGACCGATAAACTGAAGGTGTTCCGGGCCCTGCTGGCACGGCACCGGTTCTCGGCCGCGGAGACCTGCGTCATCGGCGACGATGAGCCGGACATCCCGATACTCCGGGTCGCGGGATTCAGCGCGGCCCCGCGCGGCGCCATCCGGCAGGTACGGGAGGCGGTCGATTACGTCACGAAACAGGAGGGGGGCCGCGGCGCGGTGAGGGAAGTCCTCGACCTGATCGCCCGGAAGGCACCCCCGCGCCGGAAATGACGGGTCAGGGCGGGCCGTACCCGAGGTCGCTGACCGACCTCGAAAACGACCTCATCAACCGGGTCCTCCCCGACGGGGCGCCGGGACACGGCCCGCACAGGGAGTTCATCGCGGGCGCCGTGGTGATCGGACAGGGACGGAGGGGGGAGGGCGAGATCATCATGGGGACGAGGGGGGATCTTCCGGACACCGACGCGCCCCTCCCGCCGGTTTTCGCCTACGGCGTGGCCGGCTCCGGGCCCCCGCACAATGAAGAAATCTCCGTCACGGTCCGTGAAATAGCGGACGGACAGCTGTCGATCGAGATTGTCGGGAGGAAGAACGACCGCGTGGATCCCGGAACCCGGATCGAATCCTTCTGGTCGTACTCACAGTGGCGACCCGGCTCCCCCTGCCCGCAGTGCGGGCTCCGCGCACGCGAGGCGGTGGTCTCGGAGGGGAAGGGGGGTTCACCGGGCCAGGTTCTGGGGATCTGCCGCGCGGACAGGCGCCTCTGGATCTTCGACGGGAGATCGCTGACGTGCAGGCCCGTTCCCGTGACAAACTATTACAACGAGCTGATGCTCCTGAAGCAGATACGTGACCCGGAGATCGCCCTGTCGAGCGTGAACCTCTTCGACCGGCTCGGAGAGTACGGCGACCGGGACCTCACGGCTGCGTTCCACGCCTACAACAGGATCCGGACGAAGGTCGGGCCGGTCGCCGAAGCACCCGCCGGCCACGGCCGTTCCGGCGGCTTCGGGAGAAAACTGAAAAAATACCTTTTGGGCGGGTGACGCATGGACTCGAAGACCATCATCGAAAAAGGGAAGGAAGTCCTCAGGATCGAGGCCCAATCGGTCGCGGCCCTCGAGGGACGGATCGGGGAGGAGTTCGTCCGCGCCGTGGGGATGATCTTCTCCTGCCGGGGGCGCACCATCGTCACCGGCGTCGGCAAGTCGGGGGCGATTTCCCGGAAGATCGTGGCGACGCTCAATTCCACCGGGACCCTGTCGATGTTCATGCACCCCGCGGACGCGGTCCACGGCGACCTCGGGATGCTGCGGAAGGAGGACGTCCTCCTCTGCCTCTCGAAGAGCGGCGACACCGAAGAGCTGCAGAACCTCCTCCCGCTGGTGAAACGGGTGGGGGTACCGGTCATCGCGATGGTGGGATCGGTCCGGTCCCGCCTCGCCGAGAGCGCGGACATCGTGCTCGACGTCTCGGTCGACGAGGAGGCCTGTCCGCACGACCTCGCCCCCACGTCCTCCACGACGGCGGCGCTCGCGATGGGGGACGCCATGGCCATGGCGCTCCTCCACCTCCGGAATTTCACCCCCGAGGACTTCGCCTTCTACCATCCGGGCGGGACGATCGGGAAACGGCTCCTCGCCAAGGTCAGCGAACTGATGGCCGGGGGGGACCAGGTCCCGAAGGTCGCCGAGGGGGTCCCGGTCCGCGACGCCATCCTCGAGATCAGTTCGAAGAGGCTGGGGGCCACCTGCGTCCTGGACGGGGAGGGAAAGCTGGTGGGGATCATCACCGACGGCGACCTCCGGCGTATCCTCGAGAAAACCACCGACCTGACCGGCTACACCGCCGCGATGGTCATGACGAAAAACCCCAAGACCATCCCCGTCGACCAGCTCGCGGTGGCGGCCCTGCGGGTGATGGAGGCGCACAACATCACGCAGCTGGTGGTGGTCGACGGCGCCCACCGCCCCGTCGGGGTCGTCCACCTCCATGACCTCGTGAAAGCGGGGATCACCGACGAGAGCTGACCGGGTGGACCGCCGCATTTCGGTGACGCTGCTGGCGCTGGTCGTCCTGACCGCCGCGGGCTGCCAGGGGGTCGACGAGCGGGCCCGGCCGCAGGTCCTCGCCGTGCAGCCCGGGAAGGACGCGCCCGACCAGGAGAGCTGGAACGCCACGATCACCTTCACCGATTCGGGAAATGTCACCGGCGTCCTCCGCGCCGGGTACATCGCGAAGTATACGCGCGACCGCTTCACCCTCCTCGATTCCAACATCACGGTGGATTTCTTCAACGACCGTTTCGAACACACATCGGTCCTCACCGCGCTGCGGGGCAGGGTGGACGACGTCACGAACGACTTCGAGGCCCGCGGCAATGTCGTGGTCCGTTCGGACAGCGGCACCGTTCTCAAAACAGAGGAACTTTTCTGGGACAACAAACGGGGACGTGTGCATACGGAGGACTACGTGGAGATCAGGTCGCCGACGGAGGAGATCAGCGGGATGGGCCTCGAATCGGACCAGAGCCTGACGCACTACACGATCGCGCGGGTCACCGGCCGGGTCCGTCACCCATGAGGGCGCGGATCGGTTTCTTCGCCCGATGGGCGGGCGTCGCCCTGGTCGTCCACCTGTTCCCGGCGGCACTCTCCGCCCGGCAGGGCGGCGACGTGATCGTCCTCGACCACGCGGACAGCCTCATCGGCCTGGTGCTCGGCGGGGAGGAGGCGAGGCAGCTGGTGGGCAACGTCCAGTTCACGCAGGGGAGCGTGGTCCTGAACTGCTCCAGGGCCATTCAATATCTCAGGAGCAACAAGGTCTATTTCGAAGGGATGGTCCAGGTGCGGGACGACAGCATCAGGATGGTGGGCCAGCGGGCGCTCTACTACCCCGGGACGAAGACGGTCGAGGCGTTCGACCGCGTCCTGCTGGAGGACCGCACGACCACGCTGCAGTCCAGGTACGGAACATACTCCGCCGAGGACCGCAGGGCGTACTTCAGGGACAACGTCATCGTCGCGGACACCTCCATGCTGCTCACCGCCGGGGAGGTCCGGTACGACCGCGAGGCCCGTGTCCTGATCGCGGACAGCAACGTCAGGATCGAAGACCAGGCGCAGGGTGTCGTGACGTACTCCGACCACTTCGAAAACGACAAACTGAACAACACCAGCATCTGGACGGGCCGTCCGCGCGTCCTCCAGGCGAAGGGGGCCTCCGGCGGCGCGCAACCCGAGACACTGTACGTCTCGGGCGGGGTGATCGAGAGCAGCGGCGACACGCTGAGGCGGCTGGTGGTGACCGACAGCGTCAGGATCTTCCGGGAGGGGCTGGCAGGAACCGCGGGCCTGATGGTTTTCTACCCGGGGCGGGACAGCATCGCGCTGTACCGCTCACCCTACCTCTGGTACACGTCGGGGGGGGAGGGCGAAAACCAGGTGAGCGGCGACTCGGTGACGATGACCCTCCGTGACAATTACCCCGACCGCGTAAGGGTGATGGGCAACGCCGTGGCCGCGAGCGAGACGAGTCCGCCGATGGAGGGCCGGCACGACCAGCTGGCCGGCCAGGAAATAATTCTGTATTTTGAC
>QJVY01000162.1 GCA_003235555.1 Ignavibacteria bacterium | reverse complement strand
GGTGCTCCAGGTCCCGTTCACGCAGATTTCGTATCCCGGCCTCTCGCCGGACGGGAAGTGGATCGCCTTTCCCGCGGCCGACGCGAACGGCAAATGGGACATCTATTACATGCACTCACAGGAGGGGGATCCGAAGAGGATCACCAACGATTCGAGCGATTTCATTCAGCAGGTGGCCGACATCTCTCCGGACGGTTCCCGGATTGTGTACAACAGGATTAATCAACGGTCGAACAAGTTTGACCTGATCGTGATCTCCTCCCTCGGCGGAAATGGAAAAACGATCGCCGAGGGGGGTGTGCTCGCCCGGTGGAGTCCCGACAGCCGCCGCGTAGGCTACATGAAGGGCGGTAGTAATCAGTACCTAAGCGAGAGCGGAAAATACGAATTCTGGACCGTCGGGGCCGACGGCCAGGACAACCGCCTGGAGTTCGTCGACACGGTGGGTGTCTTCCGGCAGGCCAGGTTCTCCTGGTGCTTCTCGCCCGACGGCGCGTCCGTCGGCTGGATCCGGACGAACGACCGCGCGTTCCAGTCGATCATCATCCACAACCTCGCGACCGGCGAGGAGCGGTTCCTCGTTGGCGGGGACGAACGGATGGATGACATCTCCTGGACCTCGAACGGTGAAATCATTTATTCGTCGAACAAATCGGGGAATACGAACCTCTGGACAATTCCGGCAAACGGCGGGTCCCCCCGTCAGATTACCAAGGGGAGCGGTCCGGATATCGGGATGAAAGTGTCGGCCGACGGGCGAAGCCTGCTCTATCTCCAACAACAGAGGATCGGGAACGTCTGGCTCGGGTCCCTGAAGACCGGTTCGGCGAAGCAGATCACCTTCGACGAACGGCAGATCAGTAACCCGATGATTTCACCGGACGGCCGGATGGTCGCCTTCGTCATGGCCGACCCGGATCCCCTCAAAGTCGGCAGCGGGATCTACGTCATGAACCGCGACGGGGGGGACCGACGCCGCATCACCCCCGAGAGGGAGATCGCCACCTTCGCCCTGTGGTCCCCGGACGGGAAACGGATCGCCTACCGGTATACCGAATTCACAGACAGCACCACGGCCGTCGAGATCCGCGTCATCGACGCCCTCAACCCCGGTACGCCGAAGACCATCGCCCGGGATTCGATATTGGGCCTCTGGGGATGGATCAATGACAATACAATCGTCTGCGCGACTTTCCAACCGATCACCAGGTCGTACCTGGTGTCCGTGGACGATACGGTGAGAAAGCAACTCATGGGCGATTCCATGCTCGCGAAGCCGCTCCTCGGGGGGAGCTATCTCGCCTACACCGACTTCCGGGACACGGCAAACATCAGGTACGACATCAGGAAGGTTGCCGGGAAAACGCTCGAGGAACTTCTCCGGGGGCCCGCGGCTTCGATCACGCCCGTCTTCTCGGGGAACCCCGGGTCCATTTCACGTCTATCGATGCCCTGGGTCAGCTGGACGTTCTATGATGATTTTTCCGATTTTATCGGTGTCTGGAAAAACGGGACGGAGATGTGGAAGTACAACTTCGTCACCGGTAAGGAAGTGAAGCTTGCGGCACAGTTTCCGGGCTTCAGGCAGGGCATGACCGGGGGGCTCACCGCGGACGGGACGGAACTCGTCTATGCGGACCAGCGACTGAGCGCCAAGCTCGTGATGATCGAGAACATGTTCAAGTAAGAAAACGATACTCATGAAACGCATCGTAATTTTTTGCCTCCTCCTCGCCGGGGTCCTTCCCCTGCGCGCGCAGGACATGTGGAAATATTTCACGCCGGAGGATTTCGCCCGGCGCCGCGCCGCGGTGATGGATTCGATCGGCGACGGCGTGGCGGTCTTCCTGGGGGCGGAGCTCCCCGAGGCATACGTGAAGTTCAGGCAGGACAATAACTTTTATTACCTGTCCGGTGTGGAAACTCCCGACGCGGTGCTCGTCCTCGACGGGAGGGCGCGCTCCACGACCCTCCTGGTTCCGGACCACACGCCGGGCGACATCAAGCAGGAAGCACGGATCGAGGTGGGGGAGGCCGCCGCCGCCGCGTACCGGGTGGATCGCGTACTCTCTAAAAAAAACCTGACGGCGACGCTGGACACCCTGCTCCCGGCGGGCCACACGGTCTATCTCTATCAGGGTCCGGAGGAAACCGCCGAAATGAGCCCCGACCGGAGCAAGCAGCTGCGTTCGAAAAGAAAAAACGACCCGTGGGACGGGAGAATCCCCCGTGAGACGATTTTCTCGAACCTGATCAAAGACAAATATCCGGACATCATTGTAAAAGACATCACTCCGGTTCTGCATGCCATGCGGCGTGTGAAGGATAAAAAGGAAATCGCCGTCCTGCGCGAGTGCGGAAAGATCGGGGCGCTGGGTTTCAACGAGGCGATGAAGGTCACCCGCCCCGGACTGTACGAGTACCAGATGGTCGCCGCGTGTGATTTCTATTACCAGTACAACGGGCAGCAAAACCCCGCGTATTTCGCGATCGCCGCGTCGGGCGAAAGGGGCCTCGACTGGCACTACAACGCCAACAACCATAAAATGGAATCGGGGGACGTCGTGCTGCTCGACTACGCGCCCGACCTGAACTACTACTGCACCGACATCACGCGCACCTGGCCGGTGAACGGAAAGTTCACCGACGATCAATTAAAAATGTACGCGTGCATCGCCGAGTTCCGCGAAAAGGCCATCGAGGCGCTCAAACCGGGGGTCACCTACGAAGACCTCATTGCGGTCGGACAGGAAGTGTACTCGAAACACGGATACGACACCCTCTGGCCGAATTACGCGGGGCACTTCGTGGGGATGGCCGTGCACGACGTGGGTTCCCGGAAGGAGCCGTTCGGCCCGGGCGTGGTCTTCAACCTCGAGCCGATCATCGAGGACAAGACGAAAAAAATACACTTCAGGCTGGAGGACACGATCGTCATCACCGAAGACGGCTGTGAGGTCCTCACCGGCGACACGCCGGTCGATCCGAAAGAAATTGAAAAACTGATCGCCGAAAAAGGAATATTCGAATAGGTCCGTCATGACAGGGAATACGATCGGTCAATATAAAATACTGGAAAAGCTCGGCGAAGGGGGCATGGGCGTCGTCTACAAGGCGAGCGACACACGCCTCAACCGCACCGTCGCGCTCAAGTTCCTCCCGGAGAGGGTGAACCGCGACGAAGGCGCCAAGGCCCGTTTCCTCCAGGAGGCGCAGGCGGCCGCGGGCCTCAACCACCCGAACATCTGCACGATTTACGGTGTCGACGAGCAGGAGGGGCAGCTCTTCATGTCCATGGAATATATCGAGGGGGGCACCCTCCGGGAAAAACTCCCCTTCGCGAAGCCCGACGACGCCCTCGCCACCGCGATCCAGATCGGCGAAGCCCTCCAGGAGGCGCACGCAAAGGAGATCGTCCATCGCGACATCAAGGCCGACAACGTGATGCTGAACTCCAAGGGACAGGCGAAGGTGATGGATTTCGGCCTGGCGAAGCTCAGGGGGGCGATGAAGCTCACGCGGACCTCCAGCACCGTGGGCACGCTCGGCTACATGTCCCCGGAGCAGATCCAGGGGGGTGAAGCGGACCACCGGAGCGACATTTTTTCCTTCGGTGTGCTTCTGTTCGAGATGCTGACCGGAAAGCTACCTTTTCGCGGAGACCACGAGGCGGCGATGGTCTATTCGATCGTCAACGAAGAGCCTGAAAGTGTCGACAAATATCTTCCGGGGGCGTCACCGGAGGTCTCCCGTATTCTCGAGAAGGCGCTGGAGAAGGACCCCGCCGACCGGTACCAGACGGCCGCCGATTTCGTCGTCGACCTGAGGCGTGCCCGGAAACAGTCCACGAGGGTGTCACGCGAACTGACGCAGTCCGCGCTCGCGGCAGCGGCAGGGCAGGCGCCTACTCCGTCCGGTCAGGTGCCCGTGGCGGGGCCCTCCGTCTTCGCCAGGTTTCGCTGGATCATCCTGACCGCCCTCGTCCTGATCGCCGCCGGCGTGGTGGCGCTGGTGTTCCTCCGGAACCCGACGCCCGAGGTAAACCCCAACATGACCGTGAGGGAACTGGAAGTCCCGCTGACCAACATCCGGTATCACGGCCTTTCCGGCGACGGCAACTGGGCCGCGTTTCCGGGAAGGGACGCCGGGGGAAACTGGCACGTGTATTTTATGAACACCGGCGGAGGGGAACCGAAGGTCATCACCTCCGATTCGATGAGATGGATCCAATCGGTGGACGTCTCCATGGATGGAAGCCGCGTGGCGTATGGCGGAACCACGCCGAGCGGGAACACACCCGCTATTATCGTGGCGTCGGCGCTGGGCGGCGGGACGAGGGTGGTTGCCCAGGATGGGATAGTCCCGAGATGGCGACCGGACGGGGAAAGAATCTTTTATTATAAATGGATGTGGTCGGCCGGGAGGATGACGGATCACGCGATCTGGAGTGTCACGCCGGAAGGGACGGATAACCGGCTGGAATTCACCGACAGCGTTTCAATCCAGGGGAGAATCTCCCTCTCGGTGTCGCCGGACGGCGGGGCCGTCGCCTGGTTGCGCACGTTCCCGGATGGGGGATACCAGGAAATCATGACGCGTGAGCTCGCCACGGGAGCCGAAACACAGGTGACGTTCGACAGGAAGAACATCGATGAAGTCTGCTGGGCGTCGAACGGTCAGATTATTTTTTCATCGAACAGGGGAGGGAACACGAACCTCTGGACGGTCCCGGCGGAGGGGGGGGAGGTCGTCCAGATCACGAAGGGTCTTGGGCCGGATCTCGGGATCCACATCTCCCGCGACCTGACGAAACTGCTCTACAATCAGCAGCGGAACATGAGCGATCTCTGGATCGGTTCACTCGTCACCGGCAGGTCGTGGCAGGTCACCTTCGATGACAGGCTCAAGTACCACCCGAACCTGTCGCCCGACGGACAGCATATCCTGTTCACGAGCTCCAATCCCGACCCGTTGAGGAATGAAAGCGCAATCTTCATCTGCAACCGCGACGGCAGCGACCGGCGGAAGCTGATCTCCGATAGCGGGATGTGGACATATTTCCCCAAGTTCTCTCCGGACGGAAAGCGTCTGGTCTATTCGGCCGAGGATCCGAGGTCCCCGGAAGACTCGTCACGGGTCCAGAAAACGTACGTCGCGGACGTATCCGTGGTGGGCACACCGCGGATGCTGGGAAGCGCGTGGCTGACAAACTGGATCAACGACGACACGCTTGTGCTCTACCGCGACGGGAAGACCTTCCTGACGCCGGTCGACGGGGGAACACCGATCCCGATATTCGAAGATTCGCTGTATGCCGTCCCGATCCCGGGCGGGAAGTATGTTGCGTACATCGATCAACATACCTCGGCAAAGAGAGACTGGTGGGTCGTGAGCGTGGACGCTTCGTTCAACCGCACGGGGACCGCGCGGAAGATAGGCGGCGGCGGCGACGTGGTTTCCGGCCCCGTCCTTTCTCCGTCGGCAGATTTCGTTCTCTTCATGAAAAAGGGGGGAAAGTTGCTGAAGGTATCGTTACCGGATTTGAAGGAGGAAACGATACCCGGTACCTTCCCGAACATCGCCTCGTTCTGGGACGTTTCGGTGAATCCGGGAACGCAGGAATTCATCTTCTATGTGAACAGGACGCAGGACAAACTGGTGATGATCGAAC
>QJVY01000230.1 GCA_003235555.1 Ignavibacteria bacterium | reverse complement strand
AACGCCGTGGCGGCGAGCGAGACGAGTCCGGCGATGGAGGGCCGTCACGACCAGCTGGCCGGCCAGGAAATAATTCTGTACTTTGACAGCACCCGGATCAGGGAAATCGACGTCCTGCGCACCGCGACGAGCGTGTACTACCTGTTCGAGGGGGGGCTCCCCAACGGGCTGAACACGTCGACGGGGAATGCGATCAGGATCGTCTTCTCCGACGGCAGGCCGCTCACGATCAGCCTCGCGGAAAGCGTGGAGGGCCGCTACATCCCCGAGCCCCTTCTCCGGGGGAACGAAAAAGAGTACGACATCCCCGGGTTCCGCTGGAAAGAAAGCCGGCCGGACCGGGATTTTTGACGACCACCGCCGACACACGATGAGCGAAACTGAAAAACATTCACGAGAGGTCCCGGGGCTGAACGCCTCACCGGCCGCGCAGGACGTCCTCCGCGCGACGGAACTGTCGAAACGGTATAAAAAGCGGCTCGTCGTGGACTCGGTGAACATCGACGTGAAACGGGGGGAGGTCGTCGGGCTGCTGGGCCCGAACGGGGCGGGAAAGACCACGACGTTCTACATGATCGTCGGGATGATCAGGCCCGAGTCCGGCAGGGTCCACCTCAACGACACCGAGATCACCCGGGTGCCGATGTACAAGCGTGCCCGGATGGGAATCGGGTACCTCCCGCAGGAGTCGTCGATCTTCCGGAAGATGACCGTCCGCGACAACCTCCTCGCGATCCTCGAACTCACCGAGAAATCCAAAAGAGCGCGGGAGGAGCGGTGCGACAAACTCCTGGAGGACTTCGGGATCACGCAGATCTCCGGGAGCCGCGGCTACATGCTCTCCGGCGGGGAGAGGCGGAGGACGGAAATCGCGCGGGCGCTGGCGACCGATCCGAAGTTCATCCTTCTCGACGAACCCTTCGCGGGCATCGACCCGATCGCCGTGGAGGAGATCATGCGGATCGTCCACGACCTGAAGACGAGGGGCATCGGCGTGCTCGTGACCGACCACAACGTCCACGAGACGCTGTCGATCACCGACCGATCGTATTTATTATTCGAGGGGAAAATCCTCATGTCGGGGAGCGCCGATTCGCTCGCCTCAGACCCGGAGGCGCGCCGGCTCTACCTCGGGGAGAAATTCAGGCTGGACAGGTACGATTGACGCCCCCGGGGCTCCCGGTCCCGCGTGACGGGGGACACGGGGTGTGCTTCAGGTAACATCGCGTCCGGGGAGGCTATAGTATATTGCCCATGCGGTCCGTTTACCTCCTCGGGCCGTGTGTGGATTAGTGGAAGCCCGGTATGCCAGTATCGGGCTTTTTTTTACCCCCACCCCTTCCGTTTCCGCAGGCCCGTGATATGCCCCTCGTGGTGGCGGCCGTGCCAGGAATAGAGCGCCAGAAGGGCGTTCATGTCCATCAGGCCGTTTTCCGGGTGGATGAATTTCCTGTTGAAATCCTCCGGGGAGAGGGAATTCAAAAAGATCACCCAGCGTTCGTGGAGCGATTCGAGGAGTTTCAGGGAGGTCTCGACCGGGGCGTTCCGGGCGTCGGGGGTTTCAGCCCAGCGTTTCTCCTCGTACGCCTTGATCGTCGGTTTCTCCTCGGTGAAGGCAAGCTTGAACCGCACGTAGGCGTTCATGTGGCTGTCCGCCAGGTGATGGACCACCTGCCGGACCGTCCATCCCCCGTCGCGGTATGGGGTGGAGAGCTGGCCTTCGTCCATGCCGGCCACGGCCTGGCGCACGCGTTTCGGGGTCAGCGTGATGTTGCGGAGATGTTCGAGCCGCTCCTCTTCGCTCACCGAAGCGGGCATGTGGAATTTGCCTATGGGGTAACGGAGGTCTTCCATATCGCGGGATCGGTTGTGATGATGAAGATGCCGGCCTGATCCGGTCGGTACGGCGGACCGGTGGGTTCAATGTATCACGCTGGGGGGAGATTTGCAACGGCTACCGGCGCCGGTTGGCGGATCCTCCGGGATTTTCCGGGTTGTCGGCTGGAACGCTTCCGGTTACGGCGGACATACCGGGGTCGGCCGACGGACAGCAGAGTGTGAGCGTACCGTCGCCCGCGACTTTTACCCAATAGGCTCTGCCCCCGGAAATCGTCGACGCGATGGTCCAGCCCGCGATACCATATGTAAAAAAGGATGAGGTGATCCAGGTCCCCGCCTCGACGATATCGGCTGTCGGAGCCCCGCACGAAGGACCCCCGATGAGGTTCCACCCATGTTTCACGGGAACCGTGACGCAGGGGAACATCGTCCCGGGCGAACTCCCCACGGGGTCGTCCCCGGAAAATTTCATCCAGTATCCCTCTCCCGGTTTCAGGGAATCCACGCGGAGGTATCCCCCTTCGAATTTCCAGGCCCGCCCCATCGCGTCGGGGAAAAGGCTGTTCACCGAATAGTCACCGTCCAGCGGGAGCAATGAAAGAGAGACCAGGTTCCATCCGTCGATGACCGCACCTCCGATTTTCGGGTAAAATCTGACGCAGGAGTTCGCCGCGGGGCGTGTCTCCTCCGGGAAGCCTGCTTCATTCAAGAACACGAATTTTTCAACGGGCAACGCCGCGTGGCCCGGGTCGACCGCCATCCCGGAGAGGTCGGCGTGATCCTGCCCGAGGGTACCGACATCGTCATAATGGAATTCCACCGTCCCCAGGCAGGCGTCGAGAACCACGCGGAACGTCGTACCGTCCGCGTGGTTGCCCATCTCGTCCGTATATCCGATCGAATCCCACTGGACAATGAATCGGCAGGTGTCCCCTCCGTTTCCATAGTAGATATGTCCGTATGTTCCGGCGGAATCGGCGATGAGGTGGTTCGCCCTGAAGGGGGCAACCATGATTTTCGGGGACTCCGGACAGCCCTCCTGTGTGTCCCCACACAACGGTGAGGCCGGCGGCCGCGGGATGGTCCACGCCGTGTCGAACGTGCCGTCCGGATTGAGGTTGACGGTGTCGGCCGGCGAGACGCTCAGTCCGATCGCGCCGTCCACCCCGATCCACGCGTAGCGGAACCCATCTCCGAAAAGGGTGAAGGTCCGCTCCATGTCTATCGGACCGGCGGTCCCGTCGTTCCATGCGGCGGGGGAGGTCCCCGCCGCGCCAGGTTCGAAAAACGAGCCGGGCGGCACATCGGTGCCGGTCGCGGAGATGTCCACCGGTACGCACGACACGCCCGTGTCGATTGCATACCACGCGGTTCCAAAGGGGACGACCGTGTACCAGGACGTCGGCCCGGTTTCGCTGTTTCCCTCGAGGTCCGTCGCCGAAACCCTGTACGATACCGTGTTCCCGGGCGGCCTGCCGGGAATGTAACCCTCCCAGACGTCAGCGCCAAGATAGTTCATCGCGACCGGAGGCTGGACCTCCCCGTTCACCTCGAACAGGATGGAGGCTGAGGCGACGCCCGCTTTCAGGGGGTCGACCGAGTAACAGTCTTCGATGGCCGTTTGCAGGAGCCGCGGACCTGTGTCGAACGTGTTCCGAAGCGCCGTGGACGGGTAGATCACGGGGGGGGCGTTTCCGTCCACCGTCATCACGTACCAGATGTTCCAGAGCATGACCTCCAGAGAATCGTCCCAGGTGGCCCCGCGCGCGACCCATCCCCTCCTGATGCTGTCGATCGGCAGCCCGGCGCAGTTCGACGGTCCCTTGTCGTGTTCGTAAAACTTCCAGTTCCTCGACGGATAGTACTCGTCGTTTACGGACACCGTGGTCGAACGGCCGAAGAATTGGGTGGGCAATTCGGTGGGATGGAGGTCCGGCCCGGGGAGGACCGACGATAGCTGGATCGAGATAAAGAATTCATCCCCCGGTTCGACGGTCAATGGTCCGAGGTCCGCCGTGACCGCGACGTTCGCGCTGTTCGGTCTCAGCCTGACGGGATACCCCCCAAGGCCCCACCTGATTTCCCCGACCGGCGGAACGGAGGAGATCCCGGAGCCGGGGTAGGTAGAAATCCAGTTCGTGTCGGTCGCGTCCTCGGGGAACGCCGTGACGCCCATGTCCGGGTCGTTGGTGTTCGTCCAGTATCCCCAGGGCTGGCAGGGCGGATTGTACGGTCCCGGCCTGATGCCCGGCCCGAAGTTCCGGCCGATGGCGGATGAATGAACGCGGACGAACGCGGTCGAATCGGAAAGCATGTCCCCGGCGTTTCCGACCTGGAAAAAAATGGAATCGATCGTGCCCGGGGCCGGTGCAACATACCACTGTCCCATCACGTCCCTGTGGCGGGAGTTGAAGAGTACGTTGGTCGGCCAGGGGTCGTCGATAACCGCAAAAGGACCGCAGGAGATCTCCGGTTCGGTCGGCCGCTGTCCATGATCGCGTATGAGCGTTTCTATGTCATCGCCGGGCCGGATCGGTATGACCTCCTCGTCGGGGGAGACGAGGTATTGTTTTTGAGCCAGGGCGCCGGTCGAGAGTACGAGAACGAGAACGAGAGCGATGAGGGACGCGATTTTTCCCATGGCCATCACCTCCGTCGATCGGGAAAGGTTATACCGGAAGGTCGAAAATTCCCTCTATATAGTCAAGATCGTCAGGGGTCAGGGCCGGGCATCGTACGTGACGGACCCGATAGCGGCGGTGTTCCCGCAGAAGGGAGGGTGGGAGAGGGGCCCCGACCGGGTGTGCGCAGCGGCGGGCTCAGCCCCGTCTGCGTTTTTCCATCGAGCGGGCCGATTTTTCCACTTTTGCCCGCAATGATTTCTTGAAGGTCTTCAGCCTGGCCGCGACGGTTTTGTCCGACGTCCCGATGATCTCCGCGGCGAGGATCCCGGCGTTTTCAGCAGCTCCAAGGGCCACCGTCGCGACAGGAACGCCGTTCGGCATCTGCAAAATCGACAAAATCGAATCCCATCCGTCGATCGAGTTGGACGATTTCACCGGCACGCCGATGACCGGGAGGGTGGTGATCGATGCGACCATGCCCGGGAGGTGGGCCGCCCCGCCGGCCCCCGCGATGATGACCTTCAGTCCCCGTCCGGCCGCCTTTTCCGCGTAATCGAACATGCCCTTCGGTGTGCGGTGCGCGGAGACGACGGTGACCTCCGCGGGGACACCGAATTTCTTCAGGATGTCCGCCGCAGATTTCATGACCGGGAGGTCCGACGCGCTCCCCATGATGATACCGACGATCGGTTTTTTCATGTCTTCACCTTCAATGTCTTCCTGACGACCCTTGCTTTGTCCATCGCCGCCTCGCGCGTCGGCCCCACGATGGTCACGTGTCCCATCTTCCGGTGCGGTTTGGTGGTTTTCTTCCCGTAAATATGAACATTGGCCCCCTCAAGCGCAAGCACCTCGTTCAGTCCCTCGTAGCGGGGAGGACCCTCGAATCCGGCTTCCCCGACGAGGTTGACCATCACCGCCGGCGAGAGCGTATCCGTCGAACCGAGGGGAAGCCCGATGATGGCCCGCAGGTGCTGCTCGTACTGGGACGTCACGTTCGCCTCGATCGTGTGGTGGCCGCTGTTGTGGGGGCGGGGGGCGATCTCGTTGACGAGGACCTGCCCGTCCTTCGACAGAAACATCTCCACGGCGGCGAGGCCCACGATCCCGAGCTTTTCGGCCGTCAGGACGGCCAGCTCCTCGGCGGTCCGTTCGACGCGGGGGTCGACGTCGGCGGGCGCCACGAGGTAATCGATCAGGTTCGCCTCGTGGAAGACCATTTCGACGGAGGGAAAAACCTTCATTTCGCCCGAGCGGCT
>QJVY01000098.1 GCA_003235555.1 Ignavibacteria bacterium | reverse complement strand
TGTCCTTGAGACGCGAAACCGCCGTGGCCAGGCCCATCCCGATGGCGGTCCCGTCCTCGATCAGGCCGGGCTTCACTCCGGCGATGAGCGTCCGCAGCACGTCGTGGTCGAGGGTCAGCGGGCACTGCGTGAAACTCTCCCCGGCGAAGACCACGAAGCCGATCCGGTCGTCGGGGCGGCCCTCGACGAACTCCACGGCAACCTCCTTCGCCGCCTCGATCCTGTTCGGACGGAAATCCTCCGCGAGCATGCTTCCCGAAACGTCGGTCACCAGCACGATGTCGATGCCCTCCGTGGTGACGTTCTCCCCTTCGGACGACGTCTGCGGCCTTGCGAGGGCCACGACAAGGAGTGAAAACGCCAGCAGCCTCATGGCCGCGGGCAGGTGGCGGAACCTCACGCGCCAGCCCACGTCGCCGGCCCGGAACGATTGCAGGGAGGGAACCCTCAGGTTCAGGAACTGTTTCCTGCCGCGGCGCACGTACCAGGCGAGCATGACAGGAACCAGCAGGAGAAGGTAGAATGCCCCGGGGTTCGCGAAGGTCATACCGTGCCCTCCGCCTGCAGGGGTGCCGCCGCGGGGACGCGCTCTGCCCCCGCTTTCCGGACTGCGCGGGTCTGTTCCACGAACGACACGGCCCCCTCGAGGCTCTTCTCGTTTTCCGACGGTTCCGGGACGAATTTCGCGAACTTGACCAGGTCGGACCGGTACAGGATCCCGGCGAGCAGCGTGACCGTGCTCTCTCCGAACCCCGCGGAGCGCGACGCCCGGAGGATTTCGTTGGAGGTGGATTCCATCGCAGGCATCCGGAAGCCGTTTTCGATGTAGGTACGCAAAATCTCTGATACAGCCGTGTGGTATTCCTTCAGTTTTCCCCGCTGCCAGAGTTTTTCCGAGGCGAGGGCGGTCAGGGCCTCAAGCGCCAGTTCATCCGCAGGGCGGGGCGGGGGAGCGGGGATGAACCTCTCGCCCAGTTTGCGCTTCTTCATGGTGTAATAGACGAGCCAGATCAACGCCGCCGAGGCCAGGACGGCCAGGGCCCAGGGGAGCACCTCCATGAAGGTCAGGGGGACATCGAGGGGGGGTTTGATGGCGCGGATCCCGCCGGATGTGTCCACGTCCACCCCGCGGACGAACACGGCAATCGGGAGGGTCGAAACGTTCCGCACGCCGGTGTCGGAAGGGCTCCGGTAATACGCGGAGAAGGGCGGGACAACATACGTCCCGGAGTCGAAAGCGGTGATCGTGAAAGTCGTCGAGCGCCCCCCCCGGTCTGCCGCCGAATCCACACGGACGATTTCCAGCCCCTCGAGCGAATCCGCCGGGCCGACGCTCCCGAGGACGATCCCCGCCGGGCCCGTCACCGAGACGGTGACGTGCAGCTGTTCGCCGATCAACATGACGTTCGTATCGGCCACCGCCGTCGCGCGGACCTCCTGCGCGTGCAGCCGGACGGCGACGTGGTCGCAGAAGGACAGGAGGAGCGCCACCGACAGCGCGAGCAGCATTGGACGCCGGGCCGCGCCTACCATCGCTTCTCCCTCATCCTGAAAAACATCATGAGGGGTTTCACGTACGACTGGTCGGTACGGACCCGGATCTCGTCGAGGCCGCTCATCCTGAAAAGTTTTTTCCGCGCGTCTTCGGCGGTATGCCACCACCCCGCGTACGCGTCCCGCACGCGGGCGCTGTCGGTGTCCACCCACCGGGTCTCGCCCGTCTCGGCGTCGACCGTCCGCATGAGACCGACCGGTGGCAGTTCCTCCTCCCGGGGGTCGTAGAGCTTGATTCCCACGAGGTCGTGTTTCTTCCCCGCGATCCGCAGGGCGTCCCCGTAGGACTCGTCCATGAAGTCCGAGATGAGGAAGACGATACTCCGTTTCCTGATGGCACCGGTCAAAAACCGGAGCGCCTCGGCGATGTTCGTGCCCCGCCGTTCGGGGGTGAAATCGATGACTTCGCGGAGGATCCGCAGGACGTGGAACCGTCCCTTCTTGGGGGGAATGAACTTCTCGATGACGTCGCTGAAGAAGATCACACCCACCTTGTCGTTGTTCTTCAACGCCGAGAAGGCCAGTACGGCGCAGAGTTCGGCGGCGGTCTCGCGCTTGAGCTGGCGAACGGTCCCGAAATCCTCGGAGCCGCTCACGTCCACGAGGAGGATGACGGTGAGTTCCCTCTCCTCCTCGAAGATCTTCACGAAGGGATGGTTGAACCTCGCCGAGACGTTCCAGTCGATCGAACGGATGTCGTCGCCGAACTGGTACTCCCGCACCTCGCTGAAGGCCATGCCCCTCCCCTTGAACACGCTGTGGTATTCCCCGGAGAAGATCTGGTTCACGAACCCCCTCGTGCGGATCTCGATGGTCCTGACTTTTTTCAGCAGTTCTGCGGTTTCCATGTCTGCGCGGTCCGGCGTGGCGTCGTCGGGTTCCTCAGGGGACCTCGACCGTGTTGAGGATATCGTCGATGATCTGCTCCGAGGTCACGTTCTCCGCCTCGGCCTCGTACGTCACGGCGATGCGGTGCCTGAGGACGTCGTGGCAGACCGCACGGACGTCCTCCGGGACGACGTACCCCCTGCGCCTGATGAAGGCGAAGGCCTTGGAGGCGAGCGCGAGGCTGATCGTGGCCCTCGGCGAACCGCCGTAGGAAATCAACGGGGCGAGTTTCCCGAGTTTGAAGTTCGCCGGTTCGCGGGTCGCGAAGACGATATCCAGGATGTACCGTTCGATTTTTTCGTCCATGTAGACGTCGCGGATGACCGTCCGCGCGTTGAGGATGCTGGAGGGATCCACGACCGCCTTCACCGCGGGAACGTCCCCCCCGATATTCTGCCGCATGATCAGCCCCTCTTCCTCCCTCGTCGGGTAGCCGATCTTTACCTTGAGCATGAAGCGGTCCACCTGCGCCTCCGGGAGCGGGTAGGTGCCCTCCTGTTCGATCGGGTTCTGCGTCGCCAGGACGAGGAAGGGTTCTTCCAGTCCGAAGGTCTCTTCCCCGATGGTGATCTGCCGTTCCTGCATCGCCTCGAGGAGCGCGCTCTGGACCTTCGCCGGAGCGCGGTTGATCTCGTCGGCCAGTATCAGGTTCGCGAAGATGGGTCCCTTCCGGACGGTGAACTCCGAGTTCTTCTGGTTGTAGATCATCGTCCCGACGAGGTCGGCCGGGAGGAGGTCCGGGGTGAACTGGATCCGCTGGAACTTCGCCCTGATGGCGGACGCCAGCGTCTTGATCGCGAGGGTCTTCGCGAGTCCGGGGACTCCCTCCAGGAGGATGTGCCCGTTGCAGAGGAGGCCCAGGAGGAGTCTTTCGACCATCGTCTTTTGCCCCACGATCGTCTTGCCGACCTCCAGGAGGAGGAGGTCTGTGAACGCGCTCTCGCGCTGGATGCGCTCGTTGAGCGCCGTGATGTCAGTCATATGTGTGTGTCAGGTTTGGTGCGGGAATGGGTGGTGAAGCCACGAAAGAAATTTCCTGTCGCAGTTGTACTTGTCGTCCGCCTCCGCGCGGGGTTCGCCGCGCGTCGACGGGGTGCTCACATTTTTTCCGGCGCCGAAATTCCGAGGATCGAGCAGCCGTTTTTCAGGACGATCATCGTCCCCCTGGCGAGCACGATCCTCGCCGCGGTCATCGTCCCGTCGTCGGTGACGACCCGGTGCGCGTGGTAGAACCTGTGGAACGCCCCGGCCGTCTCGTGGAGATACTCGATGAGCCGGTGCGGTTCGAAGGCCCGGGCGCACGATTCCACCATGTCCGGAAACCCCGAAAGGGCCTTCATCAGGTCCATTTCCTCCGGGCTCGAAAGGACGGACAGGTCCCCCTCCCCGGCGGGGTCGATGCCCATCGACGCGGCGTGCCGGATGATGCTGGCGATCCGCGCATGGGCGTACTGCAGGTAGAACACCGGGTTGGCCTCGGATTGTTCCTTGGCCAGCTTCAGGTCGAAATTCAGGTGGCTCCCGATGCCCCTCATCAGGAAAAAATAGCGTACCACGTCCGGACCGACCTCGTCGATCAGCTCGTCCAGCGTGATGTAATTGGCCTTCCTGGTGGACATTTTCACCACCTCGCCCTCCCGGACGACGGTCACGAACTGGTGGATGAGGACCTTGATCCGGTCGGTGTCGTGCCCCAGGGCCTTCATGGCCGCGATCACGTCGGGGTAGGTAGCCACGTGGTCCGCCCCGAGGACGTCGATGATGAGCCCGTACCCCCTGCGGATCTTCTCGCGGTGATAAGCCATGTCGGGCAGCCGGTAGGTCGGTTCGCCCGTGCCCTTGACGACGACCTTGTCCTTGTCGCCCCCCAGTGCCGAGGCCCGGAACCAGGTCGCGCCGTCCTGCTCGTAGATCAAATCCAGCTTGCGAAGGTCGGAGAGGATCTCTTCCACCTTCCCGCTTTCATACAGCGTGTTCTCGTTGTAGTAGACGTCAAACGCGATCCCGAGACGACCGAGCGTGCCCCTGATCTCTGTGAAGATGTCGGCCTCCGCCCGGCGGCGGAACTCCCCCTCGGCCGGTTCACTGGCGAGCGCGTCCCCCCGTTCGTTCCTCAGGCGCGATGCGATCTCTCGGATGTACTCACCCTGGTAGTAATCATCCGGGAAGGGGGAGGCGGAGCCCAGCAGTTCGAGGTACCGGAGCCGGACGGAATCGCCGAGGATGCGCATCTGCCTGCCGGCGTTGTTGAAATAGTATTCCCTCGTCACCGCGTGGCCGGTCCACTCGAGCAGTCTCGAGACGGTGTCCCCGAAGACGGCGCCGCGGCCGTGTCCGACGGTGAGGGGCCCGGTGGGGTTGGCGCTGACGAACTCCACCTGCGCTGTGACGCCCGCACCGGAGGTCCCCCGGCCATAGGAGTCCCCGCTTTCGAGGATCGAGCGCATGACACCGTGGTAATACGCCTCGGTAAACCTGATGTTGATGAAACCGGGGCCGGCCACTTCCACCGACGCCACCAGCGCGTCCGGGCCGGAGATCCCGGCAACGATGTCCCGGGCGAGGTCCCGGGGCGGCCGCCGCGCCGCCTTCGCCGCGAGCATCGCGATGTTGGTCGTGAGGTCTCCGTGGGAGGGGTCGCGCGGTTTCTCGAACGAGGGGACGGGCGCCTCCGGCACCCCGAGGGCTTCAAGGGCGCGGGCGATCTTTTTCCTGAGATGGTCTTTCATTTTGCGCGCTTGCGCGGGGCCGGTTTCTTCTTGAGGGTTTTGGGAGGAGGCGTATCCCGGATTGTCTCGATTTTGGCATCGCCCCAGAGTTTCTCCAGCCCGTAATGGACGCGGACGTCCTTGTGGAACACATGGACCACCACGTCGACGAAATCCAGGAGTATCCACTGCTTCTGCGAAAGGCCTTCGCGGTGCCAGGGGTAGATGTCCGACCCGGCCAGTCCGTCCATCACGGAATCGGCGATGGCCTTCACCTGGATGTCCGAATCCGCGGAACAGATCAGGAAAAAATCGGCAACGTCGGTGACCTTCCGGAGGTCCAGCAGCGTGACGTCAAACGCTTTTTTCGCGTATGCGAGGCCGGCGATCTTTTTCGCGAGATTCCTGGGCGTCAAGGAGTCCGTTCCCCCGGCCGGACGGCCGGTTTCAACGACAGGTAGTCGTCGCCGATCACGATCGTCACGTCCACGAAATAATCCGGGTTGATCTGTTGCACCACGTTCGACTCGCGAACGCCGATGGAGCCCGCCACGCTGCGGGCGGCGGCCAGGTTGCCGACCCTGTCGATGAC
>QJVY01000215.1 GCA_003235555.1 Ignavibacteria bacterium | reverse complement strand
GTACAACAACTCGGCGTACAACAAGATCACCCTCGACGGAAAGGGTTCGGCGAGCCGCGCGTTCGGCATCCAGCACGACTGGCCCGTCAACTTATACAAGAACATCTTCTCTTCCACCGTCGAGCCGGTTGACCTCCTCTGGGCAGGTCTCCGTTCGAGCAACGGCATTACGAACAACATCATCTACGACATTCGTAATGACGACGCCGCGTCCGGAAACCGCAGGACTGTCGGTATCGCCGTCTATGGCGGCAGGTATGATACCATCGCCCACAATACCATCAGTTTCGAAGGCGCTGGTCAGGCCGGAGGCGCTGTTGGATCGTACTTCTACGGAAGTGCGCTGCACACGGTGCGTGTCATCTGGAAAAACAACGTCGTCGTCATGACGCGGCCCTGCGCTCCGTTGTTCAGCGCGGTGCTGCTCACTTTCGACCTCGCAGGAAACGACTATCGTCTCCCCAGCGATTATAACAACTACTACATCGACCCGGATTATTACCACCATATGGACGTTTTCGGGCCGACCTATAATATTCCCGGGATCACCAACAGCTACGGGTCGGGCCAGGACGCACATAGCATCGGCCTCAATCCGTTCCTGCTGAGTGAAACGGACCTGCACATCGACAGCACAATGCCTTCGGGCGCCGTGGACAACGGCCAACCCTGGACGCAGGTTGCGGTGGACCTCGACGGTGTGCCGAGAAACCCCACGACCCCGGACATGGGCGCGTATGAGGGAAGCAGGACCGGCACGATCCACGACGCCGGTGCCGCGGAACTCATCTCCCCCGGTCCCGCCGGCGCCCCCGACGGGCTGCCCTTCTCGCCCATCACCGTGAGGACCGCGAACTACACCAACAACGTGGAATCGGGCATGACCCTTCATGTCGAGATCTACGATCCGAGTGATGTGAAGGTCTACGACCACACTGCTTCGATCACGGACAGCGGATTCAGCACCAACAATCACGACGTCCCCTTCTCCTGGACCCCCAGCGGTCCGGGCGCCTACACCTTCAAGGCGTACGTCGCGGCTTCCGGTGACCTGGACGCGACCAACGACACGATCGAAGTGGTCATCCCCGTTGCCGGCCTGAAGTCGGTACCGTACTCCACCGGATTCGAATCACCGTCTGAAAAGGACGGTTGGTTCGGAGGCGGCGACTGGGGCTACGGTTCGCTCCTGGGCGGCGATGACAAGGTGGGCGGCGTACACGGTGGAGACACCGCGTATCAGACCGTGCCGGGTCCTGCCGATGACGAGGACTATTACTACTCGACCGGCGGTGTGGTCAGCTCCCTCTATACTCCGTTCTTCGACTTTTCGGCGGTATCTGAGGCGTTCATCACCTTCTATCACAGCGTGAAGACCGAGCCCGAATGGGATCGCAGTATCTTCATGTACAGTGTCGATACAGGGAAAACCTGGACGAAGCTGGGTGAACTGGACGACACGAACGGGACGAACTGGTACAGCGCGAGCGTCTACGGCAACGCCGGGGCCTTGAACGGTACCGACTGTTTCGACGAGGCGACTGCGAGCGCGCTCTCAGTTGACTACTTCGCCGATCCCGGTATCTGGAGCAGTAACGGAGACTGTACCGGTGACGACCTTCACACGGGCCCCAACGGGTACATCTTCCAGCAGATCCGGATCCCGGATACCGTGTACGGGAAAACCTACGTCCGCTTCAAATACGAAACCTTCTCGGACGCGGCTTCCGGTGACGAGGGATGGGGATTCGACGATTTCGCGATCTCCACGACCGAACTCACCTTCTCCGGCGGTTCGATGAGCGGTGTCAAGTTCACCGACACGGATGGTAACGGCATCAACGACGATGCGGCTCCGGAAAGCGGCGTGGCCATCGCCCTTTCGTACTTCGGCGTCCCCGTTGCCTACGACACCACGGACGGATCGGGGGCCTATTCATTCGGCGCTTCGGTCGTCAATCTGCCCGGTCAGTGGCAGGTCGAGGTGGTGGATCCTACGGGTGCCATCACGCTCCCGGCGGCGGGTTTCTACGACGAGTTCAACCCGGCCGACGGCAGTGGTGCTTCGATCATCACCGATTTGGATTTCGGTGATTTCGACGGATCCATTTCGGGAACGAAGTGGAACGACCTGAATGGAGACGGAATCAAGGACGGCGGCGAACCCGGCCTGGAGGGGTGGACTATCGAAGTCCACTATGACTCCGCCGGCGGACCGTTACTCTACCCCGACGCCACGTATCTCACCGGCTCGACGGAGACTGACGGCTCCGGAAACTACTCGATCCCGGTACCCCCCGGCAACTGGGCCGTGGTCGAGGTGCTCGACGAGGACGTGGCGAAGCAGACCGCACCTGCGGGCGGAGCCCACCTGGTCACCACCTCCGGAAACAGCGGCAGCGTAAGCGCGAATCCCACCGGGAAGAACTTCGGTAACTTCATCCTCGGCAGGATTCGTATCCAGCTGACCGTCGACCAGAACGGTAACGGCATCAGGGAAGCGGGCGATATCATCGCCGTGCCCTCCGGTGCGACATCCGACTTCAGCATCCAGAAGAACGGCGTCGACCTTGATGGTAGTCCGTTCACACTCGGCGGCGGCACCATCGCGGCCACGTTCACCAGCCTCGACACCGGCACTTACGAAGTCTCGGAAGTGAACGAGATCGCCGGCTGGAAACGGACGAACCATGCGACCGGCAGCTTCGTGGTGAGCACCAGCGGTTCGATCGACACTGCGGACGCCCTCGACTTCAAGTACATTGTCTTCAGCGGCGTGAAGTACAACGACCTGAACGGCAACGGCGTGAAGGACATCGGTGAGCCCGGTCTCGAAGGCTGGACGATCAACGTGTCCGGCGGCGTGTACGACGGCGGAACCTCCGCGGTGACCGATTCGACCGGGTTCTACTCGATCGACAGCGGCTTCACCGGTGCGCACGTCGTATCCGAGGTTGCGCAGGGTGGCTGGAGTCAGACGCAGCCCGTTGGCGGCACATATGCCATCAACGGCATCAGCGGTAACTTCGTCACCTCGAACAACCTGGATTTCGGAAACTTCGCTGACGCGAACGTCGACGGTATCGTTTACCGCGACTATAACGGCAACGGCGTGATGGATCCGGAAGACACGCCCTACAGCGGCGCGACCGTCGACCTCGCGGTCAACGGCGGAAGCGACGTGTCGGACGGCAGCGGCTATGAATTCATAGGCGTGATCGCCACCGATACGATCCGGATCACCGTGCCCGGCGGTTATGCCCTGACCGAGCCCGCAGCGGGTGAGTACTGGCTTGAACTCACCAGCGGCGGATCAGCCAAGGGAATGAACTTCGGTCTCTTCGCGACCAGCGACAGCACCGCGAAGTACCGGACGTTCACCGCGGCCCAGCTCGGCGCCGACGACCAGAAGAAACCCGGCAAGGCTCCGAAGTCCACGAAGCCATACGATCCGGTGAAGAACAAACCGAACACGGGGAACCTCACCCTGCGGCTGCTCGATCCGAAGAACGGCCTGGGTCTGGCTGCCTATGTCGGCATACCGGGTCAGACCAACCTCGGAGGCAAGGAGAAAGCCTACTTCTATCCGAAGAAGGGTGTTGATGTCTGGAAGTCGCTCAATGCCAAGAGTGTCCACCACACCGGCATGGCGCGTCCCTTCGACCTGGATCTGAAGGGCAAGGTTCTCCTGAAACGCCAGAAGAGCTTCGCTCCCGGAAAGAAACAGGACAACAAACTCTTCGCGGAACTCGCGGCACTGGAGATCAACCTCCTGTCCAGCGGCATCACCACGCCGGCCGGATTCGGTGCGCTGCTCTACACTGATCCGGGTTCACCCCTCGACGGGATGACGGTCGACGAGATCGACGCATACGCCGATACCGTCATGACGAACTGGGAATTCCAGCCGTTGGGTATCTACACGATGCTCGACACGGTCGTCGCGAAGATCAACGCTGCGTTCGCATCGGGCGCGACGGACGACACGGCCCTCGGCTGGTCGGTGTTCCCCGACGTGAAGTACCCTGCGCTCACCTGGCAGGCGTACAAGTCCGTGTTCGAGGTCCCCTTCCTGAACCCGAACCCCGGTGCAACGCCGGTGAACAGGCACATCAGGCCGGAGATCGTGGAAGTTCCGACAGACTATGCTCTGTATCAGAACTACCCGAACCCGTTCAACCCGACAACCACCATCGAGTTCGATTTACCGGACGTCTCGATCGTGACCCTGAAGGTCTACAACATGCTGGGTCAGGAAGTCGCGACGCTGCTGAATCGTGAGGAGATGGATCTTGGCGACGCTGTCGAATTCAACGCCAGCGCGCTGCCCTCGGGCGTGTACCTGTACAGGATCGTGGCGGAGACGATTGCCGACGCTGAAGAAGGCATCGAAGCTTCCACCTTCACGCAGGTCAAGAAGATGGTGTTGGTGAAGTAAAACAAGCTCCTTTCCCCCGCACCCCCAACGGGGTGCGGGGGAACTATTTTTACCTGATTTACCTGTTGAATTAGTAGTATCCAGTTTGTATATTTTCAGGGCCGGAGCGGCTTCCGGCGGTCATCGTAAATCATCGTCCAATTTCACCTAATTAGAGGAAGGCAATATCAGATGAACCTGCAGACACTTCGGCTCCCCCTCGTTTTTGCGGTCGTGGCGCTCGCATGTTTCCTATCGGTATCGGCATCGTTGGCGCAAAATGATTACGGCATCGTCCCCATCACGGCACGCGACGCGGGCTCCGGCGTAGGGACGGATACCTTCGGCGTGCACATTGCCGGCACGTACTGTATCGACGGCTCGCTCGCCGGCGGTTTCACGGAAGAAGAACTTCCTCCGAAACCCCCCACCGGCGTCTTCGACCTCCGCTTCACCGAACATCGCGGCGGCAGCGCGTGCAAGGGTGTCGGCCAGCGGGTGGATCTGCAGGAACCTGCCAAGCTCGACACCTTCAAGCTGGAATTCCAGGCGAGCGACGGCGGATATCCCTTCACGTTCTCCTGGGGTGCGGCGGCCGGCTGGCTGGCGAACGACTGGGACAGCCTTAAAATCCAGGACGCCTTCGGCGGGTTCTTCGTCAACGTCGACATGCTGACCGACACCTCCGTGGTCGTCGCCAACGGCGCGATCACCTCGCTCAACATCATTGGCAGGTCGAAGTCGCTTCCCCTCGACGTGGAACGGGAGGGAAACCTGCTCCCCCAGCGGTTCGCCCTTGAACAGAACTATCCGAACCCCTTCAACCCGTCCACGACGATCAGGTTCTCGATTGAAAAAACGGCGTTCACAGACGTGGCCGTGTACAACGTGATCGGACAGAAGGTGAAAACGCTCGCCGCCGAAGTCCTGAACCCGGGCTACTACACGACCACCTGGAACGGGACCGACGACAACAATCAGGCTGTGACGACGGGCGTCTATTTCGTCCGCATGGTCGCCAACGGCGAGAACGCGCAGTTCAGCGACCTCAGGAAACTTTTATTGATGAAGTAATACCCGATCTTCCCGAATTATCCATAATGCGGAAGTTCTTCGCCTAGAAGAGCTTCCGCATTTCATTACGTTCACCCATGTCCATTCCAACTTCAATACAACGGGCGGCTCTTTATCTCTTCACGTCACTCCTGGTCACGGTCGGATCCCTCACGGGACAGACCCAGTTCAGGATCCCACTCTTCGTGAACGATAATACGGTCAAACGCGATACGCTGACCTTCGGCATACATCCCCAGGCGTCGTATTGCATCGACGGGGTCGTTCTGCGGTTCGGCAACTGCGATTCGGTCGTGGAAGCGGAGCAGCCCCCAAAGCCCCCGACCGGGGTCTTCGACGTCAGGTTCGTGGATTCGCGGACCGGGGCCGGCGCCTGCCTCGGGGTGGGAGTCGCGGAGAACATTCAGGGTTTCACGGGATCGGCGGACGTCGACACCTTCCAGTTGAGTTTTCAACCGGGGGCGGGCGGGTATCCCTTTACCTTCAGATGGCCGGCAGGGATTTCGCAGTTCGCCGACAGCATGCGCATCAGGGACCTCCTCGGCCTTCCGCCCCAGTTCGGCGGCGTCAGCGTGGACATGTTCTCCGTGGATTCGGTCCGGGTCACCAACAACCTCATCACCGGGCTGTACATCTTCGTCTACCACCCCAAGGCCCCGACCTACCCCGTGGTGCCGACACCGTCGACGCCGGCAAATAATGCGGTCGATGTCGACACCAGCACCACGCTCGTCTGGACCGCCTCGGCCTCCGCCTCGGAATACGTTCTCCAGGTCTCGGAATCTTCCACGTTCAACACGTTCGTCCTTCGCGACACGCTCACCGCGACCTCGCGGGCCGTCTCCCTCGCCCCGAACAAGACGTACTACTGGAGGGTGAGCGCGAACCATCCCTTCCTCACGGGATGTTTCTCGGCGGCATCGCAGTTTATGACCATCACAACATGTCCGGATGCCGCGACGCTCGTCAGCCCGGCCCAGGGCGCGACCAACGTGGCCCTGTCACCCACACTCTCCTGGAACGCGGTCCCCAACGCCACGTCCTACAGGGTGGAGATTTCCCGAGTCGCCAACTTCGCCACGATAGAATTTGTCGATTCGAACGTCGTCGGCACTTCGCGCGCCGTGGGACCGTTCCCCAACTGCGTAACCCGGTACTGGAGGGTCCTGTCGCAGGGGGCGAGCGGATCGTGCAACTACTCCGTCGTAAGAAACTTTACGACCGTCCTCGCCGCTCCCGGCGTTCCGGCGCCGCTCTCACCGGCCGACAACGCTCTCGGGCAGCCCACCACACTGACGCTCTCCTGGTCGGTGTCGGACAGCTGTTCGAAGACCTACCGGCTCGAGGTATCCGAAGATTCGATGTTCACCGGCCCCCTCGTTTTCGACAACCTGACCACGACGTTCCGCTCGGTGGGACCCCTCGCCGAACTGACGAAACACTACTGGAGGGTTCGGGCGAAAAACCAGGGGACGGACACCAGCGTCTACAGCGTCGTCAGGACGTTCACGACGTTGCTGAACCCGCCGGCGGCGCCAACCCTCACCGCGCCGGCCAACGGCGATACAACCGTCCCGCAGTCACCGGTGCTGACGTGGCTGAGCGGCACGCACGTCGACAGTTTCCAGGTCCAGGTGGCGACGGATGCCGGATTCACCGCCATCATCGAGGACGCGACAACGACCGACACGACCTACCAGACCTCACCCCTGGCAAACTGCAAGACCTTCTGGTGGCGCGTCCGCGGGCTGAACGTCTCCGGGACGGGTTCTTTCAGTTCACGGAGTTTCCGCGTCACGCGGGCCCTCTCCTCGGCCCCCACGCTGCTGGTCCCGGCCTACGGGACGATCGACGTGGACGAGGTGACGGACCTCATCTGGCAGGCAGAGGCGTGCGCCTTCCAGTACAGGGTCGAGCTGGCCAAGGACTCGATCTTCACAGTCATCGTCACCGACCAGATCGTCGCATCGACATCGCTCACCGTCGGTCCGCTTGACGGAAATACGGACCATTTCTGGAGGGTCCGCGGCGTCAACAACCTGGGTCAGGGGACCCCATCGGCTCCCTTCAGGTTCCGGACCACCGCGCTCACGACGCCCCCGAAACCGGTTTTGCTGTCACCCGTCAACGGCGCCCAGAGCCTCCCGCTCCCCGTCACCGTCTGCTGGGACTCCGCGGCGCGGGCCACCTCGTACCGGCTCCAGCTCTCCCTCGATTCGATTTTTTCGGTACTGACCTTCGACGACACCTCCGGCGCCTTCAACCGCTGCAGGCAGTTCGACTTCCTGCTGAACAGCACGACCTACTACTGGAGGGTGAACGCGACGAACGCAGCCGGGACGAGCGCCTTCTCGAACACGTCCCGTTTTTCGACGCTTTCACCGCCGGTCGCGCCGACGTTGATTTCACCCGCCAACAACGCCGAGGACGTGACGGCTGCCCCGGTGTTCGTCTGGAGCGTACCGCAGAACGCGGTGTCGTACCGGCTCCAGGTGGCGCGGGATACCGGTTTTACCAGCATCTTCAGCGACGATTCGAACCTCGTGAACACGAGCTGGCAGACCGGTCCCTTCCAGAGCCATACACGGTATTACTGGCGCGTGCGCGCGAAGAATTCCGTCGGGTCCGGCCCCTGGTCGCCGGCCTTCACCTTCAGAACCACCTACATCGGCGTCGCCAACTGGCTGATGCCGCTGGCCGTCCGGGAAACCGGCCAGGCCCGCGACACCATTTACCTGGGACTGCATCCGGACGCGACCTGCCGCATCGAGGCCTGGCTCGGGGAGTATGAGCTGCCCCCGCCGCCCTTCCCCGGGACGTTCGACGCCCGCTTCATCTCGACCGGGAATCCCGACTGCGGGATCGGCGAGGGACTGCGGGTCAACCTGCTTCCGTTCAACACCTACACCCAGGTCGACACCTACCGGGTCAGGTTTCAGCCGGGTACGGGGACCTACCCGATCACCTTCTCCTGGGACAACATCTTCATCGGCTCGGTGTGCGACAGCATGTTGATGATCGACGAATTCGGCGGCAACAACGTCTACAGCAGGATGGACCTCACCAATTCAGCCTCGGTGACCAACACGAGCATCTCCAGCGTCCTGTTGGTCCGGTACGGGGCCTTCCCGCTGATCAACGACGTCCGTCCGCCTGCGCCGAAGACCCCCAGCGGCTACATGCTTGCCCAGAACTACCCGAACCCCTTCAACCCGACGACACGGATCACGTTTTCCACCGACCACAGCGCACGGATCACCGTAACGGTGTTTGACGTGCTCGGGCGTGAGGTGGCCCTCCTCGCCGATGACGATTATTTTCAGGGTGTCTATACGGTAACCTGGAACGCGGCAAACCCGTACGGGTCCCGGATGCCGAGCGGCGTCTATTATGTCCGGATGACGGCGACTTCCGCATCCGCGGGAAGCGACCGCGGCGTGAGTTTTGTCGAAACCCGGAAGATGCTCCTCCTGAAGTGACCCCCCACCCGGAACGCCGCACCCCGGGATGTTCCGGCCCGGCTGCAGGCCGGATCCCCGGCCAACCGATCAGGAGTTCACCACGGCAGACACCAATCCCCGGATCACCCCCCACATGTTGAAACATCTGCCGCCACCGGCCAGGCTCGGCCCCGCCATTTTCCTCACGTTGATCTCCGTACTGACCGCCAGGAGCGGTTCGGGCAGTGCCACGGCCGCACCGGAGGGCCAGTCCGCTGTTCCATCGTCCGTCCCCATGAACATCAACCGGATGACGATGTGGGCGAACGGAGACGGCGTCCTCGGTTACAACGCGGCCGCCGGCGGCCTCGGAGTGAGATACCGGGGTGACGCCGCGGCGTTGGTGGCGCGCGAGGGCCTGATCTGGGGGGGGATCGTGAGGGACGGCCGGGATGATCAGCTCTTGCTGGGAGGACAATCATACGTCAGCGGGACCTCTCCGGGCGCGATCGTGAGGCCGGGTGTGGCGGAAAATCCCTCGAACGACGACGTGAGGATCTACCGCGTCCGGCGTGACTGGGCCACCGGCGACCTCACGCACGACGCGGCCGTGACCTTCGGGATTCCGGAGGTCCTCGTCACCCCGGCGGACATCGCACGCCTTCGCGAACTCTACCGGGCGGACTGGCGGGATTGGCCGTGGGAAAAGGGGGCGCCGTACTATGACCGGGACGGGGTCCCGGGATACCAGCCGGACCCCGACGGGGGAGCCGATTCGCTGACCGACGAGCCGGGCCTGGCCGAAGCGGACCAGGTGCTCTGGTTCGTGGCGAACGATCTTGATTCGACGGTGACGGAATCCCTGTACAACGGCCGGTCGGCGGGACTGGAGATGCAGGTGACTTGCTGGGCATACGACCGCGCCGACGGGATCGGCGATGTCGTGTACCAGAGGTACCGCCTGATCTACAAGGGCACGGCGTTCACCCCCGCGGCCGCCTACATCCAGTCGATGTACCTCGCGAAGTGGGTCGACGCCGACATCGGCAACTACACGGACGACTACGCCGGGTATGACGCCGCCGGTGACCTCATGTATGCCTACAACGCCGACCCTACCGATCTCGAATTCGACAAGGTTCCGGCGGTCCCCGCGGTCGTCGGGTACGCGCTCCTCCAGGGCCCGCGAGTGCCCGCCTCGGGACGGGAGGCCTACTGGAACATCGGGAGCGTGGACGGCTACCGGAACCTCCGCGCGAGTTCGTTCACCTATTTCGACGGGAGCGTCCGGAACTCCGACGCGAACCTGTCAAACTTCCGCGGCGCCGGGGAAATGTGGAACATCCTCAGGGGATACGAGGGCACGCCCTTCACCAGGCAGGACTGCTACATCGACCCCATCACGAATGAATGCACCAAATTCGAGCTGACGGGGGACCCGGAGAATTTTTCAGGGTGGGTGGACGGGATCGTCCTTGGGAAGAGCGACCGGCGGATTCTCCTCTCGTCCGGGAATTTTACGATCACCCGGGGGGACACCCAGGAGGTGGTTTTCGCGCTGGTGGGGGGGAGGGGAGCAGACAACCGCGGCGGGATCACCGACATGAAAAACCATTTCGGAGCGGCGAAGGACCTGTTCCTGACGAATTTCGATCCGCCGGCGGCGATTCCCCATCCCACCGTGCGTCCGGTCGAACTCGACCGCAAGATCATCCTGGACTGGGAGTCGGACCAGGCCGCGCTGGCCGCGGTCGAGTCGTACGAATCCAGGGGTTTCCGTTTCGAGGATTACGAGATCTACCAGATGCCCGCGCTCGATTCCCCGGAGAAGGATTGGGTCGCCCTCCCGGCCTTCGATATCCTCAAGCCCCGGTTCATCTCGGTCACCGCCGACAGGATCAGGGGGAGGGATCTGGTCAACGGCCAGAAGTACTATTTCGCCCTCCGGACAAGGATGTACAACCCGAACGGGTCGTTCGTCAACCAGAGGATCCGCTCCACACCCGTCAGGCTCACTGTCACACCCCACGCACCGAACCCGGGGGTCGTCTATCCGTACGCTCCCGGGGACCAGATCTCCGACGCCTACAACCTGGTCGGTAACAACGAGGCGAAAGTCACCGTCCGTATCTATGACCCTTCCCGGCCGGACGGACACATCTATAAGATGCTCTTCCACCGCTCGCCGAACCAGCTGGTGGACCTCTACCTGAGGCCCTGGTGGGATCTGATCGATTCCACCAGCGGGGATACGCTCATCAAGGGCGTTTCCACCGACTCTGCGGCCATCCGGGTCATCGGCAGGGGGTTCACCGTCGAGGCCCTCTCACCCCTCTACGGCCTGCGGGGGGTCTACCAGAGGGAATACAACGGCCTTCCCGATTCGGCCCTGGTCTTCAACCAACCCAACCCCGCGGTCGAATACATGGTCGTGGGGGCCGGATCGTCGTACCTCGACACCATACTCGGGGGGAACGCCCTCGACGTCGACGTCGAGCTTCGCTTTCACGGCGACTCGAGCTGGGCCCTCATGATCGGGCCGACCGCGCCTTCGTCCCGCTGGGTCCGGGTGCCCTATACCGCCTGGCAGATCGGAAAGATCGGGCCGGACTCGATTAACCGGCAGATTTACACCGTGATCTCGGGGCAGGGTTCCGACAGCCTCTGGAGGCCGACCATCCTCCTCGACCGCGAATACGACGGGGAAACCATCGAGACGTTCTATCCTGTTACCATCGTCTCCGACAGCCAGAAACTCGGCACGGGTTCGATCGCGGGAACGTACAACGACAACGTCCAGGCCGACTCGACCGAGAATGTCCGGACGCGGGGCTTCCTCTGGGTGAACGGTGGTACCTACTCGATCAAAAACGCCGTCTGGAAGGTGTACATCGCCGATCTCGACCACGACGGCGAGGCCGCCCCGATCGGGACGACCATCCGGTTCGAGAGGTTCAAATTCATCAGGAACGGGGACGAAAAAATCTTCATCCCCTCCGCGGTGGCCACCTCCGACTATGCCGCGGCGAAACTGGCCGTGGAGGAGGTGAACGTCTTCCCGAACCCCTATTACGGGTTCAACGCCGCCGAGGTCGACCGGTTCTCGCATTTCGTGACATTCAGCCACCTTCCGAGGACGGCCGTCATCCGGATCGTAAACCTCGCGGGGGACGTGGTCAGGACCATCGCGAAGGACGACGATTCACAATTCGCCACCTGGGACCTCAATAACCATAACGGGCTGCCGGTGGGTGGGGGGTTGTACCTCGCACTGATTGAGATGAAGGACGGCGCCGGGAGGGACCTGGGCAACAGGACGCTGAAGCTGATGGTGGTCCCCGAAAAACAATCGATCCAGCTGCGGTGAAAAATCCCCGCCCATACCTCCATCCCGACATGGGCCGCCGCACCAGCCCGGCAGCCGTGGTGATCCTCCTCATGCTGGCCGTTTCTCCGGTGTGGGCCGGACGGGGGGACAAAGTGGGCTCGGCGTCCGCGTCGCAACTCTCCATCCCCGTGGGGGGGAGGTCGATCGGGCTAGGCGGCTCGGTCCTCGCGACCGTCCGGGGCGCCGAAGCGATGTTCTGGAATCCCGCCGGGCTCGTCAGGTCGGACCGCTCCTCCGAGGTGATCTTCTCCCATATGAGCTACCTCGCCGACATCGGCGTGGAGTACGCGGCGGCCGGAACGGATATCGGCGGGGCGGCCTGGCTCGGGGTGTCCGTCAAATCGCTCTCGATCGGCGAAATCCCCGTCACCACGGAACTCTTTCCCGACGGTACCGGGGCGCAGGCCTCACCGACCTTCCTGGTCTTCGGGGCCACCTTCTCCCGGAAAATGTCCGACGAGATCGCCGTGGGGTTGACGGCGAACGTCATCCATGAGAGCATGGCCGAGGTGTCGGCGACGGGGATCGCATTTACCGGCGGCGTCCAGTACTCGCGCCTCGGCGGCGTGGAGGGTTTGAGCGTCGGCGTGGTCATCAGGAACATCGGCCCGAAACTCGTCTATGACGGAGAGGGGCTGGAGCGCACCGGCATCGTCACCGGGTCGGGGAGGGGGGAGTCGAACTACAAGGTCGAGGCGGCGAGCGGGGACCTTCCCTCCACCATAGAGGTGGGGCTCGGTTACCTCTACCGCCCCGGCGGTCCCCTGAGTCTCTCTTTTTCGTCGCAGTTCCAGAATAATAATTTTTCCGACGATGAATACAGGTTCGGGGTGGAGCTCACCTACGAGGACCGCTTTTACATCCGGACGGGTTACGATTACTCGACCGAGGCCGAAGGAAATGAGAGCCTCTACGGGCCGGCACTCGGTGTCGGGCTGGTCGAATCGCTGAAAAACGTCCAATTCCGGTTGGATTACGCCTACCGTTCGGTACGCTATTTCAGCGGAAATCACGCAATAACACTCACCCTCGGCCTGTAACCGGGGGGACGAAAAATTACGAAATTCGGGTAACCGCGGCGAATGGGGGTCGGTGAAAAAATCCTCAATCCAGAGGTTTTTTTCATAATTTACTTGACAATATTTTCAAAATGGGATATATTCATTATAACCTCTACTCGCCGACACTCGAACGTTTTTATCCTGATCCCAGTCAACGACTGGTTGTGTAACTGACTGATTGATGACGACATCTTTGTAGCGGTCGAACGCCTTTTAGTATAACATCTCGCGATTAATTAACTAACACTTCATAGCTTCCAAAAGGAGAAATGCTTATGCGATTTTTCTCGTTGTTTCTCTCGGTGCTCCTTCTGAGCGCAGTGATGTCCGCACAGAAGAGATACCTGGTGTCACCGAATGACGAGGTCATTCCCATTGAGCCTGGGAAGAGCGCAACCACCGCCATCAAGGAGTGGAAGCAGCGCGTGACATCCTCAAACAACGGGGTCTGTACCGATGTCTTCTACTTCGGATACCCCCAGGAAAATTATCCCATCAACAGTAATTTCGGCGCCTATCACAAGGACGTGATGGGGCAGTGGTTCACCGCAAAGGCAACCGGAACGATCGATACCGTGTTCTGGGAGCAGTGGACGCAGGTCAACTCCTACGATTCAACACTCTACCTTCGAATCCATAATTCCTACATCGGTCCGAACTACGGACCCGGCGTGCGGCCCGGACCGTTCGATCCTCCCTGCCAGAACTGGGGATACTGGGTGAACACCAACGACGCGGACCAGGGCGTCGCGGCGTTCATCGAGGAAGCGACCGACACGTCGTGGGTCTCCACGATCAACAACTCAGCCACCCCCTCGGGCCCGCCCTTCGGCAATGAGCTCTGGGGATTTGGCGGTGTTGCGGTGAACGCCCACGCGGCGACACTCAACTTGTACGACCTCGGTACCCTCGGCGCACCGAACGTCACCGTCGGCGACAAGTTCTTCATCTCGCAGAGGGTGAACTACAACCCGGCAGACGTCCCCGGCGGTCACCGTGAACAGTCCGACGAAGGCCGGACCGAATGGGGTGCGTCAGGGTTCATCGTCAGTACCGCCGACGAGGACTACCCCTCGCGTAACTGGAAGTTCTACGAACACGACAAGGGACCGTCCAACTGCGCCGGCGCCCCGATCGACAGCATCAGGCGGGGATGGGTCAACCGCGGCGGATTCAGCGCCGACACACTCGACGTCGCCGTCTGGAACTGGTGGTACTCGATGACGGTCACCTCGAACGTCCCCCCGATCGTCCAGTCCCAGACCGACCTCCACACGACGTTCGACACGGGCGACCAGACCGTCCAGGCAACCATCGAGGATTGCAACCCTGAGAATCCCCTCGACGCGGGCGTCGCAAGCGCCTACATCAAGTGGTCGCTCAACAACGTCGTCCAGTCCGACATCCCGATGAACCCCATCGGCGGAGACGTCTGGGAAGGCACGATCCCCGGGCAGCCTGCCGGCAGCAGTGTGACCTGGAAAGTCGTGGCCGAGGACAACAGCGCCGCGGTCGGACAGGGACCCCCGGACGGGTACTCCGTCGTGGCCTTCGGCAGCGAGTGGTACAGCATCGACACCGGCTATGCCTGCGCGCCCCACGACATCAACGGCAACGACATCGACACCTCGGCGTTCTTCGTTCCCTTCTATACGGGATCGGGAACAGCCCCGAAGGACGACGGAACCGCCGGACCATATGACATGGGGTACGATTTCACACTCTTCGGCGACGACTTCAGGTATGCCTGGATCGGCGTCAACGGTGCGATCGCCCTGAGCAAGACCGCCGATGACACCATCCACGTGAACTCCAACGGGTTTGCCACCACCGCTTGGAATTTCCCCTATCCGCAGCACCATAGCGTGCAGGACACCAACGGTGTGAACCTGATTCCTCCGATGTTCCTCTCGCCGTTCTGGGCCGACCACATCGTCGGCGACACCGCCGGTGAGTACGGGAAAATCCGGTACGGAAACGGCGGAGACACCTGTCTCTATATCGTCCAGTGGGATTCGGTCGGCGCGTTCGACGCCAACGGATCGCTCCCCGACATCACCACCTTCCGTGTCGTGCTCAACAAGTGCACCGGCGTGGTGGAATACGAATACGAATCGGTCGGAACGACCGGTCTGGATTCGGCGGCACTGGTCGGATTGCAGGCGGATTCGAACGCGGTTTCGGGAGCGGTTCCCGGTTATGTCTTCGAGAACCGTCTCGGATACCCGATTGAAACACGTCCGGCCGACGCAACATGCGTCCGTTTCTATCCCAAAGTCGCCTCGGCGGTCAATGACGGATGGAACATGGTCGCCGTGTCGCTCAACCCGATCGACGTGGACTACGGCAAGGCCCACCTCTTCCCGAGCGCGGTTTCGCCGGCATATGCCTACACTTCCGGTTACGTCGTGGCCGATCCCCTCGAAAAGGGGAAAGGTTACTGGATGAAGTTCGACGGTGACGGCGCTGCCGGAAACAACCCGTCGACCTTCACGCACTCGGTCGTCGCGACCGTTGCCGACAAGTGGAACATGATCGGCGGCCCCTCGACACCGGCTGCCACGGGTGATATCGTCGAAAGCGGCACTTCCGTCACCTCCTCCTATTTCGGATATGGCGTCGCCGGTTACAGCGTGGCGAGCACCATCAATCCCGGAAAAGGATACTGGGTGAAAGTCAGCGGTGCCGGTACGCTCACCATGAACGGCAGTGCGGCGGCCCCGAAGGCGGCCCCGACGGTCATCGGAGAGACGAACCTGGCCGACCTGAACAAGATCACCGTCACCGACGCCTACGGAAAGTCCCAGACCCTCTACATCGGCGGTGAAGACCAGATCCACAACGAGCTCAGCTTCTTCGAGCTGCCCCCGACACCCCCGGCGGGCGCGTACGATGTCCGCTACGCTTCTCAGAGGATGGTCGAAAGCTATCCCGAAGCGGAAGCCGGTACATCGTACGAATACCCGATCACCATACAGGGTGCCGCGTATCCCGTTACGATCCGCTGGGAAATGAACGCGCCCGTGACGGGCAACCGGACCATGGTCCTGAGCGACCTCGTCGACGGAAAATCGATCCACCAGTCGATGGAAGGCTCCGGATACTACGTGGTCAAGAATGCCGACGTGAGGGGTGTTGTCGTGAAACTCTCCGAAGGCGTCAACGTGCCGGCGAAGTACGCTCTGAGCCGGAACTATCCGAACCCGTTTAACCCGGTGACCCGCTTCACAGTGGATCTGCCGAGGGCGACGGAAGTGGAAGTTGCAGTATATGACCTTCTCGGTCGGAAAATTGCCTCGCTGATGAACGGCAATCAGGCCGCCGGAACGTACAACCTCGAATGGAACGCCCGCGATGCCAACGGTATCGTGGTCCCGACGGGGATGTATTTCCTCCGTGTGAGCTCTGAAGAGTTCAACGCCTCCCAGAAGATCATGTTGATGAAGTAAAGCGTGAATTCCGGGGTATCCGCCTCATTGCGGATACCCCGGAAATTTCTTCCCTTTAAAGTTTATACGTACAATCTTCCACTTAAAATAATCCACATCATTAGCGAGGTAGCTATGAAGATATCTAGAGGTTTTTCGCTCCTGATGGTGCTCGCCTGCCTCCTGTTCCTGGGCGTTGCATCGGCATGGAGCCAGACCAACTTCAGCGTGAAGATTCATGCTGAAGACGGGTCGGGATGGAAAGATTCAGTGTACATCGGTAAATACACATCGGCGACCAGCAACCTGATCGCAACGCGGGACAGCATCAACCCGACGTTGAATGAGGCCGAGCTTCCCCCGGTTCCCCCCGCGGGGAGCGAGCAGGCGGCCGATCTCCGGCTGGACGATCCGAACGGCGGCGGCGCCTACGGACAGGGAGTCGGTGTCGACATCCGCAACCTGGTCAGCGACGGGCAGAAGGACGTCTACCGCGTGAAGTTCCGCAGGAGCGGTGAAGGCACCGGCATCACGCTGTCGTGGCCTTCGGGTCTCGATGCGGTCAGCGGCGGCGGTTTCTACCTGACCGACGGCCTGGGCGGCTTCCTCTTCGCCCCGGTGGCGATGCACGAGGACACGTCGTTCGAGGTTCCTCCACCCCTTGACGGACTGGGCGGCGGGTTCGTGGACATCGTCGTCGGCGACGGTTCGATGATGCGGACGTTCATCTCGGACTCGATCGCACTGTCCCTCGATTACAAGGGCAAGGCGGGCAAGCTGCTGAAACGCAAGCCCTACAGGAACGAATTCCAGTTGACGATTAACGCCCCGGCCCGTCCCGAAGGCGCCGAAGCGCTCTACCTCGACTTCAGCATGAAGATCGTCGAAGGGACGATCTCCTTCCCGGGTAACGGGCACCTGCCGATCAACTTCGGTTCCCTCGAGAAGAAGTTCACCTTCAACTTCGCCCCGGCGCTTGACTCCGCCCAGATGGTCGTGGTCAACGCGATAGGCGACAAGGGGAAGGTCGTCAAGGGCAAGTATTATTTCTACAACAATGCCACCCTCTCCGAGGACAAGAAACTGAAAGTCAAGTGGGGTGCAGGCGGTGTTCATCCGGTGGATTATGAGATCCTGCGTCAGCGGATGCCGAACGTGAACAACGTGGGCGACGAACTCTACCTGCAGGGCACAAACCTCGGGGTAGGACTGACAACTCAGGTGGGGACGACCGTTCCCAAGGGCAATCCGATCTATCGTTCAGTGAGCCTGCCCAAATGGAAGGACGTCTTCAAGACGCTCTACAAGTTCAAGTCGACGGTCTACCTGCACAGCCAGGGTCCGGCGCAGTGTCTCGACACGATCAAGAGCAAGGAAAACTACAAAAAGCCCATCAAGTCGATCGATCCGTTCAAGTACATCCGGTACAAGACGTCTGTCGAGCATGGCAACAAGCTGCTGGGCGAGATGATCGCGCTGAAGTTCAACATCGCGATCAGCGAGAAGCAGAAGACGCCGGCGCAGGGCTTCGGCGAGCTGATCTACACCAACGACGGTCATCCGTTCAACGGGATGACGGTGAACGACATCGCCGACTCCGGCGACGCGGCGCTCTCCTGCTGGGGCGGGCTGCCCGGCGGGTGGACGTACGAGGATATGGCGGCGTTCCTGCTGGAGATCAACTCGGAGTTTTCGGGTCCGTTCGACACGCTGGGATTCGCATCGCCGGCACCGGGCAAGACCGAGGGAACGGTCCTCACCGGAATCAAGCCGGTCGTGCTGTCGGACATCTTCACCGGATCGGGCCTGACGTTCGCGCCGGTTGCGCCGACCGATTACAGCTCGCTGTATGACGTTCCGGAGGTGTTCGGGCTGTCGCAGAACTACCCGAACCCGTTCAACCCGACGACGACCATCGAGTTCACGATCCCGGAAGACGCGATCGTGTCGCTGAAGGTCTACAACATGCTGGGCCAGGAAGTGGC
>QJVY01000063.1 GCA_003235555.1 Ignavibacteria bacterium | reverse complement strand
TAAAGGTTTTCCGGGGGCAACCGACAGAACCTAGAATATCACCTGCTTCAGGGATATACGATGGATTCGATCCAAAAATATGAAGAAATCCTGGAGTCGATCACGGGTGGTTTCTTCGCCCTCGACCGGGAGTACAAGTTTACCTACTGGAACCGGGCCGCCGAAGAGGGGACGGGGATGAAACGCGAGGATGTCCTCGGGCGCGGAGTGTTCGACATCTTTCCGAACGCCAGAAACGCGGACCTCGGCGAGAAGTACAGGGTCGCGATGGAGGAGCGGACGTTCCAGAGCATCGTCACCTCGTACCGCGACGAACGGTTCGAGGCGTTCTACGATACGCGGATCTACCCGACGGAGAGCGGCATCTCCGTGTTCTTCCAGGACATCACCGAGGAGAAGAGGACGGAGCGGCAGAAGGAGATGCTGATGGAGGTCTCCCACGTGATCAACGTGGCGCCCCACCTCGACGACCTCTGCCTGAACGCCGGTGAGAGGATCGCCGACTTCCTCGAGATCCCCCCGAAGTTCGTCTGCATCTACCGGTACGACTCACGCTCGGCGATGCTGCACCTCATGGCCCCCTCCCTCATCGACGTCCGCGTCGATCCGGAGATCGAACACCAGATCGTCCACGAAAAGACGAGCACGATCGCCGTCAGGACCGCCCTCTCGCGGAAGACCATCGTGAGCGACGAACTCTCCAGGAGTTCGATCGCGGCCTACTTCCTCACCGAGACCGACCACCTGAACCTCCGGACGCTCATCTCCATCCCGCTGATGGTGCAGAACGAGCTGCAGGGCGTGCTGGAAGTGCTCTCCCCGAAGGTCGACAGGTACGTCGAGGAGGAACTGAAGCTGCTGACGGTGATCGCGAACGAACTGGCCATCGGGATGAGCCGCAAGCGCCTGATGGACGAAATCACCGTGAAGAACATCGAGCTCGAAAACGAGAAAAAGAAGACGGACGACGCCAACGAGACCCTGAAGAGGTTCCTCGCCACCTTCAGCCACGAACTCCGGGCTCCACTGAACGCCATCGTCGGCTTCTCGGAAATCCTCACCGCGGATATCCATAACCTGCCGCAGGAAAAGGTGAGGGATTTTATGAAAAACATCAATTTCAGCGGCCAGCACCTGCAGGGGCTGATCAACGACATCCTCGACCTGTCGAAGATCGAGGCGGGGAAGATGGAACTCCACGTGGAGGCCCACCCCGTCTCGTTTTTTACGGAAAACGTCAGCCGGGTGATGCAGGCCGCGTTGCAGGAAAAGAACGTCACCCTCACTTTCGACATCTCGCCGGAAATCGACCAGCTCGTCGTCGACCAGACCCGGTTCAGGCAGATCCTCGTGAACCTCGTCTCGAACGCCATCAAGTACAGCCACTCCGGCGGCGCCGTCCGGGTCCGCGTGAGGCGGTTCGTCAACGAGATCGAGTTCAGCGTGATCGACGAGGGCGTGGGGATCAAGCCCGAGGACATGCCCCGCCTCTTCCACGCCTTCCAGCAGGCGCGGAACGGTAAAAACCAGAAGGAGGGCACGGGCCTCGGTCTGGTCATCACCAAGAAACTCATCGAACTGCACGGCGGGCAGATTTCGGTCGAGAGCGAGTGGGGAAAGGGGACGACCCTGACCTTCCGGATCCCCATGGTCCTCGCCGGCGAGGTGGTGGAGTCGGCCGACCAGCTCCGCCGCGTCGTCGCCGAACAGCCGATGACGACGGAGGACGGGAAGGCCCCCCTCGTCCTGATCATCGAGGACAACCCCCAGGCGGGACAGCTGATCCAGATGTATCTGGAGGAGGCGGGCTACCGGACCGAGACCGCGCGCGACGGCGCCGAGGGCCTGGAGAAGGCCAAACGCCTGAAGCCCAACATCATCACACTGGACATGATCATGCCGATCAAGGACGGCTGGCAGGTCCTCATGGAGCTGAAGCGCCATCCCATCTGCAAGGACATCCCGATTATCATCATCTCGATCACCGACGAGAAGAAGCTCGGATTCAGCATGGGGGCGGTCGATTACTTCGTCAAGCCCGTCAATAAGGAGGAACTCCTCTCGGCGATGAAGCGGATCCCCCTGAAAATTCCGGGGAACAAGGTCCAGCCGAAGGTCCTCATCATCGACGACGACCGGACGGCGTCCGAGCTGATCCAGGTCATCCTGGAAGCGGAGGGGTACGAGGTGCTCAAGTCGGTCAACGGGAAGGACGGAGTGCGGGTGGCGGCGAACGACGCGCCCGACCTGATCATCCTCGACCTGATCATGCCGGACATCTCGGGCTTCAACGTGGCCTACCAGCTCAAGCAGCAGGCAGCGACGCGGAACACTCCGATCATCATCCTGACATCCATGGAGATCGACGAGGAGACGAAGGAACAGATGCAGGGGTTCATCTCGACCATCATGAGCAAGTCGAAGTTTACCAAGCGGGACCTCCTCCGGGAGATCAACACGATCGAAAAGATGAAATAGCCCCCCGGCCTAGCGGAGGACGATCATCTTTTTCATGGAATCGAACCCCGCGGCGGTCAGCCTGTAGAAGTAGACCCCGCTCGGCAGCTCCGAGACGTTGACCGGGACAACGTAACGACCCGTCGCGAAGACCCCCCCCGCCAGCACCCTCACCCGTTCCCCCAGGACGTTGTACAGTTCCAGTTCGATTCCGGTCCCCACGGGAACGTCGAACGGGATGAGCGCGACGCCGTTGGTCGGATTGGGATAGGACTGCCTGAGGGCGAATTCCGATGGCGGGATGTCCACGTTGCCGCCGCCGCCCCTCAACTCACCCTCCCGGTAGTAGACCCCTGGCGCCGCGCCGGAATGGTCCACCCATGAGAGGTGGAGGGTCGAGTCGGTGAGGGAGGTCGCCGGTTCCCGGGCGCCGGGGCTCCCCGCCGGGTCCATTTCCGGGCAGAACGTCTCGCCTTCGTCCACGCTCAGCCTGCCCCTGATACCGTTCGAATCGGGGAGGTCGCGTCCCCAGACGGCGAACACGTATCCCGTGTCCGCCGTGATGTCCAGAGACACGTTTCCGGGGCTCCCCGAGAGGAGGTTCCAGACGCCCCAGGAGAGTCCGTTGTTCCTGCTGCCCCGCAGAAAGACCGTCCCGGTGTCGATCCACGCGGCGAACGTGTAACCTTTCTCGATGACGGCGATCCGGGGAACCGCGGATCGGACGAAGTCCTCCGGTGAGATGATCTCCGGTCCGAACCACTGCCTCGCGCTGTCGCCGCTGACGTAGTAGCCGACCTCCGTCTGGCTCCCCCCCGGCGTGGGGCCCACCGCGTGCAGTTCGTGGCCTGAGCGTGCGACGTCGGACAATTCGCGGATCCGGTAGGCGACCGTCTCCCAGGTGGTCCCCGCGTCCGTGCTCCGGAGCATTCCCCTGAACCCGGTTTCCAGTTCCAGGAACTGGATGAATATAGCGGAACCCAGCGTAAAGATCAGTTCCGGGTACGTATTGCCGAGGATGGGGACCGGTCCGGTCCAGGTCGCTCCCGAATCATCGCTGGAGAAGAGGGCGGTGCCGAAAAAGGTGTCGAGGATCACGGCCGATGTGACGAAGACGTGGTCGCCGTAGGAGGCCAGGTAGCCCGGCAGTGCGCGGGCGGCGGGAAGCAGTGTCCGTGGGGGGCCGAAGATACCCTCTCCCGCGGCCCGGCGGGCATAGAGCAGCCCGGACGCGGCGAGCCTGGTGTCTTCGGTTGTGTCGATCCCGTACCAGAGGAGGTGGACGGTCCCGTCCGAGACCGAAACCGACGGGAGTGTGGGAACCGAGGAGTCGGCCGAGACCCTCACGGGTGCGCTCCACGCGAGATCGCACGTTGTCTGCGCCCTGAGGCCCGGCGGCCCGGCGCAGAAGGGGATGGCCGAAATGATTGTGAGAATGATGGATCGTTGCATCATGGCCGAGTGGGAATGACGGGAAGTGCCCGCGGCTGACAGTTCAGAGAAAGTATAAGAATATTCTTCGCATTCTACAAATAGCCCGGGGGATATCGCTTGCTTCCCGGAGGGAAATCAGGTAATTTTCTCCCCATGGAAGAGCGTTCACAAAACCGCCGCGCTTCATGATCCAGCACGACATGCTCGTGACGATCGTCGCGACGATCGTTCTCGGGGTCTCCGCGCAGGTGATCGGGGAGAAAAAACAGATCCCCAGCATCATCTTCCTCCTTGCGTTCGGGGTCGTCGCCGGACCGGACGTGCTGAACGTGGTGAAACCGGACCTCCTGGGGGAGGGATTGTTCGATTTCACCGCGCTGGCGGTCGCCATCATCCTCTTCGAGGGGGGCCTCACACTGGAGATCCGGAACGTCAGGCACGTTTCGCGGTCGGTGTTCAACCTGATCACCGTGGGGGCGCTCGTGACGTGGGCCGGGGCCGCTGTCGCGACGTGGCTCATCCTCGATGTCTCCGCGACGACGGCCATCCTCTTCGGTTCCCTCGTAATCGTGACCGGACCGACCGTCATCGGACCCCTCCTCCGGACCGTCAGCCTCAGCCGGTCCCTCAGGACGATCCTGAAGTGGGAGGGCATCCTCATCGACCCGGTGGGGGCCATCATCGCGGTCCTCGTGTTCGGGTTCATCCTCTCGGAGGAACCGACGCTGATCGGGACTCTCGGGGGGTTTTTGGGAAGACTCCTGATCGGCGTCGTCCTGGGTTTCGTCGGGGGAGTGGTGATGACCAGGCTCATGCGCATGAAGCTCGGGGAGACCCTGAACAACCTGGTCGTCTTCGCGTTCGTCTTCCTGATCTTCGGGGCCTCGGAGCTGGTCATCCGCGAATCGGGTATCATGAGCGTCACGATCGCGGGGATCGTGCTGGGAAACCTGGGCGTACCGAACCTCGGGAACATCAGGGGGTTCAAGGAAAAACTCACCGTCCTGCTGGTGTCCTGCCTCTTCGTCGTCCTCGCCGCGCACCTCCGCCTGGCGGACATCGGTTCCCTGGGTTTCCGGGGGGTCCTCGTCGTCGTCGTACTGATGCTGATCGTGCGCCCGCTGAACGTCTGGTCGTCGGTCCGGGAACCGACGGTCACGCGCGGCGAAAAAATCTTCCTCGGGCTGATCGCACCGCGCGGGATCGTCGCTGCGGCGGTGGCGTCCCTCTTCTCCTTCACGATGCAGATGCACGGCCTCGGGGACGCGACGCTGATTTCCTCGCTGACCTTCCTGACCATCGGCGTCACGGTCTTCGTCCAGGGTATCTGGGCGGCCCCGCTCGCCCGGCTCCTCAACGTCGGGAAATCAGGTACCGCGGGCGTTCTGTTCCTGGGGGGGAACGGCCTCACCGTCGCCCTCGCGAAGGCCCTCCAGGGGGCCAGGGTCCCCGCCGCGATCATGGATTCGAACCAGAGCAACCTCTTCTGGGCCGAGAACAACGGCATCCCCACCTTCCGGGGGGACGTCCTGGACCCCGCGACGTGGGACGATCCGGAGTACGGAAAATACGGCGCGTTCACGGCCGCCACGACGAACAACGAATTGAATTCGCTGGCGTGCCTCGCGGCCGCCGAGCAGTTCGACAAGGACCGGGTGTACCAGTTCAGACATACCCGCGGGGGGGTGGGCCAGAAGTTTCCCCTTTCGATGATCAAGGGGAACCAGCATTTCGACTGTGCGCTGGACATCAGCCACATCTCCGAAGAGCTCGTCCAGGGACGGGCGAGGCTCGTATCTGTCCCCGGGGAGGAGGTCTCCAGGGAGGGGCTGATGCCGATCCTGGGTGTGAAGGACGACGGCGTGGTGTTTTCCACGGACAGGGCGGTGCTCGGGCGCGCGAGGGAGGTCCTGGCCGTCGACGGGATATCCGGGGGGGGCCATTAACACTTCCGTTCCCGGCGCGAAACCGCCGCGCTACCCTTTCATCGACGTCCTCCGCGGGCTGGCCGTCGTCTTCATGATCGAAACACACACCGTCAACGCGCTCCTCCTCCCGCGGGAGGGGGGAGGGCTTCTGCGCGCCGCGCTGACGTTCGTCAACGGCCTGGTCGCCCCGGCCTTCCTCTTCTGCGCGGGCCTCGGCTTCGCCATCTCCCTCTCGAGGCGCGCCCCGGACGTCCCGCCGGGAAGGGCGCTGACAACCACCCTCCTGAAAAAAATCCTGTTTATCATGCTCGTCGGGTACAGCATGCACGTACCCGTCTTCTCGATGAGGGGCATGCTCGATCTTCCCGCCGCGGTCCGGTCGGGCTTCTTCGGGGTGGACATCCTCCAGGTGATCGCGGTGTCACTGCTCCTCCTCCTCGGGGCCGCGCTGTTGTTCCGTACCGCCCGCGGGCGGATTGTCGCAGGCTGGATGATCGCCACGGCCGTGATCGCCGCCGGAGCGGTCGCGGGTTCCACCCCGGCTTTTTCAGGGTGGGGAGATAGCCTGCCTGTGTGGATCAACGCCTATTTTTCCCGTGAGATGTCGCTCTTCACGGTCGTCCCCTGGGCCGCGTACCCTGCCGCAGGTTTCGCGTCCGGGTTGTTCTTCATGCGCGGCGCCGTTGCGGGGGAGGAGGCGCGCCCTATCAGGGCGATGGCGCTCCCTGCGGGAGCCGCCCTCGCGGGAGGGACGGTGATCGGTTTTCTCACCCTGCCGCACTACGGGGGGGACGCCTTCTGGTACTGGAGCGCGGAGTACGTGGTCGTGCGGCTTGCCACGGTGATCCTGGTGATGTGCGGCGTCTGGCTGGCCGTGCGCGGGGGCACGGGGCCGGTTGGCCGGGCGGCGGGGTTGTTCGGACGAGAGTCCCTCCCGGTGTACTACTGGCACCTGATCATCGTGTACGGAAAGGACTTCGAATGGAGTTTCGTCCGGCTCTTCCCGGAGGGGATGGGGACCGCCGCGTGCGCCGCCGTCGCGGCCGGTCTCATCGTGGTGATGTACCTCTTCGCGCGGGGATGGAATTCGGTGAAGAAAAGCCACCCGCGGACGACGGAGTGGATCGTGAAGGGGACGGTGGCGGGTTCGATCGTGACCTTTCTTCTTTCGTAGAAGGCCCGGACGCCGCCGGTTCAGGAAACAGGGATTTTCCAGCCCCTGATTTTCCTGAGCGTTTTGTAGTCGGTGAGATCGTACTGGATCGGCGTCACCGAAATGTAATTCCGCCTGACGGCGATGACGTCGGTGTCGTCGGTCTTGTCGAGGACGTCAAGTTTCCCGGTCAGCCAGTAATAGGTATTGTTGTTCGGGTCCACCCGGACGTCGAAGGTGTCGTCCCACCGCGAGTTTCCCTGCCGGGTGATCTTCACGCCGCGGATCCGGGAACCCTTCACCGCCGGGACATTGACATTGAGCAGGGTTCCTGCCGGAAGTCCGGTGCGCAGCACGTGCAGGGCGAGACGCCTCGAAAACCCCGCGGCCGGCCTGAAGTCCGCCTCCCCGTAGGTGGTGAGGGAAACCGCGATCGACGGGACGTCGAGGAGGACCCCCTCGGTGGCGGCCGACACCGTTCCGGAGTAGATGATGTTCACCGCCGTGTTGGCGCCGTGGTTGACGCCGGAGATCATCAGGTCCGGGGGGGAGTCCATCAGGCAGCGGATCGCGAGCTTGACGCAATCGGCGGGTGTCCCCTCGACCGCGTAACCGAAGAGGGAGCGGTCTTTGAAATATTTTTTCACCCTCAGGGGATAGTTCATCGTGATGGCGTGTCCCACGGCGCTCCTCTGCTTGTCCGGGGCGACGACCGTCACCGTGCTGATTTTTTTCAGTTCCCGGACGAGGGCGTCGAGGCCGGGCGCGTCGATCCCGTCGTCGTTCGAAACGAGGATGGAGGGTTTTTTACCGGTCCGCCGCGGGCTCAATAACTCTCCTCGCGGCCGGGAAATTTCTTTCCCCTGACGTCCCTGATATATCGGGTGAAGGCGTTCCGCATCGTTTCCCCTAGCTCTTCGTACCGGCGGACGAAACGCGGGCGGAATTCCTCGGTAAGCCCGAGCATGTCATAGACCACCAGCACCTGTCCGTCACAATGGGGGCCCGCCCCGATGCCGATCGTCGGGACGGAGACGGCCGCCGTCACCCGCTTCGCCAGTGCCGACGGGATTTTCTCCAGGATGATCGCGAACACCCCCGCCTTCTCCAGCGCCTTCGCGTCCCTGATCAGTTCATCCGCCTCGGCGCGGTCCTGCGCCCGGACCTCGTACGTCCCGAATTTATTGATCGCCTGCGGTGTCAGGCCGAGGTGCCCCATGACCGGGATCCCGATCCGCACGAGGTGCCTGACGATCTCGGAGAGGTACGCCCCCCCCTCGAGTTTCACCGCCCCCACGCCCACTTCCTTCATGATGCGCCCCGCGTTGCGGACGGCGTCGTCGAGGCTGGCCTGGAAGGACATGAAGGGCATGTCCACGACGATCAGCGCGTTTTTCACCGCACCCTTGACGGCCTTCGCGTGGTAGATCATGTCGTCCATGGTCACCGGGAGGGTCGTGTCGTAACCGTGGACGACGTTGCCGAGGGAATCGCCGACCAGGATGATGTCGATCCCCACCCGGTCGAGGTTTTTGGCCACGAGGTAGTCGTAGGCGGTCAGCATGGTGATCTTCTCCCCCGTTTTTTTCATGGTCGTGACGGTCTTGGTCGTGACCACGCGGGGCTTGTCGGTTTTGTTCTGTTTTTTCATCGCGGTTCCTGGAATGACGCTCTATGCGGGGACTTCCGCCTGCGGGACGGTCATGGGTGGGCGGTCCCCGGCGGCGAAACGGGTGGTGAATGCCTCGGCGACCGCGTCCGCGGCCTCCGCAAACGATACCGGGCGGCCGAGGATGGTCTCGGCCTCCGTCGTGCCGGAGGCGAAATCCGGCAGCGCCGCCCCGCCGTCGGTGCGGCGGATGAATTCCGCGAGGCGACGGTGCTGTCTCCCGAGGAGGAACGAGCCGTGCTGCAGGATGACGGCCCCCGTTTTTCTCTGTGCGCTTCCGGCGAGTTTTTTCCCCCCCGCCTGGATTTCCGAACGGACGGAACGGGAGAAGCAGGCCACGCCCCCGGGGGTTTCGTACGCCCCGCGAAGACCCTCGTCGGATCCTCCGAGTTCCGCCCCGATGCCCATGGACGTGATCCCCGCGAGGAGGGCGCCGTGGACCCGTTCGTAGAGCGCCCGGGGGGTACCCGCAGAGAGGGGGAGGACGATCGCATAGGTCAGTTCGTGCCAGTGGAGGATCGCACGGCCACCGGTGGGACGCCGGATGATGTCGATGCCCGCGCCGCGCAGTGTCCCGACGTCGAAATCCCCGGTTGACTGGTGATAGCCGATGGAGAGCGCCGGTGGATTCCAGGAATACAGGCGGAGCGTCGGCGGAATCTCCCCGCGGTCGAGCGCCGCGGCGAGGGCGGAGTCCGCCTCCATGTTCCGGGCGCCGGGTGCCGGTCCGTCGATGATCACCCTGAGGGTCATCGACGCGTACCGATGATGCCCCGTTTGCTTTTTTCGATGAATTCCACGAGTACCGCGACCTCCTCGGTCTGGGTGATTTCCCCGCGAATCCGTTCGATGGCCTGGCTGACGTTGAGGTTGGAGTCGTAGATGATCTGGTAGGTTTTCCTCAGGAGGTCGAGGCTCTCTCTCGAAAAATTTCTTCTTTTCAGTCCGACGAGGTTGAGACCCTGGAAGACGAGCGGTTCCTGCCCGGCGAGAATGTACGGCGGGACGTCCTTGGGGACCCTGAACCCGCCGCCGATCATCGCATGACGGCCGATCCTCACGAACTGATGCACCGGGACGAGGCCGCCGATGACCACGAAGTCCTCGATGACGACGTGTCCGGCCATGTTCACCGAGTTCGCCAGGATGACGTTGTTCCCCACCGAGCAGTCGTGCGCGACGTGGGCGTACGCCATGATGAAGCAGTGGCTGCCGATCGTTGTCCTGCCCCGCTCGGACGTGCCACGGTTGAGGGTCGCGTACTCGCGCACGGTGGTATGGTTACCGATCTCGAGCGTCGTCTGTTCGCCGCGGAACTTGAGGTCCTGGGGGGGGCTGCCGATCACCGCGCCGTGATGGATCCGGCAATCCTTGCCGATGCGGGCCCCCGATGCCACGAGGGCGTGTGAACCGATCACCGTCCCGGCCCCGATGACCGTGTTTTCTTCGATGACGGCGAACGGCCCGACGACCACGCCCGGTTCGAGCTGTGCCCCGGGGTCGACGACGGCCCTGTTGTCGACGGTGACGCTCATGATTGCGGCTCGTCTTTACGGTTGTTGTCCGCCGCGCGGTCGACGATCGCTGCGCTCAGGTCCGCCTCGGCGACGAGTTCACCGTCGACGAACGCGCGCGCGTTCATCAGCGCGAGCCTGCTCCGCCTGTTCTTCATGACGACCTCCATGACGAGCTGGTCTCCGGGCACCACGGGCCGACGGAACTTGGCGTTGTTGATGCTCGTGAACATCGCCAGTTTTTCGCCGGGTTTCTCCACGCCGTTCAGCAGGAGCACGCCTCCGGTCTGGGCCATGGCCTCGATGATGAGGACCCCGGGCATCACCGGCCTGCCCGGGAAGTGCCCCTGGAAGAACCATTCGTTGAGGGTGACGCTCTTCACGCCGGTGATCCTCTCGTCCATGACGAATTCGATGATCTTGTCCACCAGGAGAAAGGGGTACCGGTGGGGGAGGATGCTCTGGAGGGCGTTGACGTCGAAGACTACCCCGGCTTTGTCGTCGAACTGGTATTTTTTCACGAGCCTGCGCTGCTGGTGGAGCTTGCGGATCTTCCTGGCGAACTCCACGTTCGCCGCGTGCCCCGGGCGCGCCGCGAGCACCTGTGCCTTCAGCGTGACCCCCGAGAGGGCGAGGTCGCCCATGAGGTCGAGGAGTTTGTGACGCGCGGGCTCGTTCTTGTGCCGGAGCTCCCGGTTGTTGAGCACGCCGTTTTTCACCATGACCACGGACTCCTGGATCCCCAGTTTCTTCGTGATCCGCTTCACCTCGGCCTGCGTCAGGTCCTGGTCGACGATGACGATGGCGTTGTCGAGATTGCCCCCCCGGATGAGGCCCTGCGTGTGGAGGGTTTCGACCTCGTGGAGGAAACAGAACGTCCGCGCGTCGGAAAAATCGGAGACGAATTCCTTCTCGAGATTGAAGAGGCCCGTGTGCTGGCTTCCCAGCACCGGGTTCTGGTAATCGATCATGACCGTGAGGCGGTAATCGTCGGTGGGGAGGGCCACGATGTCGACGCCCTGGGCCTCGTTCGTGTGGCGGATGGTCTCCTCGACGACGAAATAATCCCGTTCGGCCTCCTGGGGTTCCAGCCCGGCCGCGACGAGGGCGTCCACGAACGGCCTGGAGCTCCCGTCACAGATGGGCGGCTCGACGTTGTTCACCTCGATGACGACGTTGTCGATCTGGAGCCCCACGAGGGCCGCCAGCACGTGTTCGACGGTGTGCACCTTCGCGTCGCCCACCGAGAGCGTCGTCCCGCGCGCCACCTCGACTACGTGATCGACGAGCGCGGGGATCTCCGGTCCGCCGGGGAGGTCCACCCGTTTGAAGCGGATGCCCGAATCGGCGGGGGCCGGGGTGAAAGTCAGCTGGGTCGTGACGCCGGTGTGCAGGCCGACACCGGAGAGCGTGGCCGGCTTCGAAATGGTCTGTTGATGCTTGTTCATGATGGATCCTTTTCGCCTGATGGGGTACTCGTGCCCTCCCGGGAACCGCGGAGACGGTCCACCTCCTCGCGGAGGGCCCGAAGTTCGGTGATCATCTCGGGGAGCTGCCTGATGCCCCCTTCGATCCGCATGGCGCGGCGGTGTTCCTTCGCGGGGGAGGAGGAATAGGTTCCACCGGTCTCCCCGAGTGAACGGGAGACGCCGGCCTGTGCGCCGATCTTCACCCTGTCCGCGATGCGGAGATGGCCGACGATGCCCACCTGGCCGGCGATCATGCACTGTTCCCCGATCCTCGTGCTGCCGGCGACGCCGGTCTGGGCCACGATCACGGTATGGTCACCGATCACGACGTTGTGACCGATCTGAATCAAATTGTCGAGCTTCACGCCCCTGCCGATCCTGGTCTCGCCGATCATCGCGCGGTCTATCGTGCAGTTCGATCCGACCTCGGCGTCGTCACCGATCACGACGATCCCCCGCTGCGGGACTTTTTCGTGGCTCCCGTCGCTTTTGGGGGTGAACCCGAACCCGTCACCTCCGATGACGCACCCGGGGTGGAGCGTCACCCGCTCGCCGATTCTGGTGGAGGACTTCACGACCACGTTTTCCATGATCCGCGTGTCGCTGCCGATGCGGACCGCCGAATCGATGACCGACCCGGGGGAGATTGAAACGCGGTCGCCGAGGATGCAGCCGTCCCCGATCACCGCGTGCGCCCCGATCGAACAGTCCTTTCCGAGCACGGCCGTCCCGGCGACGACGGCCGAGGGATGGATCCCCGGGGCGGGTTCCGGCGCGGGGGGGTAGAACTCGTCCGCGAGCAGGAGGAACGCCCTGTAGGGGTCCGCCACGCGGAGAAGCGCAGGTCCTCCCTTCCGGCGGAGGGTCGCGGCGTCCGCGCCCTCGGGGACGAGGACAGCGGCCGCCCCGGTCGTGTCGAGGAATTTCCGGTACTTCGGGTTTGCGAGAAATGTCAGTTCGGACGGCCCGGCATCCTCGATGGCGGCCAGGCCGCGGATATCCGCCGAAGGGTCGCCGTCGAGGCTCCCGCCGAGCATCTTCGCGACGTCGGAAAGACGCATGGTTATTTGTTGAACGACACCATCCGGTCGAAAATGACCGGTGTGAGATCGTACTTCTCGTTGGTGTACATCAGGAGAACGTCCGCGCTCTTGTCGAAGATGTAGTCGTACTCCTCGTCGGCGGCGATCTCCTCCAGGACCTTGAAGATCTTGTTCTGCACCGGTTTCATGAGTTCGTTCTGCTTGGCGAACAGCTCGCCGTTCTGGCCGAACTTCTTGTTCCTGTACTCGATGATCTTCCTGTCCATGTCCTGCAGCTCCTTCTCCGCGGCCGCCCGGAGCTGGTCGGTCATGATGAGCTTCTTGGTCTGGTATTCCTCGTATTTCTGCTGCCACTCGTTCTGCATGGTGGCGAGTTCCTCCTGCCAGTCCGCGATCAGACCGTCGATCTGGTGCTGGGCGTCCTGCGCCTCGGGAAGTTTCTCCATGATCGCAGCCGAGTTAAACCACCCGATCTTCATCTGCGCGTCCAGCGCCGCTGGCAGGACGAGCAGGGCGGAGAACAGCGCCGCCAGGAGGGGGAGTACGGTTCGATTTTTCATGCCGACCTCGGTGATGTGTTGTGTTGTCGTGGGTGCGGTTGGTTGCGCGCCTACTTGCCGCGCTTGAGTTTGTCGATGACCAGATTGGTGTAATCGTACTTCGGGTCGCCGTAGAGGACGACCATGATCTGGTCGTTACGGTCGAAGATGAAGTCCAGTTTCTCGTCCGCGGCCACCTGTTCGATCACCCGGATGACCTTCTGCTTGATCGGCGTCAGCAGCGAATCCGTCAACCGCGCGAGTTCCCCGTCGGAGGCGAACTTGTCCTGGCGGTAGGCGATGCCCCTGTTTTCCAGCTCCACGAGTTCCTGCCGGCGCAGCTGTTTTTCCTCGTCCTTGAGGAGCGGTTCCTTCTTCTGGAAATCCGCGTATTTCGTCTGGAGCTCCCTGCTCATTTTTTCGAGCTCCGCCTGCCATCCGCGGGCGATCCCGTCGAGCTGCTTGTTGATTTCCTGTGCCGCCGGGTAACCCATGAGGACCTCGGCGGAATTCACGAAGCCGATTTTCATGCTCGTCGCCTGCGCCGCCGCGCTGGGTGTGAGGAAGGGCGCCGCGGTAAGCGCCAGGATGATCAGGAATGATGAAATCTTTATCACGGTAACCTCGTCTTGTTGATGATGATGTTGTCTGGATCTAGAAACCCTTGCCGAACTGGAAGTGGAAACGCCAACCGTCCGGCTGGCCGTCGAGCGGATACACGTCGTCCGCCCCGTACCCGTAATCGAAGCCGACCATCCCGATCGGGTTGATCAGCAGCCTCGCGCCGAACCCGTACGAACGTTTGAGGTCGAAGAGATCGGTGTGCCTGAAATCTGCGAAAACGTTTCCCGCCTCGGTGAATCCGAGGAGGTAAATCGGGATCGGGTTGAGCGTGAGGGCGAAGCGCAGCTCCGCCATGAACTTGTCCATGACCCGGCCGCCGACCGGCTGGTTCACGCGGTCCCGCGGTCCCACGCTGCGGTCCTCGTACCCCCTCAGCTGGGTGGTCGACACGTAACCCACGCCGGTGCCCCCCATGTAGAAATACTCGATCGGGGGAATGTTGGCGTCGGCGGTCAGCCCGTCGAGGTATCCGAACAGTGACGAGAGGGAGAGCGCCACCCTGTCGGAGGCGAAGAGCCTCGTGTACCAGTCCGCCGAGAAGATCCACTTGTGGAACTCCACGTTGCCGGGGAGGAGCGGGCCGCCGGCGATCTCCGCGGAAAGGGCCACGCTGGATCCCTCCGACGGAAAGATCGGGCTGTCGGTGCTGTTGCGCGACAGGGTCCCGGTGATGCCGTACTGCGTGGTCTTGCCGGTGGCGATGAGATAGTTCCCGCCGTTGTCCCTCACGTCGTTGTTCTGGAACCGGAAGTTCCAGTCCACGCGGAAATAATTGTCTGGCCAGTTGAGCCGCCGCCCCAGCCGTACCGAGAGCCCAGTCTGCCGCAGGTCGTAGACGTAGATCTGGCGTGTGTCGAAGAGGCTGACTCCGAGGGTCGTCGGCGAACCGTAGAGCCACGGTTCGGTGAATCCGAGTGAGAACGTCCTGTACCGGCTCCCTTCGCCGAACTGCCACTCGAAATTGAAAATTTGTCCCGCTCCCCCCTGCAGCGGGTTCGAGAGCGAGAAATTGGTGATGGTGAATCCGAGTGCTCCGGTCACCCCGAACGCGTCGCTGTACCCCACCGAGGCGTTCACGTTGTCGCTCGATTTCTCCTCGACCTGGTAGACGAGGTTCACCGTCTCGTTGTCGTCGTTCAGCGTATAATCGGGCCTCAGGTTCTCGGGGTTGAAATAATTCAACTGCGAGAGCTGCCGGAGGCTCCTGATGATGCGCGATCGGTTGAAAAAATCCCCGGGCCTCGTGAAGAGCTCGCGCCTGATCACCTTGTCCTCTGTCTTGGTGTTGCCCCTCACCTCGACCCTCCCGATGCGGTACTGGTTCCGTTCGTAGACGCGGATGATGATGTCGACGCTGTCGGGGCCCACGCGGCGGATCTCGGGGTCCATCCCGAAGGTCAGGTAGCCGTTGTCCAGGTAGAGCGACGCGACGTCGCTCTGTTCGGCGTTCCCCCTCAGGTTCGATTCGAACCGCTCCTGGTCGAAGACGTTTCCGCTGAAAAACTGCAGGCGGGAGTCGAGCACCGCCGAATTGTAGACGGTGTTCCCTTCCCAGGTGATCTTCCGGACGAAATACTGCGGGCCCTCGGAGACCGTGATCCGGAGGGAGATTTTTTCCCTGTCCTCCGAATACCAGGTCGAATCGGAAACGATTTCGGCGTCCAGGTACCCGTGCTTCCGGTAGAACGCCACGATCCGCTCCTTGTCCCGCCGGTACTTCGCCTCGTCGAAGTCGGGACTCGACCAGAAGTGCCACCACGTTTTTTCACCGGTGTCCTCCATCTGGCCGGCCACCTCGTCGGGCTCGAAGGCCGAGGTCCCCTCGACGAAGATCCTGTCGATGGACACGGACGGCCCCTCCTCGATACGGAACGTCAGCGTGACAGCGTTCGGACGCGCGACGTCGGTCCGGGCCGTCTCGGGCGTTGCCGTCGCGAGGAGTTTCCCCTCCTCGTGGTACTTGTCGAGGATCGACGCGCTCATCCGGCGGATGTCGTCGGGTGTCAGGATCTGGCCGGTGACGGCTCCGGTCGCCGACCGGAGGTCGTCCTCGTCGATGTCGTCGTTCCCGTCGAAGACGAGGGAGTCGAGCCTCGGGTATTCCGCCACCGTGATGAGCAGGTAGACCCCGTCATCCACCCGTTTGTCGACGGAAATCCGGATGTCCGAAAATATCTTCAGGGCCCAGAGACGGCCCATGGCCTGCCGCAGCTGATCCCCGGGGACCTGGATGACATCCCCGGTCTTCAATCCGGAGTTGGAGATGATGGCCGCGGCCTCCGTCCCTGTCCCCGGATTGTTCCCCGTGACGGAGATCCCCAGGATCCTCATGGTCTCCCCCTTCTGCTCCTGTCCGGTCGCCGGAAGCTGGAACAGGAGGAGCAGGAGGATGGTGAGGCCTGGAAGGGTGCGCCTACAGCTCGGAAACATTCTTCAGTTCGATTCTCCCGGGAGGAGGGGGAGGTACCGGGTCTGGTCTGACCTGTTCGCTGACCATTCCGAAACGTCTTTCCCGGTGCTGGTAATCTTCGATGGCGTTGTACAATTCTTCCCTGCGGAATTCGGGCCAGTAGAGTTTACTGATGTAGAGCTCGGAGTAGGCGGTCTGCCAGAGGAGGAAATTGCTGATCCGGTTTTCGCCGCTCGTGCGGATGAGGAGGTCGGGGTCCGGCATCTCTCTCGTGGAGAGGTGCCCCGCGAACACCTCCTCGGTGATGGAGCCCGGGTCGGTTTTCCCGCCCGTCACGGATTCGACGATCGAGCGGACCGCCCGTGTGATGTCCCACCTGCCGCTGTAACTGAGCGCGAGGCAGAGGTTGAGTCCGGTGTTGTTCCCGGTGCGCGTGATCGTGTCGAGGAGCTCGTCGCGCACCTCACGCGGAAGGGAGGAGGTCTCCCCGATCGTGCTCACCCGGACGTTGTTCCTGTGGAGTTTGTCCGTTTCATCCCTCAGTGCCCGCATCAACAGGCGCATCAGGAGGGAGACCTCGTCGTCGGGGCGTTTCCAGTTTTCTATCGAAAAGGCGTAGAGTGTGAGATATTTCACCCCCAGCTGACCGCACGCCTCCACGGTGTCCCGGACCGATTCGACCCCCTCGTTATGCCCGGCGATGCGCGGAAGGCCCCTTTGCTGGGCCCAGCGGCCGTTTCCGTCCATGATGACAGCGATATGCGCGGGAATGTTCTCCCGGCGTCGGATATCGTCCTGACGATCGGAATCGGTCCTCCCGCCGGGTGCATTGCGGCGGCTTCGGAAAATTGAGGACTCTCTAAATTTCAATGGGAATGGGGATATTGGTTGTAAAAGGTAACGTATTTAGAAAGTAAAGTCAAGATTTTGGCCCACCCTCCATCTATCTTACATTCAGGATACTGAATAAGTTTCCGAGGTCTCTTAAAGTATCGAATTGGTTGATTTTCCCAACGAAAATGGATATATTGACCGCTTGAGTCCATCACTCTCCCGCCCGGGGGGGTTGCCGGGTCTCCGTGAGGCCACAACGTGCATCCACAACTATAGGGGTTGTATCACCATGTCGACGCCGAACATGCAGGGGATGATGAAGCAGGTCCAGAAACTGCAGGAGAAGATGGCGCAGGTCCAGGCCGAACTCGAACAGAAAACCGTTTCGGCCGACTCCGGCGGAGGAATGGTGAAGGTCACCGTCAACGGGAAACAGCAGCTCGTGAGCATTTCCATGGAGAAGGAGGTCGTCGATCCCGCCGATATCGAGATGCTCGAGGATCTGATCGTCGCGGCCGTGAACAAGGGACTCGAAGAATCCCAGCGGCTGGCGCAGGAGGAAATGAACAAAGTGACCGCCGGGGCGCTCCCGCGCATTCCCGGCCTGAATTTTCCCGGAATGTAAACGGAAGGACCTCGCGCCTCCCCATGCCCCGCCCGTCGGATTCCCTCCAGCGGCTCATCGAAGAATTCACCCGGCTGCCCGGGATCGGACGGAAGTCCGCCCAGCGTCTCGCCCTCTATATCCTGAAGCTTCCCGCGGGGGAGGTCAGGGAAATCGCGGGAGCCCTCCTGGACCTGAAAGAAAAAATGAAGTACTGCTCGGTCTGCTGGAACTTCACGGAGACCGACCCGTGCCCGATCTGCTCGGGGCCGAGGCGGGATCCCGGGATCATCTGCGTCGTGGAGGAACCGAACGACGTCATCGCCATCGAACGGACAAGCGAATACCGCGGGCTCTACCACGTCCTCGGGGGATGCCTCTCGCCGCTGGAGGGGATCGGCCCGGAGGAACTCAGGGTCCGCGAACTCCTCCCGCGCGTGGGGAAGGGGGTCGGAGAGGTGATCCTCGCGCTGAGCGCCACCATCGAGGGGGAGGCAACCACCATCTACCTGACAAAGCTGCTGAAACCGATCGGGGTCCCCGTCACGCGGCTCGCGCGCGGGATCTCGGTCGGCGGCGACCTGGAATTCACCGACGAGGCGACGCTGGCCCGCGCCCTCGAGGGACGGGTGGCGGTGTGATCCGGCCACTGGCCGTCATGATCGCCCTGCTGGCCGTCGCGGGGTGCAACATTTTCGACACGAGGGATCCGGAACCCCCCACGTCGTCGAACTCGAACTTCGAACCGCCCGTCACACCCGAGACCGTCCTGAGGAACCTCAGGGCGGCGATCTCCGAGTCCAACCCCGACAATTACCTGAGGTGTTTCGCCGACACCACGCTGTACCCCTATGAGTTCATTCCGTCGGGGGACGTCGGGGCGAATTTTCCTCAGTGGACGCTCGTCGAGGAGAACCGGTATTTCCGGAGCATGGGATCGAGGCTCGACGGGGTGCCGGTGCTCACCGATTCGGTCCAGAACTCGAATTTTTTCGCGGACTCGACCTACACCATCCGCTATTCGCTCTACTTCCCGCACAGTGACCTGCAGGCGCCCCGCTTCGTGCAGGGGAACATGCTGCTCCACCTGGTGAGCGATCCGCAGGGCCGGTGGGCGATCGACCGGTGGGAGGACATCCGGAGCCCGGGC
>QJVY01000038.1 GCA_003235555.1 Ignavibacteria bacterium | reverse complement strand
TCCTCGACGTAATCGTTTACGCCGACGATGATCTTTTCCCTCCGGTCGAGCTCCTGCTGATACCGGTAGGCCGCCTCGGCTATTTCCCTCTGGAAAAAGCCCGCTTCGATCGCGGGGATGACCCCGCCGAGCGAATCGATTTTTTCAAAATATGATTCTGCCTCTTTCTCCATCTTATCCGTGAGGGCCTCCACAAAATAGCTGCCCGCCAGCGGGTCGATGGTGTTGGTCACGCCGATCTCGTGGGCGATGATCTGCTGCGTGCGCAGTGCGATTTTGACCGCTTTTTCAGAGGGAAGCGCCAGGGTCTCGTCCATGGAATTCGTGTGGAGCGACTGCGTTCCCCCCAGTACGCCCGCGAGCGCCTCGTACGCCGTCCGGACGATATTATTCTCCGGCTGCTGGGCCGTGAGTGAACAACCCGCCGTCTGCGTGTGAAACCTCAGCATCCAGGATTTTGGATTTTTCGCGCCGTATTTGTTCTTCATCCGCCTCGCGTAGATCCTCCGGGCGGCGCGGAACTTCGCGATCTCCTCGAAAAAGTCGAGGTGGGAGTTGAAAAAATAGGAGAGCCTCGGGGCGAAGGCGTCGACATCGAGCCCCTTGGCGATGCCCGCCTCCACGTACGCGAACCCGTCGGCGAGCGTGAAGGCCAGTTCCTGAACCGCGGTCGAACCCGCCTCCCTGATGTGGTAGCCGCTCACCGAGATGGGGTTCCACTGCGGCATCTCCCTCGTGCAATACTCGAACATGTCGGTGATGAGTCGCATGGAGGGGTGGGGCGGATAGATCCACTCTTTCTGCGCAATGTACTCCTTGAGGATGTCCGCCTGGATGGTCCCCCGCAACTGGGCCGGGTGGACCTTCTGTTTTTCGGCGACCGCGAGATAAAACGCCAGCAGCATGGCCGCCGGTGCGTTTATGGTCATCGAGGTGGAGATATCGGCGAGGTTGATCCTGTTGAAGAGGGTCTCCATGTCCGCCAGGGAGCTCACGGATACCCCGCAGATTCCCACCTCTCCCTCCGCCTGGGGATCATCGGCGTCACGACCCATGAGGGTCGGCAGATCGAACGCGACCGAGAGGCCCGTCTGCCCGTGGTTCAGGAGGTAATGATACCGCTCGTTGGTATCCTCGGGGGTCCCGAACCCCGCAAACTGACGCATCGTCCAGAGCTTCCCCCGGTACATGTTGGGGTGGATTCCCCGGGTGTAGGGAAACTCTCCCGGGAACCCGATGTCGGTCATGTAATTCAGGTGGGCGATGTCGTCGGGCGTGTACATCAGACCCACCTCCTCGCCGGACACGGTGGTAAATTTCACCGGACGCGTTTTCGACGGATCGGAGGCCGCAGAATTCCATTTCTGCTTCATCGTACGGAACTCGTTGCTGTTGTGCCCCATGATTCCCTTCCTAAAATACCCTTAATTAATGAATTAAGATACGATTTCTCACTTGTTTTTCAAACAGGAAAGGGGTTCCTGGAGGGGAATCCGGGGGGGTGACCGCCGGACGGGTTCCGGCCCGGGGGACATCTTTCAGGAGGTCCTGCCGAACCTCTTGTCCAGCTCCGAGAGTGACAGTTTCACCATGACAGGCCGGCCGTGCGGACAGACGTAGGGGACTTCGGTACGAAAGAGCTGTTCAATCAGAGACGTCATCTCCGGGCTTTTCAGACGGTCTCCCGCCTTGACCGCGGCTTTGCAGGAATAGGACTTCGCGAGTTGTTCGCGCGGATCGAGTTTCAGACGTTGTTCGTCCTCCCTGTAGAGGGCCAGGACCTCAGCGAGTATCGAGGATTCATCCCCGGGCCGGATGTCGGAAGGTACCCCTTCCATGATGAGGGTCCTCGCCCCGAACATTTTCAGGACAAATCCGAGCTTCCCGAGGAGCGGCAGGAGATCACCCACCAGGGCCGCATCGGCCGGGCTCAGTTCGATGGTCTGGGGGAAGAGAAGTTCCTGCGACTCACCCGCGCGGGATTCGAACCGCACGATGGCCTTCTCGTAGATGATCCTTTCGTGCGCGGCGTGCTGGTCGACGATCAGAACCCCCTCCGGTGTGGGGGAAATGATATACTTGTCATGAACCTGCCATACCTGGCCGTGTTCGGTCCCCGGTGGAGGAGGCTCCGCTCCCTCCTCCCCGTCGGCCGGGTGGCCCCTGAACAGGTCGGCCGGTGGCCCGGAATCGTGTGCCGGCGACCGCCAGGGATCCCTGGACCTGGCAGACGGCTCAGAGATGACCTGGGAAAAGCTGAGCCCCTCCCCGTTCGTCCCCGGTGCCGGGGCCATCTCCGTGCGGAGGTCGTGGGCACCGAGGGCCCGCTTCACCGCCGAGAGGACGGAACGGTAGACGAGACTCTCGTCCTCGAATTTCACTTCGAGTTTTGAGGGGTGGACATTCACGTCCACGGTCCCCCTCTCACACGTCAGGAAGATGACAAAAAAGGGAAAACTGCTTTTTTCGAGGAGATGCTCGTAGGCACGGTACACAGCGTGACCGATGGCCCTGGAGGCGATCGGTCTGCCGTCGAGAAAGATGTACTGCTCGGGTCGTCCTTTGCGGGCGAACCGGGGACGGCCGAGGAACCCCGAGACCTTCAGGGGGCCCGCCCCGTCCGAAAATTCGATCAGACCCGACGCCTGTTTCTTGCCGAAGACGTCCTCCATCCGGGACGCGGCGCCGCCGGCGGGTGATTTCAGGATGGTGTCGCCGTCGCTCACGAGGGTGAACGCGAGGTCAGGTCTCGAGAGGGCCGCCCTCTGCACGGCGTCGAGGATGTGCCGGAACTCCGTCCGGTCGCTCTTGAGAAATTTCCGCCGACCGGGGGTATTGAAGAAGAGGTTCCGGACGGAAATCGTTGTCCCGGTCGGGCAGCCCGTCTTTTCATGCGCCTTCACCGCACCGCCCTCGACCCGGACCATGGTACCGGTTTCCTCGACCCCGGTTTTGGTCTTCAGCTCCACCGTCGAGACGGCGGAGATCGCCGCGAGCGCCTCCCCGCGGAATCCCAGCGTCGTGATGTTGTCCAGGTCGCCGGGAACCGATATCTTGCTCGTTGCATGCCGGCTGAAGGCGGAGAGAGCGTCCTCCCAGCCCATACCCGACCCGTCGTCTGTTACCTGGATCAGTGTCTTGCCTGAATCCTTGAGGAGTACGGTGACCGAATGCGCACCGGCATCCACGGCGTTTTCGACGAGTTCCTTCACGGCGGAGGCGGGCCGCTGGACCACTTCTCCGGCGGCGATCCTGTCCGCAAGGGCCTGTGGCAGGACATGTATGACCCGGTTGCCCGGGACGGCGTGGGCGGCCTTTTTCACGGCAACTCCCCGCTCACTCCGATTCCGGGTTCCTCCCCGAGCCGGACGGAGCCGTCCGGACCGACCCTCCCGGCGAACGGGTCGTTTTCTATCAGAAGGCTTCCGTCGAGGTCCACGAAATCTGCGAGGGGGGCGATCTGCGCGGCGGCGGACGTTCCGACCGACGACTCGATCATGCACCCGAGCATCACCGACAATCCCAGATCCTTCGCCCGTCGCGCGGCGCGCGCGGCTTCCATGATTCCTGTCGTTTTCATCAGCTTGATATTGACGCCGTCGTATACTCCGGCAAGTTTGCCCAGGTCCGCCGACCTGATGAAGTCCTCATCGGCGAAAATCGGGGTCTCCACCCTCTCGCGAAGCCACGACACGTCCGCGAGGTTTCCGGCGGGTATGGGCTGTTCCACCAGTTCCACTCCGCCTTCACTCTCCAGCCACCGGATAGCTTCCAGCGCCGCCTCTCGGGTTTTCCATCCTTCGTTTGCGTCGACACGGAGTGGTTGCCCGGAGACATTCCGCACGGCCCGGAGGATATCCCTCTCCTCCGGGACACCCATCTTGATTTTCAGAGAGGCGAAGGAGGCGGCATCCGCGACCTTCCTCCCCACCCTTTCCGGGGTGTCGATGCCGATGGTCAGTGAACTCCGGTTGCAGTGCGTCGGGTCGAGGCCCAGGCTCCTCCAGACCGGCGACCCCGTGCGCTTCCCGTTCCAGTCATGGAGGGCGATGTCGACCGCGGCCTTCGCGGCGTTGTTCCCCGGAATACGGGCGTCCAGACGGCTCATCGCCGAACCGATGTCCGTCGGGTCTTCCGGGTATCCCGGCTCCAGCGTATCGAAAAATGTGCGGACAGACCCGATCGTTTCATCGTACCTCGAGATGGGAGAGGCTTCGCCGTATCCCGTGATCCCGTCCCTCGAGTAGGTGACGATCATGGTGGGGACGGTGGTTCGTGATCCCCTGGCGATCGTGAAAACATCCCTCGGCCTCAGCAGGACCTCGAACCGGGAGAAACCTCCCCCCCGGTTCATTTTTGGAAGAGCGCATCGACAAACATACGCCCGTCAAAAGGTTGAAGATCGTCGATCTGCTCACCGACCCCGATGAAACGGACGGGAATCCCCAGTTCGTTCCGAATGGCGAGGACGATCCCCCCCCGGGCGGTGCCGTCAAGTTTGGTCAACACCAGGCCGTTCACGCCGACCGCCGACGCGAATTGACGGGCCTGCTGCAGCCCGTTTTGCCCCGTGGAGGCGTCGAGTACCAGAAGCACCTGGTGGGGCGCGTCCGGGTCCAGTTTCCTGAGGACACGTTCGATTTTCCTCAGTTCCTCCATGAGATTCACTTTCGTATGGAGCCGCCCCGCGGTGTCGATGATCAGGACATCTGCCCCCTGGGCCGTGGCGGATTGGAGGGCGTCGAATGCGACGGAAGCGGGGTCGGAACCGTGCTGCTGGCTGACGACCGGCACTCCGGCCCTCTCCGCCCACACTTCCAGTTGCTCGTTCGCGGCCGCGCGGAACGTGTCCGCCGCCGCGATCACGACACGTCTCCCCCGCTGCTTGTGTTGTGCGGCGAGTTTCCCGATGGTCGTCGTCTTCCCGGCCCCGTTGACGCCCACCACCATCATCACGAACGGTCTCTTCCCCTCGGGGAGGGCAAGGGGGTCAGGGGTATTTTCGTCACCGTACACCGTGAGTTTGGCTATTTCGTCCTTCAGCAGGACGTTGAGTTCCCGGGAATCCTCGTACCGGTCCTTTTTGACCCTCTCCCGGATGTTGCCGATCACCGATTCGGTCGTTTTGACGCCGACGTCAGACCGGATCAGGATTTCCTCCAGATCGTCGATGACTTCGTCGTCGATTTTGGACCTGGCCGTGATCATCCGCTCCACTTTTCCGAAGAGGGATTCTCGGGTTTTGGAGAGTCCTTCGCGGAGACGGTTGAATTTCAATTTGTCGAACAGGCCCACAGGCGTTGCTCCGATGAAATTGCTGTTACGGGTTTGTGGCGCGCGGCGCGGAGATGGCCGAGAAAAACCTGCCGCCGTAGGAGAGTGTCGAGACGACGATCATGACCGCGCTCACCGTTAATAAAACACGCAGGACCGCTCCCCAATACCCCCCGTCCGGGAGGGCGGCAAATAGCGTCAGCGCCAGCACGCCCGCGGTCCATTTCCCGAGACGGTTCGATTGGAGAATCAGGGATTTCCTCCGCGAGAGATAATATCCTCCCGACAGGATCAGGAGGTCGCGAACAACGACGACCGCGGGGAACCAGACCGGCACCCTGCCCTGCACCGCGAGGATCAGCGCAACGGCGCCCACGGCGATTTTATCCGCGACGGGATCGAGGATCGTCTCCAGTTCGGTGACTTCACCCTTCTTCCTGGCATAGTACCCGTCGAGAAAATCCGTCGCCCATGCGGCGACGATCAGGAGCATGGCGGTACCCCGACCCGCGGGGGTGTCGAGCATCAATGACACCGATAT
>QJVY01000192.1 GCA_003235555.1 Ignavibacteria bacterium | reverse complement strand
CGCGGGAAATTACTTCAAGGGGCTCCTGCTCCTCATCCGCCAGGACCACAAGATCACCGAGAGCGAGACGACGATGATGATGCGAATCGGCCGGACGCTCGGGCTCGAGAGGGAATTCTGCGAGGAGGCCATCCGCGACATCCTGGAAAACAGGTACATCACCGACACCCCCCCCACTTTTTCCACTCACGAACTCGCGATGAAATTCGTCAGGGACGGCCTGAGGATCGCTTCGTCCCCGGGAAGGGTCAACGACCCGGAGGACCGCTGGCTCAGCGCCATCGTGAAGGCGAATGGAATCGACGACGGCTGGTACGTCGCCGAAAAATCGAATATCGGCCAGGTTGAACACGACCGGCCCTTCGAAGCCGACGGCCTGCGCGTCAGATACCGCGGCTGAGCGGGGGTGAAACAGATACTGCTCATCGCCGCAGGGGGTTCGCTCGGAGCGATCGCGCGCTACGGCGTATCGAACTTCGTCCACTCGTCCATGGACGAATCGTTCCCCTGGGGGACCCTCGCCGTCAACGTATCGGGATCGTTCCTGATCGGCGTCCTCATCGAGGCCTTCGACGCGTCCCTCCTTCCCGTCGAATGGCGGAGTTTCCTCGCCCTCGGGTTCCTCGGCGCCTATACGACGTTTTCCACCTATACGCTCGAATCGGTGAACCTCCTGCGGGACGGGGAATTGAGGCTGGCCGCCGCCAACATCCTCGCAGGCAACGTCGCGGGCCTCGCCGCGGTCGTACTCGGCATCTACTGTTCAAGATTCATCATGAAAATCTTCGCCTGAGGGAGGGCCAATGAAACTTCCTGAGAACGCAACGCTGCTGAGGATCTTCATCGGGGAATCGGACCATCACGGCGGCAAGCCGCTTCACGAGCAGATCGTCCTGAAGGCGCGCGAACTGAACCTCGCCGGCGCGACAGTCCTCCGCGGCCTCATGGGGTACGGCGCCGCGAGCCGTATCCACACCGCCAAACTCCTGGCGCTCTCCACCGACCTTCCCATGGTCGTGGAGATCGTCGACACCGAGGAAAACATCGGCAGGATGCTCCCGTTCCTCGACGAGACCGTGAAGGAGGGCCTCGTGACCCTCGAAAAAATCCGGGTGATCAAGTACAGGCACAACGGGTCCTGACCAGGGACGGAGCGGGATGACCGACACCACGCATCGCCGGAAGCCCGACCCCACCGGCCGTTTTTCCGACAGGGTTTCGGCATACGCACTCCACAGGCCCTGCTACCCGGAGGAACTCTTCCACAAACTCCCCGGGGGCGTTTTCACACCGTCCGCCACGGTCGCAGACATCGGATGCGGGACGGGCATCTTCGCCGCCCAGACGGCGCCAAGGGTGAAAAAAGTCCTCGCCGTCGAACCAAACCCCGAAATGCGGGAATACGCCCGGGGCTACCTGGCGTCCCACGGCAACGTCGAAGTTCTTGCCGGGAAGGCGGAGAGGACCGGCCTCGCGGACCATTCGGTGGACGTAATCACCGCTGCGCAGGCGTTCCACTGGTTCGACCGCGAACGCGCCGCGGTGGAATTCCGCCGTATCCTCAAAACCGGAGGGTCCGTCCTCCTGGTCTGGTACGAGCGGCAGACCACCGGGGACGAGTTCCTCGAGGGCTACGAACGCCTCCTCCTCGAACACAGCATCGACTACCGGCAGGTCGACCACCGCAACGTCACACCCGCGATCATCAACGACTTCTTCAGCCCTGACCCCGTCGGGACCGTCCGCGTCCGTGGGGAGCAGGTGATGGATTTTGAGGGGGTACGGGGGAGGGTGATATCCTCGTCGTACGCTCCCGCACCCGGCCATCCCCGGTTCGCACCTCTCATGACGGCGCTGGAAGAATTGTTCGACCGCTGTCAGCGCCAGGGAAGGGTTATGTTCCGGTACGACTTCATTGCCTACTTCTCCGGAGAAGTCACGGCGCTGTCCGGAGGCGCTCCGAAATAAACTCCTTGTTTGGCAGCCCGAAATCCTTAATATTATACCAGCCTTCGCGCCACCCTTCCGGCAGAACGGCGTTTTCCGCCGAATATGGATGATTTTCGGCCGGGGAGCGTGAACGCACTATCTGTTCCCCACCCTAAGGAAATGCAAAAGAAGATACGCGAACAGACTGTACTCTTTTTCAGCGTTGCCAAATGGATCGGTCTGGCGACCATCGTGGGCATCATCGTCGGGTTCGCGACGTCGGGATTCCTGAAACTCCTCAACCTCTCGATCAGTTACACCTCAGGGTTCTCCTACTATTATCTCATTCTCCCGCTCGCCTTCGCGGCGAGCACCCTGCTGATCAAAAAACTCTCTCCGGAGGCCGAGGGACACGGGACCGAAAAAGTCATCGAAGCCGTACACACCCGCTCCGGCCGTATCGATCCGAGCGTCGTCCCCGTGAAGCTCGCCGCGACGGTGATCACCCTCGCAGCAGGCGGCTCCGCCGGAAAGGAGGGCCCGTGCGCACAGATCGGCGGGGGCCTGGCGTCGCTCTTCGCCGACATCTTCCCTTTCAGTGATTTCGACCGGAAAAAGCTGGTCATCTGCGGGATCAGCGGCGGTTTCGCCGCGGTGTTCGGCACCCCGATCGCCGGCGCGATCTTCGGGGTGGAGGTCCTGTTCGTGGGATCGCTCCTCTACGACGTGCTTCTTCCTTCCTTCATCGCCGGCATCACGGCGTACCAGATATCGGTCCTGATGGGCGCTGAATATTTTCACTACCTCGTCCCTTTCAAACCGGTCTTCAGCGAGGTGTTCTTCCTGAAGGTCCTCCTGGCGGGCGTGTTCTTCGGTTTCTGTTCGTTCATCCTGATCGAGATGCTCAACGCCGGGCACAGGATCTCGAACGCCATGAGGATCAGACCCGTGTACAAGGCCCTCCTGGGCGGAGCCGCCGTCGCGCTGCTCGGACTGGTATTTTCAAACCAGTATCTGGGACTCGGACTCAGGGAGATCGAGTCCACCATCGGCGGCCATGCGCCCTCCTGGTACGCGTTCCTCCTGAAACCCGTCGTCACCTCCCTGACGCTGAACTTCGGGGGAAGCGGGGGAATCGTCACGCCCATTTTTTTCATCGGTTCCGCCGCGGGGTCGACGTACGCGCAGTGGATCGGCGGCGACGTGGCGACTTTTGCGGCGATCGGTTTCGCGGCGGTCCTTGCCGGCGCGGCGAACACCCCCATCGCGGCGAGCATCCTCGCGGTCGAGGTCTTCGGCCCGTCGATCGCGCCCTACGCGACGGTCGCCTGTGTCGTCAGTTACCTCATGACCGGCCACCGGAGCGTCTACCCTTCGCAGATCCTCTCGGTGAAGAAATCCACATTTCTCGACGTCGAACTGGGCGCCGAGCTCGGGAAGACCGAAGCCGACGCGACCCTTCCGACATGGTCCCTCAAAAAAATATTCAGTTTCCGCAGGAAAGCGGAAGACCCCGACTCGCTCTGACCCGCCGGCCATAAGCCATGGCATCCCTTCCCCGGAGGACAGCTTCTTACGAGGTGTTTCGCGTTTTCTCTTCCATCTGCATCGGCGCGGTGCTCGTTTTCTCGAACCTCGGCGGCGACGGCATCGCCAATTACGACGATGCCTTCTACGCGCAGAAAGCCAAGGAGGTATGGCAGACCGGTTCATGGATGACGGTGCACTACGCGGGCAGGCCCGCGTTCGAGAACCCGCCGGGATACATCTGGCTGGCGGCGCTCTCGTACAAGGTCTTTGGAACCAACGATTTCGGGGCGATTTTCCCCTCGGCGTTGTTCGGCCTCCTGACCATGCTCCTCGTCTATTTCTTCGCGAAATCCCTCTACGGCGCGGGCACCGCGCCGCTGGCCGGTTTCATCCTCTCCACGACGTTCTTTTTTATCAAGTACGCTCGTCACGCGATGATCGACGTGACGCTCTCCTTTTTCGTGACGCTCGCCCTCATGGCAGCATGGTCGGCAGCGCGGGGCGACCGCCGCTGGTTCCTCCTGTGGGGGACGGCCGTCGCCGCAAGCGTATTATTAAAAAGCGTCCTCGGGTTTTTCCCGGCACTCATCACCGTGCTCTTCCTGCTCATGACCGGACGCCGTAGGATTCTGTTCGACGCCTGGTTCCTGGCGGGGTCCGCGATTGCGCTCGGGTTTGGCTGTTCCTGGTACCTGCACGAATATCTGACGTTCGGTGACGCGTTTACCGGCGTGCATTTCAACTGGCTGATCGTGCAGCGGGGTTTCGGGTCGGATACGGCCCCCTGGTACGGGCATTTCGATTACCTCACCGACATCATGACGACCTACTGGCCCTGGCTGCCCGCGCTCGGATGGGGGCTCATCAGGCTCTGGGGAGACGCGCGCCGGGGCGACGAGCGGGCGGTCCTGCTGCTCGCCTGGGCCTCGTCGATCGTCGTCGTGATGAGCCTCATGAACATGCGTTCCTCGTGGTACATCATGCCGGTCTATCCCGCCGCCGCGATCGTCAGCGCCCGCGCCATCCGGAGATGGCTCACCGGCCGGTTCCCCGCCGCCTTCATGGAGACGCTGGGTCAAAGGGCGCTTTCCGCGGCCGCGGTGACGGGCGTGCTCACCGCTGTCGTGGTCAACGCCGTCCCGGTCCGCCTGTCATCGGAGCGGGAGAAGGACGTCCGGGAGATCGCCCCGGTCGTCACCGAATACGGGCGGGGAGGGGCGATGATCGTCGGGTACCGGTTCGATTACCACTCGGTGAACAACGCGCTGCTCTTCTATTCTGATTTTGCCGCCGAGCCGGTCTACGACGATCCCGATGAACTTTTCGGGGTCATGGACTCCGCGGGGAGCGCTCTCTGTGTCCTCTATACACGCGAAGCCGGGAGCCTGGGGCGGCTTCCGCCGGGGTACAGGGTCGTCGCCGCGACGGACGGACTCTCACTGATAGCCAGGGGAGCGGCCGATGGGGGAGCTGGAAGGACGGTTACGGGGAGGTCTCCGTGACAGGGCCGATTTTTTCCCTCGTCGGAAATTGCTATATTTAGGATCATAAGCTAAAAAATCATCGGAAATCGGGTATTATGCAGGATATTTTGATGCAACAGATCAAGGACCAGGTCTCCCGCCTCGGGGTCTCGGAATTGACGACCCCGGACGAGGTGGACAGCCTGATCAGGGACCAGAAGGGTACGGTGTTGATATTCGTCAATTCCGTCTGCGGTTGCGCCGGGGGTATTGCCCGTCCCGCGCTGGGGATGGCCATGAAGCACGGCGTGCAACCGGACAGGATCGCCACGGTCTTCGCAAGTTCCGACCGGGAGGCCACGATGCGGGCCAGGTCGTATTTTACCGGCATGCCTCCCTCATCGCCCTCGTTCGCCCTGTTGCGCGACGGAAAACTCGTGCACATGATCCACCGGTCCGACATCGAGATCAGGGAACCGGAAGAAGTGGCGACGCTCCTGACGACGGCATTCGATTCGCACTGCCTCAAGGACGCGAAAAACTGAACGGCTCGCATTGAACATCCCGCCCCGAGCCGGCACCCGGTTCGGGGCTTTTTTATTTACGGCACCACAAGAGAAGGCATTCATGCACACGTACGACGAAATCAGGAACATCGCGATCATCGCCCACGTCGACCACGGCAAGACCACCCTGGTAGACCACATGCTCCGGCAGACCGGGACCTTCAGGCTGAACCAGGAGGTCGCCAAGCGCGTCATGGATTCCAGCGACCTGGAAAAGGAACGGGGGATCACGATCCTCGCCAAGAACACCTCGGTCTTCTACGACCGGACGGACCGGAAGGGGACCGTGAAGATCAACATCGTCGACACGCCGGGGCACTCCGACTTCGCCGGCGA
>QJVY01000019.1 GCA_003235555.1 Ignavibacteria bacterium | reverse complement strand
GCGGCGCCGACCGCCGGCCTCCATTTTACGAAACGGCTGATGAAAGCGATCGAGAACCGCGGGGTGAAATTCGCCCCGGTGACGCTCCACCTGGGTCTCGGGTCGTTCAGGCCGGTCGAGGTCGAAGACCTCTCCAAGCACAAGATGGACTCGGAGTACTACGAAATCGCCCAGTCGACGGTGGACATCGTGAACCGGACGATCGACCACAAGGGGCGGGTGTTCGTGGTGGGGACGAGTACCGCCAGGGCCGTGGAATCGAGCGTCACGACGACCGGCCACCTGAAGATCAACAGGGGGTGGACCGACAAATTCATCTTCCCCCCCTACGATTTCAAGATCGCCGACGCCCTCATCACGAATTTCCACATGCCGGAATCGACGCTCCTGATGATGGCGGCGGCCTTCGCAGGCCGTGACTTCGTGATGAAGGCGTACAAGAAGGCCATCAAGGAAAAATGGCGCTTCTACAGTTACGGCGAAGCGATGATGATCCTCTAGGCATCCCGTGATCGACGGTACACGGGTCTGCGCGATCATTCCCGCCGCCGGTTCGGGAACGCGGATGGGCCGGGGGGACGCACGATCCAAAACCCTCATCCCGTTGCGTGCGGTGCCGGTCATCCTCAGGACACTGGGACGGTTCGAGGAATCGGCCGCCGTGGATGACGTTGTGGTCACTCTCAGGGAGGCGGACATCGGGAGCGTGAGGGACCTCATCGCGGGGGCGGGGTTCAGGAAGGTCCGGGAGGTCATCCCCGGAGGCGCGGAACGGCAGGATTCCGTCAGGCTCGGTTTCGCGTCGAAGACGGCAGCGGCAGCCGGGATCATCGTCGTCCACGACGCCGTCCGTCCCCTGGTCACGGCCGGGCTGATCGAGAGGGTGATCCGGGCGGCCCACCGGGAGGGGGCGGCCGTCGCCGCGGTCCGGCCGAAGGATACGGTCAAAATCGAGTTGTCCGGCGCCCTCGAGACGCCGGACCGGGGCCGGTGCTGGCTGGCACAGACCCCCCAGGCGTTCAGGCGCGACCTGTTCGCCGAGGGGCTCGAAAGGGCCGGGAAAGAGGGTTTTCATGGAACGGACGATGTGAGCCTGGTCGAGCGCCTCGGACGGGTCGTCTCTATAGTAGAGGGGTCCTACAATAACGTAAAAATCACCACACCGGGAGATCTGGCCATCGCCGAACTCCTGCTGGGGCGTGAAAACGCAGATCACGGCCAATCTTGATTGTTCAGGTAAATTTCGTATATTTAGTCTGAATTTGGCTGTAAATCGAGGGAAACGTTAATGCTTTCACTCTCTGTCATCATACTCCTGAGTTATCTCGTCGGGTCGATCCCGACTTCGATCCTTGTTTCGAGGTTCGCGCGGGGAATCGACATCCGGAAACACGGTAGCGGCAACGCAGGCGGCACCAATGTCGCCCGCGTTCTCGGCTGGCAGGCCGGTGTCCTGGTCATCCTGGTGGATATCCTCAAGGGGTATGCCGCAACCCAGCTGATACCCAAACTCATGTACGGCCCCATCCCGTTCAGGAACCTGACCCCCTTCGAGGATTTTACCGTCATCCAGATCATCGCGGGTTGCGCGGCCATCCTGGGGCACGTCTGGACGGCGTTCGGCGGATTCAGGGGGGGGAAGGGGATCGCGACAGCCGGGGGGGTCCTCGCAGGACTGGCCACCGTGGAGCTGCTCGTCGCGGTGGGCGTTTTCATCGTCGTCATTTCCGCCTCCCGCTACGTATCGCTCGGGTCGGTGAGCGCAGCGCTCTCCATGCCCCTGGCCATGCTCCTGAGGCACAACGTTTTTCACGCCGAGCTCCAGGGATACCACACGCTGATATTTTTCACGATCGGCATATCCCTCCTGCTGGTGTACACCCACCGCGAAAACATCAGGCGGTTGCGGGCCGGCACGGAGAACCGCCTGACGGGAAAAAGTCTGCTCGGTAAATTCCGCGGTCGCCGGACCCCGTAGAGGGCCGGATGGTCGCGCTCTCATAAGACCTCCCTATGCGCATCACCGTTCTGGGCGCGGGCAGCTGGGGCACGACCCTGGCGGTCCTCCTGAACGCCAACCGTCACAAGGTCACTCTCTGGGCCCACCGCCCGGAACACGCCCGTGAGATCGCCGGTGCGGCCGAAAACACCCGGCTCCTGCCCGGCATCCCGATCCCCCCGTCCATCACCGTCACCTCGGACCTGGAACCCGCGGTGCGGGGCGCCGAACTGGTCGTCGCGGCGGTCCCCTCGCAGTTCCTGAGGGCCGTCGCCGAACGCCTCACCTCCTTCGACTTCACCCGCGTGGTTTTCGTGAACGTCGCCAAGGGGATCGAGAACGGGACCCTGTTCACGGTGTCGGAGATCCTCGCGGACACCCTGCCGAACCTTCCGCGGGAAAACGTCGTCACCCTTTCCGGGCCGAGCTTCGCCGATGAAGTCAGCCGGCACGTCCCCACCGCCGTGGTGGCGGCGTCGGTGAGCCCCGAATCGGCCGGCACCGTGCAGAAGAATTTCCTCACGCCGTATTTCAGGATTTACACGACGGAGGACATCAAGGGGGTGGAACTCGCCGGGTCGATGAAGAACATCATCGCGATCGGGGCGGGGATCGCGGAGGGGGCGGGCTTCGGCGACAACACGAAGGCGGCCATCCTGACGCGGGCCACGGCGGAAATTTCCCGGCTCGGCCGGGAGATCGGAGCCGACCCGCAGACGTTTTCAGGCCTGTCGGGGATCGGCGACCTGATCGCCACATGCCTGAGCAAACATTCCCGCAACCGTCACGTCGGGGAACAGATCGGCAGGGGGAGGAAGCTCCCGGAGGTCCTCGACGAAATGGTCATGGTGGCCGAGGGGGTCGCCACCACGCGCTCGGTGTTCGACATGGGACGCAGGCTGAAGGTGGAACTCCCGATCGTCAACGAGGTCTACAGGATGATCTTCGAGGGGAAGGACCCGAAGATCGCCACCCGCGACCTCATGACCCGCGACGCCAAGAAAGAAACCTAGCCCCGGCCCCTTCGGACGATGGGCAGCGATCCCCTCGAAACCCCGGTACGATTCATCAAGGGCATCGGACCGAAGCGCGCGGCGGTGCTGGCCGAACACGGGGTCACGACCGCCCGACACCTCCTCTATTATTTCCCCTACGGTTACCTCGACCTGAGCGCCATCGACAGCATGGCCGCGCTGAAAACGCACGCGGGCACGGGAAACCTCCGGTCCGCCGTGGGGAGTGTTCGTTCGATAGAACTGCTCGGGCGCCCGCCGCGCCAGCGGCTCGTCATACGCCTCGAGGACCCCACCGGACAGGTGCACCTCGTCTTTTTCGAGGGGATCAATTTCCTGAAGAAGGCCTTCCAGGAGGGGGAGACGCTTGCGGTCTCGGGGAGGGTCACAAAATTCAAGAACCAGGTCCAGATCGTCCATCCGATGATCGACCGCCTTGCGCCGGGTCCGGAGGATGAGGCCACCGGCCCGGGGGAACCCCGGGGGGGGGAGGGGTTCCTCCACACGGGGGGTATCGTCCCGAAATACGGTTCGACGAGGGAACTCAGGGACGTGAGGCTCCACGTCAGGGGGTTGAGAAAAATCATGCGGGAGGTGATCGACACCTATCTCCGGTACGTTCCCGAAGTCCTCACCCCCGCGCTGCTCCAGGCACACGGTTTCGACGGAATCAGGGATGCCCTCTCCGATATCCATTTCCCCGCGTCCTATGAGAGGCTGGAGCAGGCCAGGAGGAGGCTGAAATTCGAGGAGCTCTTCCTGATGCAACTCACGCTCGCCATCCGGAAAAACCTCCTGAAGAACGGCCTTCCGGGAATCGCCTTCAAGATCGAAAGCCGCCTGGCGAGGGCGCTGGTGGACGGGCTCCCCTTTACCCTCACCCGGGCCCAGGTCGGCGTGATCAACGAGATCGCGGCCGACATGAGGGAACCCCGGCCCATGAACCGCCTCCTCCAGGGGGATGTGGGAAGCGGGAAGACACTCGTCGCGGTGGCGGCGGCCCTGATCGCCGTTGATTCGGGGTACCAGGCGCTCTTCATGGCCCCGACGGAAATCCTCGCCGAACAGCATTACGGGACGCTGTCGGGTTATTGCGCCCCCCTGGGAGTGAAGATCAGGCTGCTGACGGCGGCGACCGGGGGCAAGGAGAGGGCCTCTCTCCTGAAGGAACTCGCCGCGGGCGGGCCCGGGATCGTCATCGGCACCCATGCCCTGATCCAGGAGGACGTCCTGTTCGGGCGCGCCGGGCTGGTGATCATCGACGAACAGCACCGCTTCGGGGTCTCCCAGAGACTCAGCCTGAGGCGGAAAGGGATTCAAAACGATGAATCCGGCGCGCCGGTGGGCGTCCTCCAGCCGGATCTCCTGGTCATGACGGCCACGCCCATCCCCCGCACGCTCTCGATGACGCTCTACGGCGACCTCGACGTCTCGGTGATCGGGGAACTGCCCCCCGGGAGAAAGGGGATCCGGACTTCGATCCGCTTCGAGAAGGAGAGGCCCGCCGTCTATCAGTTCCTCAGGGACCAGCTGGGGGAGGGCCGGCAGGTCTATATCGTCTATCCGCTCGTCGAAGAGTCCGAGAAACTCGACCTGAAGGCCGCGACCGAGTCGTTCGAACTGCTACGGCGGGAGGTATTTCCGGAAATTTCTACCGGTCTGGTCCACGGCCGCATGCCCGCGGAGGAGCGGGACGCCGTGATGGCCTCCTTCAAGAGGGGGGAGACGCGTGTCCTGGTTTCCACGACCGTTATTGAGGTGGGCATCGACGTGCCGAACGCGAGCGTGATGGTCGTGGAGCACGCCGAACGCTTCGGCCTCTCACAGATGCACCAGCTGAGGGGACGGGTCGGGAGGGGGGCCGACCAGTCGTACACCATCCTGATGGCCCCTGACTGGATGCGGGGAAAGATCTCCGCAGCCTCGGGCGCCTTCGCCGGAGACCTGGCACCGGACGACGCACTCCTGTCGGTGCGAAGGCTGGTAATCATGAGCGAAACGAACGACGGGTTCAAAATAGCCGAAAATGACCTGAAAATAAGGGGTCCGGGAGAATTTTTCGGCACGAGGCAGAGTGGGGTCCCGGGGTTGCGCATCGCCGACCTGCTGACCGACGGGGAGCTTCTCGAGCTCGCGCGCGTCGAGGCGGAGCGGATCGCCGCCGCCGACCCCCAACTCCGCCGGAGCGAACACCAACGTCTCCGCGAAGTGATCGGAAGAGAGTTCAGGGAGTTGCTGCCGCTCACCCAGAGCGGTTGACGACGCGACGATCCTCCTCCGTCACGACGATCGATGGTACTCCGGCGCGCCGGACCATCGTCGGATGCCTTCCAAAATGCATTTTTTCCTTGACAAACATTTTAAAATCATTATATTAACGTGTCAATCATGATGCGCGTTCTTCACAGCGTGCGTTCTTGTCCAACAGCTTGAGAGGGATTCACGAGTTACTTGTTAGATCTTCCTTCACGAATCCGACCGCTCCGCGTAGCGCTCGCGTACAATCAGAAGAAGGAAGGCACGGTACAAAATCCATCCACCCACGAATTCGCTGAGCCTCCGGCCACACCAGACGGTGCGGCACCCCTGCCGGAATCTTTCGACAACCAACCGCTTTCCCTAAGAACCTCTGACGATCGTTTCGCCGAATGGGATGAACCCGGCACGATCGAAGCGGTGCGTTCCGCCCTCGCGGAAATCCATGAGGTGACGCCCGTTGAAGCGGACGAAGACTTTTATGAACGGATCAGGGGGTTGCGGCCGGAGATCGTGTTCAACATCGCCGAGGGTCTCAACGGCGTCTCCCGGGAGGCGCAGGTGCCCGCGATTCTCGACATGCTCGGAATCCCCTATTCCGGATCCGATCCGCTCACGCTCGCGCTCTGCCTGGATAAATCGAGGACGAAGGAGGTGCTGGCCCATTACCGGGTACCGACGCCGATGTTCCACCTCGTCCACGAAATGGACGATCTCCGGGGCATCGACCTCTCACTGCCCGCGATGGTCAAGCCCCTCCACGAGGGGTCGAGCAAGGGGATTTTCGACGCCTCGCTCGCACGTACGGCCGCGGCGCTCGGGAAAGCCGTCGAAAAAATCCTGTTCGACTACCGCCAACCCGCCCTCATCGAAGAGTATCTCCCCGGGCGTGAATTTACCGTCGGGATCATCGGCAACGGCGGGGATATCCGCGTGCTCCCTGCCGTGGAAATCAATTTCAGTTCCCTGCCCGAAGGGGTTAATCCCATCTATTCCTATGAGGCGAAATGGCTCTGGGACACCATCGAGAACCCCCTCGAAATCTACGAGTGTCCCGCCAGCCTCGAACCGGCGCTCGAGAAGGAAATCTCCTTCGTCTGCGAACGGGCGTACCGGATCCTCAGGTGCCGTGACTGGAGCCGGATCGACGTGCGGCTCGACACGGCCGGCCGTCCCAATATCATAGAAGTCAACCCGCTGCCGGGGATACTGCCGAACCCGGCGGACAACTCCTGCCTTCCGAAGGCGGCGAGGGCGGCGGGAATCCCCTACAACGAGCTCATCCAGTCTGCTCTCGGTTTCGCGGCCATCCGCCACGGACTCGCGGACCGACCCGTACCCATCGCCACTGTCATCTAGGATATCCGCATGACCAAAAAACCGCATGTGTGTGTGGTATATAACGAACCGTCCAACGGGTGGGGAATCAAGCGGCAGTATATCAACGAAAATGGGACCCTCCAGGTCGGGGGGAAGGGGGGGAAGAACAATCCCCATGAGGTGCTGGTGGATCTCTCGGAGGTCGGGGTGCTCGCCGAAATGGAGGACATCTCCAGGGCCCTGCAGACGCAGGGATACCGCTCCTCGATCTTCAACGTCAACGCGGACATCGTCCGGTTCGTGAAGTTCCTGGAAGAATCGAAACCGGACATCATCTTCAACCTCGTGGAGAGCGTCGGCAACAAATCCATACACGAAATGCACGCGGTCGGCCTCTTCGAACTCATGGAGATCCCCTATACGGGGTCCGAACCCCTCGTGCTCGGGACCGCCCTCAACAAGGTCCGGGTGAAGGAAATCCTCCTGTTCAGGGGCCTGAACACTCCCGGCTACCAGCTCATCGGTAGCCCGGTGAAATATGTGCTCGATCCCTCGCTCAAGTTTCCCCTGATCGTGAAACCCGCGGCCGAGGACGCGAGCATCGGCATCGAGGCGAAGTCGATCGTGCAGTCTCCGGCGGAGCTCCGCCGGCGGGTCCGGCACATCTACGAGGAATACGACCAGCCCGCGCTCGTCGAGGAGTACATCGACGGCCGGGAACTGAACGTCGGGATCCTCGGGAACAGGAAGCCGGTGGTCTTCCCGATTTCCGAAATCGACATGTCGACCCTCCCGAAACAGTACCCGAAGATCATCAGCTACAACGCAAAATGGCTGAAGGGCTCCGACGAATACGAGCACACCAAGGGCGTCTGTCCCGCGGACCTGCCCGAGGAAATCGCGGCGAGGGTCCGTGAAATGGCGCTCGGCGCCTACCGGGCCGTGGGTTGCAGGGACTACGCGAGGGTGGATTTCAGGCTCGACGCCGGGGGCGTTCCGTACATCCTCGAGGTGAATCCCAACCCCGACCTCTCGGACGACGCCGGATTCGCGAGGTCCGGCAAGGCGCAGGGATACACCTTCGACCAGTTGATCGGCAAGATACTCGAATGCGTGCTGGAACGGACGTCCTGATCCCGGTCCGGCCGCTCGAGCACCGTGACCGCGGTCCCCTGGAGGGGATCCTCCGGGCGACGGGGGTGTTTTCCGCGGCCGAGGTGTCGGTCGCGATGGAACTGATCGACACGGCGCTGGACAACCCCGGCCAGAAGGACTACATCATCCGGACCGCGGAGGGTGACGGGGGGGAGGCGGCGGGTTACTATTGCGCCGGACCGACGCCGATGACCGAGGGAACCTTCGATCTCTACTGGATCGCGGTCTCCCCCGCGTACCGGGGGAGGGGAGTCGGGAAGACGCTCCTCCGTCACGCCGAGGAACTGGTGACGGGGATGGGCGCCACGCTGATGATCGCCGAAACGTCCTCGAAGCCCTCGTACGACGGGACCAACCGGTTCTACCTGAGGAACGGGTATGCGGAAATGGCGCGCATCAGGAACTACTACACGAAGGGTGACGACCTCATCGTCTACGGGAAATATTTTTCACGAACAGAAAAAGGATAGCACCAGATGGAACTGTGGCAGGAAATGCTCAGGCAGAGCGTCGACAGCGGCAAGGATCTTGTCGAACGATTCGATTTCAAGCCCGAGCTCGCTGAAAAACTGAACTCGCTCTTTCACACGCGGATCAATCCCTACTACCTGAGCCTCATTCGCCATCCGGGGGACCCGATCTGGCTGCAGTGCATCCCCGACGCCCGGGAGCTCGAGGACGACGGCCTGATGGAGGACCCGCTCGCCGAGGACTCACACAGCCCGGTGCCCAGCATCGTCCACAGGTACCCGGACCGCGTGCTCTTCCTGACCACGAGCCAGTGTTCGATGTATTGCAGGTTCTGCACGAGGAAACGCAAGGTTGGCGATTCCACGAAGATCAACATGAAGTACATCCAGGACGGCATCGATTACATCGCGGCCCACCCCGAGGTGAGGGACATCATCCTCTCGGGAGGCGATCCGCTGATGCTGACGGACTTCCTCCTGGAACGTGTCCTGAAGGGACTGCGCGAGATCCCGCACGTCGAAATCATCCGGCTGGGGACGAAGATGCCGTGCGTCCTGCCCCAGAGGATCACGACGAAACTCTGCAGGATGCTCAAGAAATACCATCCCATCTACGTCAACACCCATTTCAACCATCCGTGGGAATGCACCCCCGAGGCAAAGCGCGCCTGCGAAATGCTCGCGGACGCCGGGATACCCGTGGGCAACCAGGCGGTCCTCATGAAGGGGGTCAACGACGATCCCGACGTGATGCTGGAGCTCGTCAGGAAGCTCCTGACGATGCGCGTGCGTCCCTACTACCTCTACCAGGCGGACATCACGCGCGGGACCAACTACCTCCGCACCCCGGTCAGCAAGGGCCTCGAGATCATGGACAAGCTGAGGGGGCACACCTCGGGCCTCGCTATCCCCGCCTACGTCATCGACGCCCCCGGCGGCGGCGGGAAGATCCCGATCCTCCCGCAGTACGTCATCGGCAGGGCGGGGAAGAACATCATCCTGAGGAACTACAAGTACGAAATCTTCACCTACCCGGACATCGAGGAGAACCCGGTGGACCATGCACCTCCCGTCGAGAAGTCCTTCAAACGAAAGGGAAGGGGGAGGAAATCCGCTCCGAAAGCCGTCCCGGTCGCGACGGAAGTGGAGTCCATCATCGAGTAGGCGCCCGGGGAGGGAGGCCCCGGCACGCCGCCGCACCAATCGGGAACGGAAACACACGGCCTGCGCGCACGTTGCGCGTCAAGGCCGTTTTTTTTACATTGCACCACTGAATTCCCCACCCTGGAGCGAAGTTGTTTCCCCCGGACAGGCCGAATGAAAATACCCGACGCTAAAATAGACGAAATCAGGGCGGCGACCGACATCGTCGACCTTGTCAGCGGGTTCGTCAAACTGAAAAAGCGGGGGAAAAACCATCTCGGGCTCTGCCCCTTCCACACCGAAAAGACCCCCTCGTTCAACGTTTCGGCCGACCGCCAGATGTACCATTGTTTCGGGTGCGGGGCGGGTGGAAACGTCTTCACCTTCCTCATGGAGATCGAAAAAATGTCCTTCGTCGAGGCCGTGAGGACACTCGCGAAAAACGCGGGGATCGACCTGCCCGAGCCGGGCCGGTCTGGCGACGACGGGACGCCCACCGAGCAGGACCGGGCCTACGCGCTCTGCCGCCTCGCGGGACAGTATTTCAACGCCAACCTGACGGGCACCGCGGAGGGGAAGATCGCCCTGGAATACCTCCGGCACCGCGGGATTTCGGCGGAAATGACCACGCACTTCGGCCTCGGGTACGCGCTCAATTCGTGGGACGCCTTCATCGGGCACGCGACCGGACAGGGGTTTGCGCCGGAGTTCATCGCACGGTATGGCCTGGCACGGAAGCGGGACGACGGGACATATTATGACTATTTCCGGGGGCGCCTGATGTTCCCGGTCTTCACCGGCAGCGGGCGCGTGGTCGGTTTCGGCGCGAGGAAACTCCGGGAAGACGATCCCCTCGGGAAATACATCAACTCCCCGGAAACACCCCTGTTCAACAAGAGCCGGATCCTCTACGGGCTGGCGCAGTCCAGGGAAGCCATCCGGGAGGCCGACGCTGCGCTCCTCGTCGAGGGGTACATGGACCTCATTTCGCTCTACCAGGAGGGTTTCAGAAACATCATCGCCTCCAGCGGGACCGCCCTTACCCCGGACCAGATCACCCTCGTCCGGAGGTATACCAATACGCTCACCCTCGTCTACGACGCCGATTCGGCGGGATCCCGGGCCGCGATGCGCGGCATCGACCTGATCCTGGAACAGGACATGGACGTCAGGGTGGCGAAACTCCCCCAGGGGGACGATCCCGACAGCTTCGTCCGGAAAAAGGGCGCCGCCGGTATGCGGGAACTCCTGTCGGCGGCGGGATCGTTCGTGGATTTCATCATCGCCGCAAGGGCGGAAACGGAAAAGGAGAAGGGAGGGTCTCCCGAGGAGAGATCCAGGACGGTGCGCCTGCTCATCGGGACCGTGGCCCGGATGCCGGACGCCCTGAAAAGGGATTTTACACTGAAACACATCGCGGAAAAATTCGGCCTGAGGGAGAGCACACTCCAGGCGGAGCTCTCCAAAATCCTCCGCACCGCGGAGGCGGACTCGAGGCGGCGGTTCGTTCCCGCAACGGCACCCGGAAGCGGATCCGCCGAACAGGGTCGGAAACCGGGCAGACAGGCGGTTCCCCGGGAGGTCCCGCCAGAGGAGCGTGACCTTTTCGCCGCGCTCCTTCGCGGCGGAGAGGACGTCGCACGGCTGGTGGGGGAACATCTCGACCCGGACGATTTCACCCACCCGACCACCCGAGCCCTCGCCGCGAGTGTCGCGGCCAGGCTGGCCGGCGGCGAAAGCCTCGAAGCGGCCGCGCTCATCGACGCCGCCGCGGACGCGGGCGCGCGTGAGCTCATCGCCGGGTTGATGATGGCGAAATACACCCTCAGCAGGGAATCCCTTTCCGGGGGGGGGAGGTGGGAGCCCGGAGACCCGCTCCGGATCGCCGCGGACAGCATCCTCGCCATGAAGAAGAAAAACCTGCGCGCTCTGAAGGTTGAAAACCAGGAAAAACTGAAGGAGGCGAGCGCCCGCGGAGCCGACCTGCTCCGGTTCCAGAAAAAGAACACCCTCCTCGACGAGGAACTCCGAAAGCTGGAGAAGGAAGGGCTCGCTCCCCGGTCCGGGGACTGACCGAACCCCCATGACTCCCATCCCCGATATCCGGGAAATCCGGGGACTCGAGAAGGTCTCGCGCCTCCTCGAACCGGGCGCGGACACCCGTAAAGGGGTCCGCGACCGGGTCCTGGCCTATACCGAGGAATTCCTCGGGAAGATCGGGGAGATCCGCGCATTCGTTTTCCCGCACGACGGGGGTGTCGGGATCCTGAACGACCCGATCGGGGAGGACCCGGTTCCCATCGATCGGCTGCTCGAACTGGTCCGCGATAACATCGACCTCCCGGGCCTCAATCCCGCTTCCGGAGGCCACCTCGCCTACATTCCCGGGGGCGGGCTGTACAACTCGTCGCTCGGCGATTACATGGCGGCGATCATGAACAGGTACGCCGGGGCGTATTTCGGCGGTCCCGGGGCCGTCCGGCTCGAAAACATGCTGCTGGACTGGATGAACGGCATCGTGGGATACCCGGCCGGTTCCTCGGGAAACCTCACATCGGGGGGAAGCATCAGCAACCTCATCGGCGTGGTTGCGGCCCGGGACGCCTCGGGGCTGAAGGCGGCCGAGTATTCCCGGGCGGTGATCTACCTTACCGAGCAGGCGCACCACTCGGTCCACAAGGCGATCCGGATCGCGGGGCTCGGCGAGGCCATCCTGCGGAACATCCCCATGGACGCGCGGTTCCGGATGTCCGTCCCCGCGCTTGGGGCGGCGATCGATCAGGACAAACGGGAGGGGCTGATACCCCTGATGATCATTGCCGCCGCGGGGTCGACCGATGCGGGAGCGGTGGACCCCCTTCACGACATCGGGGAAATCGCCAGGCGGAACTCCCTCTGGTATCACATCGACGCGGCGTACGGCGGATTCTTCGTTCTCACCGATGAAGGGAAGAAAATCCTCAGGGGGATCGAAACATCAGATTCCCTTGTGGTGGACCCCCACAAGGGGCTCTTCCTTCCGTACGGGACCGGCGCGGTGCTGGTGAAAGACACCGCCAGACTCCTCGAATCGTTCCATTACACGGCAAACTACATGCAGGACCTCATTCCCGATTCGACGGCGCACTCCCCGGCGGACCTCTCCCCCGAACTGACGAAGCATTTCAGGGGGCTCAGGCTCTGGCTGCCGCTGAAACTCCACGGCCTCGCCCCCTTCCGCGCGGGCCTCGCCGAAAAGATGCTCCTCGCGAGGTATTTCCACGGGCGTCTCGGCGAAGTCCCGGGATTCGAAATGGGACCGGAACCCGAACTGTCGGTGGTCACCTACCGTTACATCCCCCGGCGCGGCGACCCGGACCGTTTCAACGAGCAGATCGTCAGGGAGACTCAGAAGGACGGCCGGGTGTTTCTTTCATCGACGATCCTGAACGGCCGATATACCCTCCGCCTGGCGGCCCTCGCCTTCAGGACCCACCTCGACACGATCGATCTCGCGCTGGACATCCTGAAGCACACCGTGAAGAAACTGGAGAGATCGGTGTGATGCGGCCGGGCCTCCTGATCTGGGCGGCGCTCCTGCCGGCGTGTCTCCCCGGCGGCGGGGACGACGCGCCCCGTCGTCAGGCCGGCGCCGGGGTGGAGGGGATCTCCCTCCCGGCAGGGTTCACCATCGGGGTGTACGCCCGGGACGTTCCGGGCGCGCGTTCGATGGCGGCCGGACCCGCCGGTGTCACCTTCGTGGGAACGCGGGGGAACGGGAGGGTCTACGCCCTGACCGATCGCGATAACGACGGGAGGGCCGATTCGGTCTTCGTGATCGCGTCGGGGCTGAACATGCCCAACGGCGTCGCGTGGCGGGACGGCTCCCTGTTCGTCGCGGAGGTGGACCGTGTCCTCCGCTACGACGGGATTGCCGGCCGTCTCAACGCCCCCCCCGACCCGGTCGTGGTGCAGGACGGATTTCCCGCAGACAGGAGCCACGGTTGGAAATATATTGCCTTCGGACCCGACGGAAAGCTGTACGTGCCGGTCGGCGCCCCCTGCAACGCCTGCATACCGGACGACCCCCGGCAGGGCACGATCATGCGGATGAACAGCGACGGGAGCGGCCTTGAAGTGTACGCCGAGGGCGTGCGGAACAGCGTCGGTTTCGACTGGCATCCGGTGACCGGAGACTTCTGGTTCACGGACAACGGCAGAGACATGCTCGGTGACGACCTTCCCGCGGACGAACTCAACCGCGCCCCGCGCCCGGGCCTGCATTTCGGCTTTCCCTGGTGTCATGCCGGGGACGTTCCAGACCCCGGATACGGCGCCGAACGGGCGTGCGCTGAATTCCTCCCGCCCGAGGTCAGGCTCGGTCCGCACGTGGCCGCACTGGGAATGAAATTCTATACCGGGGCGATGTTTCCCCCCCGGTACCGGAACACGATCTTCATTGCCGAGCACGGGTCCTGGAACAGGAGCGACCCCATCGGGTACCGGATCACGACCGTGACGCTCCGGGACACCGCTCCGCCGGAGTACTCGGTCTTTGCCGACGGCTGGTTGCGGGGGGGACGGAGCTCCGGCAGGCCCGTGGACGTCCTTCAACTGCCGGACGGCTCGCTCCTGGTCTCCGATGACCACGCCGGCGCGGTGTACCGCATCTCGTACGTGGCTCAGGCCCCGGGAGGGCGCTGATTCCGTTCCGCAGGCACGCACGGGCGCATTGCAAATATGCGCCGACGGGCGTATATTGAGGAAACAGCGCGGAGAAGAACCAGTATTGAATCAGGATTACCGGCGTTTTTTGATCGTCCGCACCGACAGGATAGGGGACGTGATCCTCACGCTCCCGATGGCGCGGGCCCTGAAACAATGCCGGCCGGACGCACACGTAGCCTTCCTGATACGATCATACACCTCCGAACTGGCCGGCGCCGACCGCCATGTCGACCAGGTCATCACCCTCGATGACGGAACACCCTCCTCCGGCCGGATCATCCGGGAAATCCGCGAATCGCATTTCGACGTGGTGGTACACACGCACCCGATGCCCTCGCTCGCCTTCATCACGCTCATGGCGGGCATCCCCGTGAGAGTGGGGACCGGATACCGCTGGTATTCGTTTCTCTTCAACAGGAGGGTGTACGAGCACCGGAAGGACGCGGCCCGGCACGAACTTGAGTACAACCTGAACCTCCTCCGGGCGGTCGGGTGCGATTTCGGGATCCCCGGCCCGCAGCCGGAAATCCGCACCACCCCCGCGCAGGAGGCGAAGGCGGACCGTGTCCTGGCGGAGGCGGGTCTGCCCCGGGGGGGAAGGCTGGTCATACTCCACCCGGGAAGCGGCGGTTCGGCGCGCGACTGGCGCCCGGAGAATTTTGCACGGCTCGCCGAAAAACTTGCGGCTGACGGCCGCTTCGCGGTCCTCATCACGGGCGGGAAGGGGGAGGAAGGGCTCGTGCGGGGGCTTCGCGCCGCATGCGCGGGCACGACGTACGAGGTGGTGGGATCTCTCGGCCTGATCGAATACGCCGCACTCGCGAAACGGGCATCGGTGTTCATCGCCAACTCGACGGGTCCGCTCCACATCGCCGCGGCCGTGGGTACGCCCGTGATCGGGCTCTATCCCCGGATCCGCCCCCTGAGCGCCGATCGCTGGGGCCCGTACACCGACAAAAAAATGATCTTCTCCCCCCGGGGCTTCCCCGACGACTGCAGGCGGTGCACGGGGGCGCCCGGCGAACCATGCGAGTGCATGGACAGCATCCCCGTGGACGACGTCTACACCGCGGCGCTGAGACTCGCGGAGGCTGGTACGGTGGTCTCATGAAGGGCGTGCTCATTGTCGCGCTGAGCCTGTTCTGCCACGCGTCCGGACAGGATTCGGGCGTCGCCGCCCGCGATACGCTCGCACCGCCGGCGACCTTCCGTTCATCGGTACACGACGGTTGTTGTCTGCCGGCCGCGCCCGGGGTCGTCGACAGGGCCCCGGAACCGGAACCTCTCCGCAGGCTTCCGAACATCGCATACACCGGCGGGGAGTACCTGAAGTACGACGTCCACTACAGTTTCGTCACCGCCGGGGACGCCTACCTCACCGTCACGGACACGGTCTACGGCGGGAGAAAGTGCCACATCGTCACCTTCACGCTGGAATCGAAACCGTTCTTCGATATTTTCTACAAGGTCCGGGACAGGTACAGGACGATCATCGACGCGGAGGGGCTCTTCCCCTGGAGGTTCGAACAGCAGATCCGGGAGGGGGGATACAGCAGGGATTTCGCCGCGGAATTCGACCAGCGGAAGAACGTCGCGAAGACCGGGGACGGGGAGTTCCCGATCCCGCCGTACGTCCATGACATCATTTCGGCGTTCTACTTCGCCCGCACGGTCGATTACACCGGTTACCGGCCCGGGCAGCGGGTGGAGCTGAAGAATTTCTACAAGGATTCGACCTACAGCCTTCCGGTGAAATACAAGGGACGGCAGACGATCGAGGTCGACGCCGGCACGTTCGACTGCATCATCATCGAACCGCTGATCACCGAGGGGGGACTGTTCAAGAGCGAGGGGAAAATCTACCTCTGGATCACCGACGACGACCGGAAAATGCCGGTGAAGGTCCGCACCGACATCCCCATCGGGACCGTCGAATCGGAACTCACCGAATTCAGGGGGATCAACGGGCCCCTCAAGGCCATTATTCACGACTGACGAACCACGCCATGGCGACACAGAAAAAAGCCGACCTGAAAAAAGTCCGCACCATTTCCATCGTGAAACGGAAGAGCAGGGTGAGCCTCGGGAAATTCGGACTGGTGTTCGATCCCGCCCATGAAAATTTCGGCGACTTCGTCGATTCACTCCCGAAGATCCTCGCGGCCCGCGACCTTGGAAAATTTGCCGCGGAGGTTGCCGACGCCCGCCGGAAGAGGCGGCCGGTCATCGCCATGCTCGGCGCCCACGTGATCAAAGTGGGCCTCGGACCGGTGATCGCCGACCTCATTGACCGGGGGGTCATCACCTGCGTGGCGATGAACAGCGCGGCGGTCATCCACGATGTCGAGACGGCCCTCTGGGGCATGACCTCCGAGGACGTGGCGGCGAACCTCGGGGACGGGTCCTTCGGGATGTCGCGCGAGACGGGGGAGTTCATCAACAACACGCTGAGGAGGACCTTCCGGCGGGGGCGCGAGGGGTACGGCGAATCGATCGGCGCGGCCCTCGCGAAAGCTCCCCATGCCGTCGCGAGCGTCGTGGCCGCCTGCCGAAGGGCGGGGATCGCCTGTACGGTGCACGCGGCGATCGGTACCGATATCATCCACCAGCAGCCGAGCATGAGCGGCGCGGCCACCGGCGAACTCTCCTTCAGGGACTTCAGGATCCTCTGCGACCAGGTCGGGAAGCTGGGGGGCGGGGGAGTGGTGATGAACATCGGCTCCGCGGTCGTGCTGCCGGAAGTCTTCCTCAAGGCGCTCACCGTCGCCCGGAACCTGGGCTCCCGCCCGGGTGTTTTCACGACCGCCAACTTCGACATGATCCAGCACTATCGTCCCCGGCTGAACGTGGTCACCCGTCCGACCGCGGGGGGGGGACGCGGCTACCAGTTCACCGGCCACCACGAAATCATGATCCCGCTGCTGGCCGGGATGATCAAGCTTCGGGTGCACTGATGGACGGACCGACCGGGGCGCACCCGCAGGGGGACCAGCCGGACCCCGGCCCCCCCCCGCCTCCCGGAGCCGGGCGGACCTTCCTCGAACGCCGCGGGATCTCCCCCGCCATGTTCGGTACCTTCTGCGTGCTCTTGTTCTTCATGCTCTACCAGGTCGTGGGGACCGTCGTCAGCCTGATCATCTTCGGGCCGGATTTTTCCTCGCTGACGCCGGCGGTCTTCAGGGTCACCACCGGCATTGCACAACTCCTCCTCCTGCTCATTCCCACGCTTCTGGTGGTCAGGCTGGCCACCGGGGAGCCCCGGGAGTATCTGCGCCTCGGTTTCCCGACCGCGGGAGAAATCCTCGTCCCCCTCGTCGGCATCTTCTCCCTTCAACAGATGCTCCAGGTGTACCTGGTGTTCCAGGAGAGGATCCCGCTCCCGCCCGAAATCGAACGGCTCGTCGAACAGATGAAAACGATGATCGACGAGGCCACGAGAAACCTCCTCTCATCCGACACGCCCGCAGAGCTGGCCTTCGTGGTCCTCGTCGTCGCGGTCATCCCCGCGGTCTCCGAGGAACTCCTCTTCCGGGGACTCATCCAGCGGAGTTTCGAAAAGGGGATCGGACCGGTCCGCGCGATCGCCACGACGGGGGTCATCTTCGGCGCGTTCCACATGAACCCGTTCAGCATCGTGCCGCTCGTCGCCCTGGGCATCTATCTCGGCTTTCTCGCCTACCGTTCGGGTTCGGTCTGGACGAGCGTCATCGCCCATTTTTTCAACAACCTCATCGCGGTGGCGGCGCTCTATTTCGGCCTGGGTGAGGAGGCCGTCCTCACCGGGGACCCGGAGACGATGTCGGCCGGAATGCTCATGGCCACCTTTTGGTTCTCCGGCGTAATTTTCTTACTATCCACGTACTATTATCTCCACCTGACGAAACACCGCGTGCGGGACCCACAACACGATCCATCACGATGAACAATTTCGCACAACGCGTCGGCACCGCGGCGGTGGCCATTCCCGTCGTCGTCCTTCTCTGCCTCACCGGGGGAGTGTGGTTTTTTCTCTTCATCGCGGCGGCGTCCGCCCTCGCGCTGCGGGAGTTTTACCTGATCGCCGGCGCGAAGGGGGCCCGGCCGCAGGTGTGGACGGGAATCCTCGCGGGGTTTTTCGTCAACCTCTGTTTTTTCCACGCGCGGTTCTCCTCCGCCCTCATCGGATGGCTGCACGACAACGGATGGTCCACGCCCTTCCCCTCCCAGACCCAGATGCTCGTGATCGGACTGGTCGTCGTCGTGATGGTGCTGGCGATCGTGGAGCTCTTCCGGAACGACGGGTCGGCGGTCCTCAACATCACCTCCACGGTGACGGGGATCATGTACGTCTCCCTGTTTTTCGGAACCTTCATCGGTCTCCGTGAGGTGTTCGTCCAGGGGGATTTTCCCGCGCACCGGTATTTCGGGCCCGGGGCGGCTGCATCCGCGCCCGCGATGTGGGGGGAGGTCTACCGCTGGGGCGGGTACACGGTGATCTCGGTCCTTTCCACCATCTGGATCTGCGACACAGCCGCGCAGCTCACCGGGATGGCGATCGGACGACACAAGCTCTTTCCCCGCGTCAGTCCGAACAAGAGCTGGGAGGGCGCGGTGGCCGGATTCATCTTCGCGATCCTGAGCGCCCTCGCGGCGAGGGCGCTGGTGCTGGACTACCTTGGCACCGGGGACGCTATCGTGCTCGGGTGCATCGTGGGAACGGCGGGCCAGATGGGCGACCTCTTCGAATCGGCCCTCAAACGGGACGCCGGCGTGAAGGACTCCTCGAACCTGCTGCCCGGCCACGGGGGCGTCCTCGACCGTTTCGACAGCCTGCTGTTCGTCGCCCCGCTGGCGTACATCTATATCGATTACATCCTCCTCAGCTGACCGCATGGGAACCGACAAGTCCATCCGCGTGGTGACGCTCGGGTGCTCGAAAAACACGGTCGATTCCGAGGAGGTGATG
>QJVY01000106.1 GCA_003235555.1 Ignavibacteria bacterium | reverse complement strand
ACCCCTCACGGGCTCGTGGTCGCGCAGGAGCGTCACGAGGTTGACGAGCAGGTCGTCGTAGTCCATGAGGTTGTTCGATTTCTTGTACTCGCCGTAGAGCGCGATGATGTTGCCGATCTCGGGCTCCAGTTCCGCGTAGTGCGGATAATCGGCGGTGAGGACCGCCCCGAGCCCGGTCATGGTGTTGACCGAACGGCTGTAGAGATCGTGGAGGGTTTCCTTCCTGGGAAAGCGCCGTTTCCCGGCGTCGTGTTTGAGACGGGCACGGATGAGATTCAGGACGTCCTGTGAGTCCCCCTGGTCCAGGATTGTGAAATTATTGTCGTACCCCAGCAGCCGGCCGTACTTCCTGAGTGTGAGGTTGGCGAATGAGTGGAAGGTGCCACCGCCCACTTTTTCGCAGCGGTCGTCGAGGAGAGCGGCCGCGCGGCGGAGCATCTCGTGCGCCGCCTTCCGCGTGAAGGTCAGCAGGAGCAGGTGTTCGGGTTTTACACCCAGTTCGACGAGGTAGGCCACACGGTAGACGATCGTACGGGTCTTCCCCGTGCCCGCGCCGGCGACGATCAGGTGGGGCCCGTTCACCGACGTCACCGCCTCGTACTGCGAATCGTTGAGTTCCCCCCGGTAATCGATGCGGAACCGGTCGGGCTGGATGACCCGCAGCCCCCCGGGGGATTTTTTCAGGGTGTATCTTTTCACGCGGCCGCCGGTGGTCACTCCGCCCACTTCACGACCCCCGCCTTCACGAGGTCGTCCACATACCGGGCCACGACCGTGACGTCCACCGGTCCGCCGTACGCGGTGACAGCGTCGCGGATCTGCGACAGGGTCCGCCGCCCGTCGATGAAGTTCACCAGTTCGAACCGCTGGTCGCCGGAGAGCGTGAACCTCGGGGAGGAGTACCACGCGGCTTCCTCCGGTGTGAGGGCCTCCTCCGGCAGGCCGAAATCGAGCGGTCCGCGGGTAAGCCGCACCGGTACCCTCGTTTCCGGAGAGGGAGGCTTCTTTCCCGCCCCGGCGGGGTCGGGGAAGAGCATGGTGGGCCGCACCGACGCCTGGCGGAAACTTTCACCGAGCTGTGCGAGGGCCTGGTCGACGGCGTATTTCACCGCTTCGTTGTCGTTGAACCAGAGCACCGAGCTGACGGTCTGCCGCGCGTCCCAGAAGCCGTAATCGATATAGTTCTGCGCGACCCCGAGGTCGACCGGCCCGGAGGGCGCCACGTTCGTGACCAGGTGCGCCCGGCGGACCTGCTGACCGAACCTGCCCGCAGCGTTCGCCGCCGCGAGCCACGCGAGGTCACTCCCCTGTTTTTCGTCGAGGTTCGCAAGGAACCACATCGTGCCGGCCGAGATGATCTCGCACCGTTCGAGCTCCACGGGGTCGACCTTGTCGGGCGTGTCCTCCGATGTATGGTGCGTATAGTCGGTGTGCGAAAACATGATCCCGGGGACCTTCCGGTCGATGAACATCATGTGGTCGCTTCCCCCCGAGTAGGGCGTAACGCGGTAATTGAATTCCGAGAGGGAGCCGCGGGGGGTGCGCACCTCGAGGGCGTCGACCGCCCGCGCCATGTCCTCCACGACGTCGTTCACGCATGAGGGGAGGGAGAGGGGCGTCCGCGTGAGGAGAAGCTTCGAGTGGAGGAGTTCGGTGTTCTCTCCCACCATGTCCATGTTCATGTTCGCCAGGAACGAGCCGCCCAGCTCGGGGCCGGTCATCTCCGGATGGGCGTCGATATATGCCATGGTGCCGTACCACTCGGGGACCCAGAGGAACCGGAAGGACCGCTTCGGCCGGGGGAGCCGCCCGGAATCGATCAGCTCCTTCATCGACCTCGCGATGTCGAGGATGGCCCCCGATCCGCTGGCGTTGTCGTTGGCCGATTCCTTGGGGTGGTCGAGGTGTGCGCTGAAGACGAGCTCTTCGGACGCCCTTTCGGTCCCGTGGATGCGTGCCACCACCACGTCCATCGCGTAGGGTTCGAGGCCCGTTCCCTCCACACGGCCGCGCATGACCACTTTCCTCCCCGCTAGCAGCATGGACTTCAATTTTTCGCCCTGCCGGTTCGTCAGGTTGAAACCGAAGGTGACACGGGGCAGTTCGTCGGTTTTCGGCCACATCCCGGTGTACTGCAGCATGTCGGGATATTCCTTCGCGCGTTCGTCATCGAGGTAACAGACCACGGCCTTCGCGCCGTGTTCCAGCACCGCGAGGCGGTGGACGCTCCCGCCGTAACCCGTCGCGAGCACCATCTTGCCCGCCACGTCCTTCCCGGTGTAATCCTCCTCGCGCGTTCCGCTGCCGACCCAGACGAGCTCGGCGGTGACGTCACCCGGGTTCGAATAGGTGATGAGGCTCATTGCCACCTCGGGGTATCCCACGATGCGTTCGTTATACGGTTCCACCATCCGGAGTTCGGCGGAGGTGACGTCCCAGCCGGAAGGGGACTGCCAGGTCTGGTACCGGATTTTCCCGTCGGAGGGGAAGGACTCGATATACGCGTCGGCGTCGGAATAACCGAACTTTTTCAATTCCCCGAGGACGTAGTGCGCGGCGTCCCGGTAGCCCCTGGACCCCTGGATCCTGTGGTGCCTCGTGATCTCGATAACGTGGTCCTTGGCCATTTCCCCGCTGAGGGATTCATGGAGAAGGTCGAGAATCTTTCCGTCCAGAAGCGGGGTATGGTCCTGCCCGGGCGTCCGGCAGACTGCCAGGATGGCGAGCGCGATGATCATGGAGGCGCGGAGGAATTTCATCGGGTTTCCCTGAGACGATTTCTGGTGGAATGGCTGTGGCGACCCTGCTGATATTTTACGAAAAATCACGAAAAACGACAACCTCAGTCGAGGAAACTCCAGGTGACGCCGAACCGGATCGACCGGTCGTTCGCCGGGTAGAGGACCTCCATGAAATAGTCGCGGTCCAGGAGGTTCTCCCAGATAAAGTGTATGAACGCGTCACCGATCCCCGCCACGAGCACGATGTCGATCGTGCCGGCCGGGGGGACGCGCGAGTTCGAAGGGATGTACGTCTCGTACCGCCGCGAAAGCCGGCCACCGTCGTACGCGGTAAAATACCGTCCGCGGAGGCCCGCCTTCAGATCGAGGTGTCCGCCCACGAGGCGGTCGCGGAAATAGAGGCCGGACCCCAGGGACCATCTGGGTGCGTACCGGTAGGTGACGTCGCCCCCGTAGAGAAGGAGATCGGCGTCCGCCTCCGCCATGATGCTTCCCACGACCAGGCGGGCGTGAGCGGACACGCCCTCCCGGGATTCCTCCGCCCGGCGAAACGCCAGGGTGGGCTGACCCGTTCCGGAAGCCGAGTCGAGCGTGACGGCGCCGGCGACGCTCCGGTGAAAAACGTCCGCCGAGAAAAACGTGCCCCCGGAATCCCCGATCGTGACCCCGCCGGAGAGGAGATCGTGCCGTTCGGCGTCATTCACCGTAAGGGGAAGGGCCACCGACTGGATCCCGAAGGCCTCGATGAAAGAGGGGAAACGGTGGGAACGGGAGGCCGAACCGCGCACCGTGACCGATGCGACCGGCGTGAAGGCCGCGTCCACCCCCGCGGAAAACCGGGTCAGGTCCATGGTCCGGTCAAGGCGCGCCCCCGGGAAGAGCGATAGGGAGGGGAACGGTTTCAGTTCCAGCCGGGCGAAGAGCGCGCCCTGGACCGTCCGGTGGCCGCCGACGCGGGGATCCTCCAGGAGCCGCCGGTTCCGCATCTCCACCCCCCCCGAAACGCGCTGCGCCCCCAGCCGGCGGGAATGCGCGAGACGGAATCCGGTCGATTGTTCCCGCCGTGTATCCCGGAACGGCGTTCCGGTGGAGCCCGTTCCGCCGGCTTCGTCTATGTAACGGCGGGTGTTCGAACTGAACTGCAGGTCGAGCATCGTGAGCGCGGCACTGTCCCCCTCCGAACCGAACGCGATCCCGGCCGCAAGGTCGTGCCTGACGAGCGTCCCGGTCGCCGATGCGTTCTCCACCACGGCCCTGATCCTGTCGTAGATGAGCGTGTCCGGGGTCGCGGCGGAGATGCCGCCGTTCAGCCCGCGGTTCCAGCGGGTCAGCCTGTCGGTGACGTAGACCGAGGCGCCGTCCATGTCGTAGCGGATTTTCACCCGGGCCTTCCACGCGTCCACGCCGGCGTTCGGATAACGGCCGTCATAGGACGGCCGGGTGATCCCGACCGAGACGTTCAGGCGTCTCGAAACATCCTGCGTCACAGCCGCGTCCAGCGTGCTGTAGCCGTAGGAGGACTGACTGTACTGGATGCCGGAAACGGGTCTGACCGCGCGGATCCCGCGCGAGACGAAATTCACAGCACCCCCCACTCCCCCCGGGCCGTACAATGCTCCGGCCCCGGAGGGGACGATCTCGAACCGTCCGGCGAAAGCGACCGGGTAGATGCCGGCGGAGAAGAGCCCGGTGGAAGGGTCGTTCAGCAGGAGGCCGTCCGCGAGGAACACCATCGAGCCGGGTCGAAGACCGTGGACGGACTGGAGCCGATCGAAGCCCCCCTCGCCGGATTCGATGACGAACACCCCCGGTAATGACCCGAGCAGGTCGGAGGGTGAGCGATAGCCGGAGAAAATGATTGCCGAGTCGGTCAGCACGGTAACCGTCGAACCGGGGGAGGGAAGGCTCCCCAGGCCGGTGATCACCGGCGATGGGGTCCCCGAGGAGTCCCCGACCTGTGTTGCCGATGAGTCGGTGACCGCGCCGCCGGCCGGCCGCAGGGAGTCCGGAACCTGTCCCGGCAGATCTGTGGCCAGGCAGAGGACCAGGATGAGAATGACCCGTGTTACGGGCACGGTAGAGAGGATGGTGGTTTCTGAATTTTGATGAATATAGAGAAATGCGGCGGGTCAATCAACCTGTTGTCGCCTTACTATCCCCAGGTCGGGCCGAAAGCGGGGAGGAGTGTAGAAGAGCCTTCCCCGGTCCCTGAAGGTCTCCATCGCACTCCGTGCCGGCCCCTCGTCATGGTAGAGGGCGAAAAGGGATGATCCGCTCCCCGACATCGCACAGAAAACGGCACCCGAATCAAGGAGCTGGCCCCGGAGTTCACGCAGGACGGGGTGCAGGCGGAAAACCGGTGATTCGAAATCGTTCTTCAGGACGCCCCCGAGGAGCTCGGGGAGGCCGAGGTGTTGCGTGAGAAGAGTCTTCAGGTCGTCCGATCCCTCCCGGGATTTCGGGGCGACCGCCCCGTAGGCATCCCGGGTGGATACATGGATCTCCGGCGAAAGGATGACGATCGGATATGGCACCTCGAGATGAAAATAATCGAGTTTTTCTCCGCGGGAGGTGGCATGTGCCGCCCCGGTTCCCAGAAAATAGGGGACATCCGAACCGAGCCTCCGGGCGATATCGCTTAATGTTTCCTCTGCGGGTGTTTCGTCCCATAATCTGCAGAGCAGCCGGAGTGTCGCGGCGGCGTCTGCGCTTCCGCCGCCGAGTCCCGCGCCCACCGGGATATTCTTCCTGAGGATGATCCTCGCCCCGCGGCGTATTCCAAGCGTCTTCTGCAGTAATTCTGCGGCTGAACGGACGAGATTCACCTCCGTTGAGAGCGTCTCGTCGTCACATTCGAAGGCGATGGTATCCGATGAAGTGACGAAAATTTCATCACTCGGGTTGACCCGGTAAAATATCGTTTCGATGTCATGATAGCCATCCGGACGTTTTCGGAGGACTCTCAGCCCAAAATTAATTTTTGCGAAAGCACGTTGTAACAGCATTGTTTAAAAGATCAAAAATATCCATTTCTTAATAATAGGACTTAAGTTGGCCTATTGGAGAACATTAAGGGGCTTATAATAATTCGCTAACCCAT
>QJVY01000207.1 GCA_003235555.1 Ignavibacteria bacterium | reverse complement strand
GTCACCAGGAAATGTTAGCCGCTCGGTCCTGATGGTATATGCGCTCGGTGTTCCGTCATGTCTTCAGATGGATTTGAGCACCCGTTTTCGACCGAAATTAGATCTCTTACGGCCGGGGATGACGACCTCGCAAGTGGGTGAAACCATCGGTTCCCCAGATAAACTGGTGGGGGAGATCAACACCCTATTCAGTCAGCATGTTGTAGTTTGGGCGTACGAGAAATTCACGTCGCCGGGTATGAAGGATAACATTTTTTGGGGTTATCTTGTCGATGGCTACGATGTCGAACACACTCCGCAAGGAAACTAAGGATTTTGTTCCGCAAGTACACGGACGGGAACGGGACGAATCGATATTTGTCAATAGTGCAACATAATCGTTGAAATCATCACACTACGGAGAACAGATCCATGTCGGATAAACCCTTTACAACGGTAAAACGCGACGATCTTGTGCCCATCTGCCCACATTGCGGGAACGAAATCACCGAAGTGTACATGAGGACGAAAGGTTCCGGTTTTGTGGAGGGGAAAAATGTACTCTATTTTTGTCCTCACTGCATGAAAGTGCTCGGGTTCGGGCAGAGTCGAATGATCTGATCCGGCCTATTCATCCGGGATCGGGCGAAAATCTCTGTAATTATTTCATTTAGAGGATCATTCTCAAGCGGAACTCCGCCTTTTCATCGATGAATCCGATTCATCCCGGGTCTTGACATAAGAAAATGAAACCGGTAGATTGATATATGTCGGCCGGGTGAGATCCGGCCGTCCCCGCCTCATACATCACGTCGTTCCGACGTTCTTCCCCTCATCAGAACCCTCAGTGTATCACCGCGGTGGCAGCCCCGGCCGGTGCCGCAGCTCTTTCTCGAAGTCGGTAATCCCCCCATGTGCGTTGAAGGACGCGCCTTGCATCCGGGGATCTCCCGGCGTTTACCCGGGACCTGAACTACAACGAGAGAGGTACGTCATGAGATTTTTCCACACTTTCTGCTGCCTGTTGATTATTGGCCTGTTCGCCTTAACCAACATTTTTCTCCTTCACAATCACGCGACCGCGCAGAATGATTTCAATCCTGTGGTGACCCCGGTGCCGCTGACGGGTGCCCAGGACGCCCGTACCAATTTCCGGACACCGAGGGTGGTCCCCGTGAAACCCATCACGACGAATCCCGGCCCGGGCGATGACATCAGGAATATCATGGTCAAATTCAGGGAAGACCTCCGGATGACCATGGGTGAAACCGGTCCGCCGGTGGACCGGGCGGGAAAGGGTCTCCGGTCACCCTCTGCCCTGTCACGGATGGATGAAATGTCGGCGGCCGGGGGATCGTGGATCAGGATGTCGGGCGCGTCAGAAGAGGAGACCGAACGGCTAAGGACGACCGCGGAACAAAACCTCAACAGGGAAATCGGGCGGCTGAACAATTATTTCATTCTCCACGTCCCGGCGACCGCGGACAGCAGGGAATGGATCGATGCGTTGAACGCACTCGATGACGTGGAGATCGCACTCTTCGTTCCGCGGCCGGCGCCGCTTCCCGTTCCCGGGAGTTTTCAGGGCCGCCAGGGATACCTGACTGCGGCCACGAACGGCATCGACGCCAATTATGCCTGGTCCCTCGGCGACAGCGGGCAGAACGTCACCATCTGCGATTTGGAATACTGGTGGAACCTGTCCCACCAGGATCTCCCCTCGGGGATCACGACACTCGTTCCCCCGACATGGACCCCCCTCAGCGCGTTTGTTGGTGATACCAACCACGGAACCGCCGTACTCGGCGAACTCGCGAGCATGAATAACGGCTGGGGGACCACCGGTGCGGCGTACGGTTCGAACATCGCGGTCGCCCACACGAATTTCATGACCTATGGCTGGCAGATCGGCTCGGCGATGCTCTATGCGATGACGCAGCTCTCGCCGGGAGACGTTTTTCTCGTGGAGCATCAGATGGGAGGCCCGAACTATCTCGGAATTCCGGGCAACGATACGGGACTCGTCCCCATCGAGTGGTGGCGTCCATGGTACGACGTCGTCGTCACCGCGGTCGGCAACGGTTTCCACGTGGTGGAGGCGGGCGGAAACGGGTACCAGGACCTCGATGCGGCGGTATACGGGATGGGAAACGGCGGCCACTGGCCCTTCCTCCCGCTGAATAATTCGGGCGCCATCATCGTTGGCGCAGGCGCGGCTCCGTCGTCATTCTATGGGACGGATACGGCGAGGTCGCGTCTCAATTTTTCCAACTACGGCGGCAGGCTGGACCTCCAGGGGTGGGGGGAGTTCGTCACCACCACCGGTTACGGATACCTGCACAACTCCGAGGGGATCAACCTCTGGTACGACAGCACCTTCGCCGGTACCTCCAGCGCCTCACCGATCGTGGCGGCGGCGGTGGCCCTCGTCGAGAGCCGGTTCGAGTCTGTGTACGGTGGGGTGATGGCCCCGATCACGATGCGTTCGATCCTGAGGAACACCGGGACAGCGCAGCAGAGCGGCACCAATCCCTCCAGTCAGAACATCGGGCCACTCCCCGATCTGAACCAGGCGTTGAATTTCGGGGCTCAGACGCTTACCGCCGGGTCGTACCAGGTGGGGACGTCCCGGACGTACACGTTTCTCACGAACGTGGCGGCGGACCTCTCGCAGAAGATCGTCACCGGGAACATCACGTTTGAGTTGATGTCCGATTATGTCTCGGCGGGGGAGATCTACCCAATCGTCTTCAACGAGTACACAACCGCCGGCGGGAACTGGAACGTCACCATCCGGCCGGCGCTGGGTGTGATCGCCAGGAACACCATCGGTGCGCCGCCCCCTTACCAGCCGCTCATCCACCTGAACGGTGCCGACCGCATGACCTTCGACGGGAGGCCCGGGGGAGTCGGGTCGGGTGGCGACTGGCTCCTCCGAAACACCCGGACGGACTCCACCGGTCCCGCGATTTTGTTGAGTACCGGGGCCGATGACAACACGCTGGAGTACCTCGAAGTGGAGAGCGGGTGCGTCACCCCAGGGTACGGGACGCTCACCTTCGGGCGTCCGTCCGATTCGCTGGGCAACAGGAGGAACCTGGTCTCGTACAACCAGATACAGGACCGTTCGGACATCCCCGGGATACACGCGATCGGTGTGATTGCGAACTGGTTCCAGAGTTTTCCCAACGACTCGAACACGCTGGTGGGGAACCACGTGATGAACTGGTCCTCGGTTGGCGCCTCTCTGAACGGGGAGCGCTGGACCGTGGATTCCAATTCTTTCTACGGAATACACCCGCTGTCAAACATGGCCACGGGGATCTGGATGACGAGCGGGAACGCGCATCGCATCAGGGACAACCACATCGGTGGTTCCAGCCCCGGTTCCGTCGGAGCTCCGCTACCGATCATCGTCAACTCACCATTCACCGGCATCAGCCTCACGATCGACACACTGGCCCAGACAGACATCGAGAGGAACATCGTCAGGAACATCATGAGCGCCTCGACCGGTTTCGGCAGTTTCGTCGGGATCGCCTGTTATACACAGGGGCGGGTGAGGATAGCCGACAACGTCATCGGTGACGTCGTCCCGCCCATGGGGGTCTGGCTCTCCGGGACGGGGTTCGGCGCGGGGATCGATATCGCGTTAGTACAGGGTGCGGAGATCGAGGGGAACACCATCCTCAACATCCGGCAGTCCTTCACCACACCGGGCTCGTTGCGCGGAATTTCGGTCTACAGCCCCAACACGATCAAAATCAAGAAAAATCTCATCCATTCACTCGGACCCACGAAGCCCGGGGTACCGGGGCTCGTCAGCGGGATCTACCTGGACCAGCTGATAGACAGCGTGGTCATCAAGAACAACATGATCGCCCTCGGGTTCGGCGATACGAACGATTGCATTTATATAGGGATCAACGACAATTCACAGTTCGGGGTCCTGGGCGTGGATGTCCTGAACAATTCGATCGCGGTGGGTGGAATTTCCTCGGGGGTCGCGAACAGCGTCGGTTTGGACCATCCCGGTTTTTCATTTATTGCCGTAAAAAACAACGCCATTAACAATCTCCGTTCCGGCGGGTCCGGCTCCCATTTCACGATGTCCAACAACACGCCTTCCTGGCTGCCGGGGGCGTCGGACAATAACGTCCTGAACAATCTCAACCCGGCCGTTCTCACCCGCTGGATCGGCTCGTCGTTCGCGCTGCCCGCCTGGATCGGCTCGTCGTTCGGCGATTTTCTCAGTATCAACGCTGACCCGGTGTTCACCGGTCCCCCGACGGGTGATCTCCATATCGACCCGACGGTCTGGTCGCCGGTGGACAACGCGGGGGTTCCACTCGCGGTCGTGACGGACGATTTCGACGGAAACGTCCGGGGCGGTGCGCCGGACATCGGGGCGGATGAATACACCATCGCCTCCCCCGGGCCCTTCGCCCTCACCTCCCCGCCGGACACCTCGACCAACCGTCCGGTCTCCGACACGCTGCGCTGGGGTGCGTCGCCCGCGGCGGGGTTCTATGACGTTTACCTCGACTCGATGACGCCACCGACGACGCTGCTGAGCGGGAACCTGACAGATACCCTCTGTCCCTACGGCCCGCTCGATTCGAACATGACGTGGTACTGGTCCGTGACGTCGAAAAATTCCTCCGCGGGTGTCGCTGCATCCGGCGCGCCATGGTCATTCACGACCGGGGTCGCCTCCGGAATGATTTCGCGGAGCTACGCCCACGACAGCAGCTGGAACATGCTCTCGGTCCCTCTGGATGTCGCCGATTTCAGCAAGTCCGGACTTTTCCCGCTCGCCACCTCCAATGCCTTCGGGTACGACGGTAGTTACATGGTCCGCGACACCCTGGCCGTCGGTCCGGGGTTCTGGATTAAATTCGCGGACACGGGACATGTCGCCATGACCGGATACTCCGTGGACCCGGAAACGGTCGACGTTTCGAACGGCTGGAACATCATCGGGTCGATCAGTGACAGGGTGACGGTCTCATCGATCACCTCCGTCCCCGGCGCGATCGTCACCTCCTCCTTCTACGGATATGCGAACGGATACTTCACCGCGGACACCATCGATCCTGGCAGGTCGTACTGGGTGAAAGTCAGCCAGTCGGGGAAGGTCATCCTCACGACCGACACGACCGGAATGGTTCCCACGGCGAGGATTCGCATCACCCCGATCGCGGAGGTGCCGCCGCCCCCCCCGGGAGACCCGGTGACCGCCGGCCGGGCCGGAGCCGACATCCCTGCGGAGTTCGGCCTGGACCAGAATTTTCCCAACCCGTTCAATCCATCGACGGAGATCGGCTATTCGGTCGCGAGACGCGGTCACGTGACGCTTTCAATTCATGACTTGCTCGGCAGGGAGGTGTCCACGTTGATTGACGAAGTGGTTCCGGCGGGTTCGTATGTAGTGCGCTGGGATGCCCAAGCGCTCCCCGGCGGCGTCTACTTCTACCGGCTCGAGACGGAGGGTTTCAGGGAGACGGGGAAGATGGTACTCGTGAAATAGGGCTCACGCCGTTGAGACCCCGGGGACCTTCCGACGGGCCGCGTACGCGATTCCCACGCAGACGAGCGAAAGGACAGCGTATCCCGTCGTGGTGGCCGGATCGGTCACCATTCCTGTAAAATCAACGGTCGGCGTCCTGTTCATCGGTCCCAGGTACCACCAGAAAACGTAGACCGCCTCGAAGAGTTTGCTTCCCCCGCTCAGCGACCCGAATGCGAGCGCCAGCGCGGGGATGAACAGAACGGCGGCTCCAAATCCGGCGAGAGATTGCAGGTCTCCCGCCATGAGCAGGTTCACTCCCGCTCCCATGCCGGTGATGAGGGCCACGACGATCCCCGCACCCCACGCGGCCACGAGCTGCCGCAGCCTGATGCCGGGCGCGGTGAAGATCAGTTGTCCCGTCCCGTGGTACGCCTCTCGCATGCCCAATTTGGACCAGACCAGGATCGGCCAGATCCAGGCGACCGCGAGGAGGGATTGTTTGACCGTCTCAGTGGGGGAGGCAAATCCCGCTATCACGAGCCCCAGCGATACCAGGTACCACGCCCAGTGCAGGCCCTTGAGCATCAGCCGGAGCTCCGCGACAAGCAGCCGTCCGAACCGGGATGAGAGTCTGATGGCCGTCAGTGACGAGATCACTCCAGCCAACCGGCCTTCCCCGGTCGGTCCATCCCGGTTTTTCCGGCCGCGTGATTTCCGGATGGTCGCCTCGTCGAACCGGTCGAAAAAAGGTACCGCGGCCAGCACGATCAGGAACGCGTAGAGATACCACGTCAACCGCCTCGCGACCATTTCCGGCGTCCAGGTCATCCCGTCCCACCGGAAGATCTTCACCGTACCCCGTTCCACCCTCATGTCCCGCGGGCCGGCCTGCAGCGCGAATCCGCCGCCGAACTCCGGGTATGCCGCGCGGGCCCCGTCGTGCATGCTCGCCTCGACTTCCCGGATGAACAGGTGGTCGAAATGCTTCACCCCGCCCACCAGGGGTACGACCAGGAGCGCCTCGATCAGAAAGAAATAGACGACATTGCCGAAGCCACCGCTGAGGATCCTGACACTTTCAAAAAAAACCGCCAGCGCTGCGACGAAAATCAGCGCGGGAAGCGTGATCAGCAAAAATGGGGAGAGCAGCTCCCAGAATTCGAATTCGGGACGTTCAGGGTTGAGGAGGAGCATGACCGCGGCGGCGATGACCTGGATTCCCACGATCGCCGAAAGGACGAGAAAATTGCTGAGGGTCTTGGAAAGCAGGTAGGTGAGTTTCCCGACCGGCGTGGCGGCGATGATCTGTCCTACACGGGTTTGACGGTCGCGGCTGACGGAGTTCTTGACGATGTAGAATCCCACGATCGAGATGAAAACTGCCGATGCGAGGGCCACCAATGTTCCCACCCAGGCGGAATTGTACGCACCCCTGTACTCACCGAGGTAGATGACGATGTACTCCGCGTTGACCGCGTACCCCAGGTAGATCCCGGCCAGCATCGTCACAAAGAAACCGTAACGGCGGACCCGTTCGAGAAAATCCGCGACGATGAACCTCCCCATGACCCGGAGCGTACCGCTCATGCGGGGGTGCCTCCCGGAGCCGACGGCGTTGAGATCGCCGCAAGGTAGGCGTCTTCGAGCGTGGGGGGGACCTGCCGTGCGGAGGAGTGCGGGCTGTCCGGCGAAAGGAGGCGCACCCTGACCCCGTCGCTGCGCCGCATCGTCCCGCTGATGACGTAGCGCTTCTTGACCTCCTCGACGGCGTCGCTCTGGACGATCCATTCCCAGGTCCGCCCCTCGACCGTCCGCAGCAAATCTTCGGGGGTGTGGTGGGCGACCAGTTCCCCCCTGCGGATGATGGCGATGTCGGTCGCCGCGGCCTCCACGTCGGAAACGATGTGCGTCGACAGGATGACGATCCGCTCACCGGAGAGGTCCGACAGGAGGTTGCGGAAGCGTACCCGTTCCTCCGGGTCCAGGCCGCCGGTCGGCTCGTCGACGATGAGCAGTCGCGGGTCGTTCAGGAGGGCCTGCGCGATGCCCACGCGCTGTTTCATCCCGCCGGAAAATTTCCCGATGGGACGGCGGCGGACTTCCGTGAGGTTGACCAGCTGGAGGAGCTCGTCGATGCGTTTTCGCGATGTCGTCCCGTCCAGCCCCTTCGCGGCGGCCAGGTACTCCAGGAATTCGACGGTGTCGAGATTCGGGTAGACGCCGAAGTCCTGGGGAAGATACCCGAGGACTTCGCGGACCGTGTCGGGGGAACCGACGATGTCCGTGCCGTTCCAGGTGACGGTTCCCGCCGTGGGCCTGGTGATGGTCGCAAGGATCCTCATGAGGGTCGATTTCCCGGCGCCGTTGGGTCCGAGGAGGCCCAGGACACCGGGGCCGACCTCCAGCGTGAAATCCCGGAGCCCCCAGACGTCGCCCCGGTACCGTTTACTGATGTTGTTGATGGACAGGTTCATACACCCGCTGTACGGATATTCCCACGGTTTGATTCAGGAGGGGTAATGTACAGAGAATGCGATGCACATCCAAGATGGTCAGCCGGATGACGAGACCGGAACAGCCCTCCCGGTGATTGATTTTTACTGCAGGCGGTCGTACATTGCGCTCGATCGGCTACAGGCTTCCTTCACCATGACCTTTCACCTGTACACACACCCGCACACGATCAAGGCGCGTGACAGTACCACATTCCACCATTAAGACACGGGTATATGATGAACACCTTCCGCATGATACGCTCCACACTGCTGCTGACGCTCCTGTTCCAGTTCCCGGCGGCCGTCGGTCTGCACGGCCAGACCCCCGTTGACCGGACGGTCCGCGCCCTCGATTCCCTCGGGACCGTCTCCTACGACCACTGGCGGATCAGCCCCGACCTGAAAGGGGGAACGGCGATCGATGGGGACCCGGCGCAACCGGGGTTCGACGACAGCGGGTGGGACGACCTCACCCTCAATCAACGGGTGTTTCCGGAAACCTCCTGGATCCGCCGGGAGATCGTCCTGCCGGAGAAGATCCTGGGTCAGACCGTCAGCGGGCCGGTGCGGCTCCTGGTCTCGGTCGATGATTACGGGTACATGTGGGTCAACGGGCGCGATCTGGGCTATTTCCCCTGGGACGGCGAGTTCGAGCTGACCAAGGACGCCAGACCCGGACAGAAATTCGTGGTTGCCATCAAGGCGGTGAACACGGGGGGCCCGCTGAGGCTGATCCGGGCCGAGATCGAGACGGACTTTTCAGCACCCCTACGCGAATCGATCCGGGACCTCGCCACCAGCCTCCGCGTCGGGCAGAAACTCCTCGGTTTCGACACCTACCAGACCAACTCCCATCAGCGGATCGATCCGGGAGTCGACAAATCGGGGATGGACCGGAATGAAAAAACGCGGTTGAACGACCTCCTCCAGTCGCTGTCGGCCCGGATCGATGTGGAGGCGCTCGCATCCGGCGACGTCGAAAAATTTTCCGCGTCGGTCGCGGGCGTACGGGAAGGGCTGAAACCCGTCGGCGAGTTCGCCAAACGGTTCACCCTCTGGTTCGACGCCAACGCGCACATCGACGCGGCGTGGCTCTGGAGGGAGGGTGAGACGGTGGAGGTGTGCAGGAACACCTTCACGTCGGTCCTGGACATGATGGACGCCAGGCCGGATTTCACCTACACGCAGAGCGCCGCCGCCTATTACGACTGGATGGAGCGGCTGGCTCCCGACGTCTTCAAACGGATAGAAGCGCGCGTGAAGGACGGCCGGTGGGAGGTCGTGGGCGGCATGTGGGTGGAACCCGATTGCAACCTGCCGGACGGTCAGTCGTGGGCGCGGCACCTCCTCTACGCCAAGCGGTATTTTCAAAAGAAACTCGGCGCGAACGTCACGATCGGATATAACCCCGATTCGTTCGGCTACAACTGGAACATGCCCCAGCTGTACAGGGAGGCGGGGATCGACGCGCTGATTACGCAGAAAATCGGGTGGAGCGAGAGGAACGTCTTCCCGCACCGCGTGTTCTGGTGGGAGGCCCCGGACGGATCGCGCGTCCTGGCGTGTTTTCCCTTCAACTATGTCAATACCATCGAGAACCCGTACAGCCTGGCCGACCAGCTCCGCCAGTTCGAATCCAACACCGGCTTCACGGACATGCCGGTCCTCTTCGGGGTGGGCGATCACGGCGGCGGACCGACGCCCGAAATGCTCGGGAGGGTCGACCATCTGAAAACCCTCGACGTCTACCCTTCGATCCGGATGGGGACCCTCGGCGCGTACCTGGGCTGGCTGAAGGGGAGGGACCTGGCGGGAATTCCCGTGTGGAGGGACGAACTCTACCTCGAATATCACCGGGGCACCTACACGACGCAGTCCGAGACAAAAAAATCCAACAGGGAGGGTGAGATCCTGCTGACGAACGCCGAAAAAATATCGACGATCGCCTCGCTCTTCGGAAAGGAATATCCGGCGGACGACCTGGAAGGGGCATGGAAGGACATCCTCTTCAACCAGTTTCACGACATCCTGCCGGGTTCAGGCATCAGGGAGGTGTACATCGACGCGGCCGAACGTTTCGCGAGGGCACGGAGGATCGGTTCGTACGCGGTCGGCGGGGGGCTCGGGTACCTGGCCGACCGGGTGAACACCGCCGCGCTGGCCCGGGGGAAGGCGGTGGTGGTGTTCAATCCGCTTTCGTGGGCCAGGACGGACGCGGTGACCGTCAAGCTCCCCGACGGGGACACTGCCGGCTATTCGGTGTTCACAGCCGACGGGATTGAGGTCCCCTCGCAGATCAGCGGATCGGGCAAGTTCGACAGGGAGGTGTTGTTCATCGCCCGGGACGTTCCGCCGCTCGGTTACGCGACGTACGAATTACGAAAAAGGAAAAATGGCGGCGTCTCCGGTGGTGCGGGAACGGGCTCGTCCGGCTCCGGCGGTGTTTCGATCGGAAACGAGTTTTTCGACATCACCGTCGACACGTCCACGGGGTGGATTTCGTCGGTGCGGGACAAACGGGCGGGCCGGGAGGTCCTCGCCGGTGAGGCAAACCGGTTGCAGCTTCTCGAGGACCGGCCCCGTTCCTGGGACGCCTGGAACATCGGCCTGACGGGGGTGGAGTATCCCACCCGTTTGAAGGAGATCGAGGTCACCGAAACCGGACCGGTCCGGTGGACCGTCCGCGTCACGCTCGATTACCTGAAACCGGGGGTGGAGAAGGACTATCCCACGGAGCAGTACGCTTCTTCATTCTTCACACAGGACATCTCCCTCTATTCCGGTATCGACAGGATCGAATTCCGCACGCTGGCGGACTGGTGGGAGGAAAAAACCATGCTGAAGGTCGCCTTCCCGGTATCTGTGGGGGACACGGTTGCCACCTACGAGATTCCCTATGGCACGATCAACAGGTCGACACTCTGGCGGGACAGTTTCGACAGCGCGAAAGTGGAAGTCTCCGCCCAGCGCTGGGCGGACCTCTCGCAGGACGACTACGGAATCAGCCTTCTCAACCGGGCGAAATACGGATACGACATCAAGGGGAACACCATCCGGCTTTCCCTTCTGCGTTCGCCCGTCTGGCCCGACCCGACCGCGGACCGGGGGAAACACACGATGGAGTACGCGCTGTACCCCCACGCCGGACGCTGGCAGGCCGCGCGGACCGTCCGCAGGGGTTACGAGTACAACACGCCCCTGATCGCGACGATCACCGGTTCCCGGACCGGCACGCTGCCGCTGAAGAACTCCTTTATCGGGTTCGGGCCGGAAAACCTCGTCCTCGCAACGATCAAAAAGGCTGAAGATTCCCCGGCCTGGGTCGTTCAGTGGTATGACGCCGCGGGAACGGGGGGTGAGGCCCTCCTGACGCTCCCGGCCACCCCGAAGAAGGTCGTGAATTCCGATTTCCTGGAGAACGATCTCGAGGTGATCCCCAATGACGCGAACATCGTGCGCGTGCCGACCCGTCCGGGGGGGATCAGGACGATTAAGGTCTATTATTGACCCGTGGTGACGGTGGCCCTCTTCGGTCGACAGGGAACGGCATGCCGGTGAAAAGTGTCATGCGGGAGTTTCTCCTCTCCCGGCGTCTCCCGGTCGCCCTCGCCCTGCTGGCGATGCTCCTGGTCCTCCCGTCGCTCTGGACCGGTTTCCAGCTGGACGATTACTTCCAGCGCTATTTTCTCCTCGGGAACACCGGTGTGGACGGCAGAAACGTGTCCGCTTCCGACCTGTTCGATTTCCTCGACGGTGACCCGGGGAAAATGTCAGCGCTGCGGGACGCGGGATTGGTCCCCTGGTGGACATTCGACCGCCTGAAGATATCCTTCTGGCGTCCCCTGACCGGTTACACACACGTTTTCGATTACACCCTCTGGCCCGGTCAGCCGGTCCTGATGCACGGACAGAACCTGCTCTGGTTCGGCGCGCTGGTGTGGATCGCGGCCCTCCTCTACCGCCGGTTCGGCCGCACGGGTTCCGCCGTTCTCGCCGCCGGACTCGCGGCATTCCTCTTCGCCGTCGATGAAAGCCACGGTTTGCCGGCCGGATGGCTCGCGAACAGGAACGCCCTCGTCGCCGGGGTGTTCGGGATGCTCGCCCTCCTGGCCATGGTGAAGACCCACACCGACCGGTGGCGTCCGGGATGGTACCTGGGGCCGGCCGCCCTGGCGGCGGGGCTTCTCGCCGGTGAATCGACGCTGGGCGTGACCGCGTACCTCTTCTCGTACGCACTGTTTTTTGTCGAAGGCGGTTTTTGGGAAAAAACCCGTTCCCTCTTTCCCTACGCCCTCGTGTCGCTCGCCTGGATGGCGTTGTACCATGGCCTGGGTTACGGGGTTTTCGGTTCCGGTTTCTACGTCGATCCCATTTCCGAACCGGCGGGTTTTCTCCGGGCGGTCGCCGTCAAATTCCCCATCCTCCTCCTCGACCAGTGGACGCTGCCAGTCTCGTCGCTGTTCGTGTTCCTGGATACGGTGCCGAAAATATTTTTCTGGTGTGTCGCCGTGGCCCTCCTGGCGGGGATCGGGATCGTGTTGTCGCCCCTTCTCAGGGGCGATCGGACCGCACGGTTCTGGACCGTCGGTATGCTGCTCTCCATCCCGGTGATCTGCACGACGGTGCCGCACGGCAGGCTGCTGATCTTCACCGGCCTCGGGGGGGCGGGCGTCCTCGGCCTGTGGCTGGGCGGGATGTGGGACCGGGAGTGGTGGACGGAGTCGTACGGGATACGGGTAAAATTCTTCCGCGGGACGGCGTATGTTCTGGTGCTGTTCCACATGGTCGCGGCCCCGGTCCTCCTGCCGTTGAATTCCCTTTCGGGCGTTTCGACGGCGCGTTTCGTCCAGGACCCCGCAGAGCGCATGCTCCTCCCGGCCGGGATCGAGGATCGCACACTTGTCCTGGTGAACCCCCCGCTGTTCTTCTTCGCCCAACAGATTCCCCCGGTCAGGTTTCTCAACGGCCAGTCGGTACCGGGAACCCTCCGGATGCTCGCCCCGGGAGACCAGCAGGTTCGCCTCACGCGGTTGGATGAGAAGAGCCTGAAAATTTCGACCACAGATGGCTGGATCACATCACCTTTCGATGACGTTTTCAGGGGTCCGGACGATCCCATGAGCGCGGGTGACACGATCCGGTTGAAAGGAATGAGTGTCGAAATCTTAAGGACCACCCCGGACGGCCGCCCGGCGGAGGCGATTTTCCTGTTTCATCATCCCCTCGAAAGCGGGGAATTTTACTGGATGAAGTGGGAGGCTGACGGGTACGTCCCCTTTGAACTCCCTTCCCCCGGTTCGACAATTGAAATCAGCGCCCTCGACTTTTTCTCATAGGTTGACAAAACCCCCCGGTATGATTACCTTAATGATATCATCGTCTACGCGGGGTCGTTACCGCCGTCACCCCGGTTCAGCACGTTCTTCCCGATTCCCGTTAGTTTCCACTCTTACGTCGGGTTTCGACGTTACTGTCGTCGGACTCCTTTCGAAAAACGATGAAAAAAGATAATTTTACCGAAGCGTTCGGCAAGGCCGACACCGATTCCGAATCGGCCCTCACCGGCGGGTTTGAACTCACCGACGGATCAAGGGTCGCGGTCCTGGGGGGTGGTCCGGCCGGGTCTTTTTTCAGCTATTTCCTCCTCGATATCGCCGGTCGCGTCGGTTTCGTCCCGCAGGTGGACATCTTCGAAAAACGAATTTTTTCGAAAGTCGGGGCGGTCGGGTGTAATATGTGCGGCGGGATTATTTCCGAATCACTCGTCCAGACTCTGGCCGCGGAGGGGATCACGCTCCCCCCCACGATCGTCGAACGGGGGATCGATTCGTATATTCTGCACATGGACGTCGGGAGCACGCGCATCGACACCCCCCTCCAGGAAAAACGAATCGCCGCCGTCCACCGCGGGGCCGGCCCGAAAGATTCGACGGGCACGCGGTGGGGGAGTTTCGACGGCTTTCTCCTGGACATGGCGAAAGCAAAGGGCGCCAACCATCTCCAGGGACAGGTGACGGACATCTCCCTCGTCGACGGCAAGCCCGTTCTCAGCGTCAAGGGCGGAGAATCCAAACAGTACGATCTCCTCGCGGTGTGCGTCGGCGTCAACACACCGACGCTCAAACACTTCGCGGAGCTGCCGATAGACTACACGCCCCCGAAAACCAGCAAGACCTTCATCAGCGAATTCTACCTCGGTGAGGAGACCGTCGGAAAGTACCTCGGGAGTTCGATGCACGTGTTCCTCATGAACATTCCCCGGGTGGAATTCGCGGCCCTCATCCCCAAGGGGGATTACGTCACGTTCTGCATGCTCGGGGAGGACATCGACGATGACCTCGTGCGGCGTCTGCTGGAAACCGACCAGGTGAAACAGTGCCTACCGCCCGGGTGGGAAATTCCGAAGGTCTACTGTCATTGTTCTCCGAAAATCAACGTCAAGGGGGCCCATCCGCCCTTCGCCGACCGGCTGGTGTTCATCGGGGACTGCGGGGCGACGAGGTTGTACAAGGACGGCATCGGGGCCGCGTACAGGACCGCCAAGGCCGCCGCGGCCACCGCCGCCCTCCACGGGGTGGCCGCAGCCGACTTCCGGAAACATTTCATGCCGGTCTGCACCTCCATCGAGCGGGACAACCTCATCGGTAAATTCATCTTCGGGTTCAACCGCCGGATCAATAAACTGGAACAGGACCGGAAGGGCATCCTCGGGATGGTGCTCCACGAGCAGGAAAAGCCGACCCGTCCGAAACGCATGAGCATGGTCATGTGGGACACCTTCACCGGGAGCGCGTCGTACGGGGACATCCTCCTGCGGACGATGCATCCGGCGTTCCTCTTCGGTCTCGTCCGGCACATCGTGTCGTCATTCCTGAATCCAAAGAATTTCAACGGTCGGAAAGGGTAGTCGCCATGGAATCCGGAAACCTTGGAAAAGCGTTCAACGACGGCGATGTGATCATCCGGCAGGGGGACGAGGGTGACTGCATGTATGTCATTCAGTCGGGGGCGGTCGAGGTCGTCCGGCACGTCGACGGGAAGGACGTGCCGATCGCGACGCGCTCGGAGGGGGAATTTTTCGGGGAGATGAGCATCTTCGAACGGGAAGTCCGGATGGCCACCGTCCGTGCCCGCGGGCCCGTCCGCGTCATCACCGTCGACAAGAAGAACCTCATGAAGAGGATCCAGGAGGACCCCTCCCTCGCATTCCGGCTCCTGCAAACGATGTCGCAACGCCTCCGCGAACTCAGCGGCGAAGTCGCCCACCGGAAATCGCGGTAACGATGACCTGCCCGCGCTGCCACACCTCCAACCCCGCGCGGGCGAAGTTCTGTCTCGGGTGCGGCTTCCCCCTGGCCGACGGGCCCGCCGCCGACGGCACCTCCCCCGGCGTTTCCCTCCCCGATTCCCTCAAACGGATGATGCCCGACGAGATCGTCCGGAAGATGGCGTCCGGCGGCGGAAAACTGGTGGGCGAACGCCGGGTCGTGACGATCCTCTTCTGCGATGTGAAGGGTTCGACCGCGATGGCCGACACGCTCGACCCGGAAGACGTCATGGAGATCATGAACGGAGCCTTCGAGGCGATGATCGCGCCCGTCGTTGCCTACGGGGGAACGCTGGCGAGGCTCATGGGAGACGCCATTCTCGCGTTCTTCGGGGCCCCCACCGCGCACGAGGACGATCCGGAGAGGGCCTGCCGCGCGGCGCTCGACATCCAGAAGGGCATCACGGTGTACGCCGACCGCCTCCGCCTCGAACGGGGCATCCCAGACTTCAGCGTGAGGTCGGGAATCAATACCGGGATGGTGGTCGTCGGTGAGGTGGGAAACTCCGTGCGCGTCGAGTACACCGCCATGGGCGACGCGGTCAACCTCGCCGCGCGGATGGAGAGCACGGCGGAACCGGGGACCATCCGTATCTCGGAAAACACGCGGAGGTTGGTGGCGGACACCATCCGGACCGTTCCCCTGGGAAAAGTGGAGGTGAAAGGGAAGTCGCGTCCCGTTCCCGTGTACCGGGTCACCGGTGTGAAAGCGAAACATACGGCGACCCGGGAGACCGGTGATGTGCCCGCCAGCCCCATGGTCGGGAGGGAGAAGGAATTCGGCATCATGAAGGGATCGGTTTCGGGCCTCCTCCGGGGAAAGGCGGCGATCCTGGCATTAACGGGGGAGGCCGGGGTGGGGAAAAGCCGTCTCCTCTACGAGAGCCGGAATTCCATGCCGGCCGGGTTTACCTGGCTGAAATCGCGCGCGGTTCCGTACAGTGCGTCCACGAGTTACGCGATGGTGCGGAACCTCCTTCATTCGGCGCTGGGGGTCCCGCCCGATTCCCCGCAGGATGCCCTGGCCGCAGCGCTTGAAAAAACCATCGCGGAGTATTCACCCGACAGAAAGGATGAGATCTATCCCTTCCTCGCGTGGCTCCTGCATCTCCACCCCGATGAGGGGGCCGGCGGCCGGGTGTCGCGGCTCGACGCGGAATCCTTCGGCACCCGGCTCCGCGATTCGGTCCTGACCTTCCTTTCCGGCATGGCGGAACGTGGTCCGCTCGTCCTCTGCTGGGAGGACCTCCACTGGGTCGATCCCTCCTCACTTAAAACCCTCGAGAGCCTTCTGATCCTGGCCCGGACGCATCCGGTGGCCTTCCTCCTGGTGTCGAGACCGGAGAAAGGGGACCTGATAGAGTTCTATGGACGGGTACGGGAGGCATACGCCCCGTATTTCCAGATGATCGAACTAGACCCCCTCGGGAAGAAAGAAAGCGCGCGCGTCGTCACCAACATGCTCGGTGGAAGGAGGATCCCGGCCGCGCTGAAAAAACAGATACTCGACAAGACCGAGGGCAACGCGTTTTTCCTGGAGGAGGTCGTCAGATCGATAGTCGAGGAGGGGATCTCCCCGGGCGGGAGCGTAAAAGGGGGACGGTCGCGGAAAGGGCCGTCGGTCCTCGGCGTCCCCGAGACCGTCCAGGGGGTGGTGACGGCGAGGCTCGACCGGCTCCCGGAGGAGCACCGGAGTGTCCTTCAGGCCGCGTCCGTCATGGGGAGGAATTTCCGGACATCGGTCCTGGAATCAACTCTGGATCCACCCCCGGCCCCGGCTGTGCTTCGGGGCTGGCTGGGGGAGCTCGAGAAGAGGGAATTTATTGACCGCAGACCGGCCGGACCGGATCCCGATCCGGAACATACCTTCCGGCATGCGATCACACAGGACGTCGTCTACGGAACGATGCTGTCGGGACAACGGAAAAAACTTCACCTCCGCGTGGGAGACGCGATCGAGCGGGTCTATGCCGGCAAGGCCGATGATTTTGCGTCCACTCTCTCGCTCCATTTCGAGAAGGCGGGAAGGTTCGACCGGGCCCTGTCGTACACCCTCAAGGCCGCGGAGTCCTCACGCCGGTCGTACGCGAACCGGGAGGCGCTGACCTATTACCGGAAGGCGCTGAAGTTCATGGACTCCGGTCCTGCCGGGGATACACGGGTGGCGGCGGTTCATGAGGCTCTCGGGGATGTCCTCGCGCTTACCGCCCTGTACGCGGACGCGGTGTCACACTACCGGCGGGCGCTCGAGTGCCGCGGTGAGGCGGGGGGGGGTTCCCGTGCCCCGATCCACCGAAAGACGGGGAGCGTTTTCGAGCGATGGGGAAAATACGATGATGCCGACAGGGAACTTCAATCCGCCCTCCGGGAGCTTGGATCCGGGGGAGACCCCCGCGAGACCGCCCGCGTCAACATCGGGCTCGCGCGGGTCCTGTTCAGGCGGGACGAGACGGAACGGGCTTCGAAACTCGCGGCGGACGCGCTCGCGGTCATGGACCGGGAGGGGGACCTTACCGGGGCGGCGGCGGCGTGCAGCATTCTCGGCAACATCGCGTTCAAAGAGGGGAACGATCTCGCCGCCATCAGCTATTACGGAAGATGCCTTGGCACCTGGGAGGAGACGGAGTTCCTGGAGGGCCTCGCCATGGTGTACAACAACCTCGGCCAGATCCACCACCGGGGAGAAGAGTGGGACGTCGCGGTGGTGTACTACACGAAAAGCCTCGATATCAGCCGGAAGACGGGTAACCGGTACGGAACGGCGCGCACCTGCGACAACCTCAGCCAGCTCTACGCGGCCCGGGGGAGGCAGGACGAGGCGACCCGTTTTCTCAGACAGGCCCTGGATATATATAGAGAAATCGGCAAATCGGGCGATGTGGTAGTCCCGGAGTTGTGGGTGCAATCGGGCACACTCTAGTGGCGAATGATGTGGATTTTCTTATTTTTATATGTTTGAAAATCACCGCAACCGTCAATCATGAACGATATCGTCACCGAATCGCGCGAATTCGTCCAGAAACTCCTGGGAGAGAAACTCGCCCCCTGGGCGTACTACCATGATTTTCGACACACGCAGGAGACCGTCGAGGCCGCCCGGGAGATCGGGGTCGCCAGCGGTCTGCAGGACGGAGACCTGGAGATCCTCTCGCTGGCCGGGTGGTTTCATGATACGGGATATATCGAACTGACGACCGGTCACGAAGAGCGGAGCGTGGTGATTGCGACCGACTACCTCTCCCCCCGAGGATATCCCCCTGAAAAACTCGACAAGATTTCGGGATGTATCATGGCCACGAAGGTCCCCCAGCAGCCGAAAAATCTCCTGGAGCAGGTGATTTGTGACGCCGACATGCTCTTCCTCGGCCGTGAGGAATTTTTCCGGAAGAATGACCTTCTCAAGAAGGAAATCGAGGAGCGTGAAGGGAGGGTGATCCCGCAGGTCGACTGGTTGAAGCGAAGTATCGATTTCCTCTCAAACCACGCGTACCATACGGTTTACTGCCGCGAAACCCTTTCCGCCGGCGTCGACCGGAACATCGAAACCCTTCGGGGGGAAGTAAAGCGATTGACCTGAATCAGGAATTCAGGGCTTTCCGGAGTGCGAGCAGGATCGTCTCGAATTTGTACGGCTTACTGATGAATTCCGAGGCGCCGAATCCTTTGGCCTCGATCGCGGTGTGCAGGTTGGAGTACGCGGTGATCATGATGGATTTCATTCCGGGATGGTGTTCCTGGATATGCTTCAGGACCGTCAGGCCGTTCTCCTCCGGCATGAGGATATCGAGCAACGCCACATCGAACGTTTCCTTCCGGAGGATACCGATCGCTTCGGCGCCGTCCGAGGCGGTCACGATTTCATAACCCTCGGTCGTCAGAACGCGGCCCAGTAAATCTCGCAGATCGCCCTCATCGTCGACGATGAGCAGGCGTTTTTTTTTGGTTGCGCTCACTCGAGGATACCGTCCGTTAAAGATTGATTTTTTCGATTCGGGAGAAGTTAACGATTTATCCGTTCTCCACCAAGTTCTCCACCAAAAATCAGTGAGATCCGGTTGCAGGGTGGATTCT
>QJVY01000254.1 GCA_003235555.1 Ignavibacteria bacterium | reverse complement strand
GTGGTCAGCCCGGACCTCACGCGGAACGACACCACGAAAATGGCCTCCTCCGGCGGGCCGATCACCAAGGACAACACCAGCGTCGAGTACTACGGCACGATCTTCACGTTCGCGGAGTCGCCGGTCGAACGCGGGGTCCTCTGGTCGGGTTCGGACGACGGCGTGGTCCAGGTGTCCCGCGACGGCGGAGCCACGTGGACGAAGGCGACGCCCGGAGGCCTGCCCGCGTGGTCAATGATGAGCATCATCGAGGCGTCGCCGTTCGACGCGGGAACCGCGTGGCTCGCGGCCAACCGGTACAAGCTGGACGACTTTCGGCCGTACATCTACCGCACGACGGATTTCGGCAGGTCGTGGTCGAAGATCGTGCGCGGGATCCCCGACGGCGAGTTCGTCCACGTCGTCCGCGAGGACCCGAACAGGAAGGGTCTCCTCTACGCCGGCACCGAGCGGGGCGTCTACGTCTCGTTCAACTCGGGAGAGAACTGGCAGCCGCTCCGGCTGAACCTTCCCGTGGTCCCGGTCCACGACCTGGCAGTCCAGAAGCGGGAGAAGGACCTGGTGGCCGGCACGCACGGACGTTCCTTCTGGATCCTGGACGACCTGACACCTCTCCACCAGCTCGAGGAGGGCGTAGCGAAGTCGGAAGCATTCCTGTTCGCGCCGAGGGAGGCCTACCGCGGCGGGGGGTTCTCCTTCAGCCGTCCCGGCCTCACGATCGGGAAGAACCCGCCCTCAGGGGCCGTCGTGCACTATTTCCTGAAGACACCGCCGGGGAAAAAGGACAGCGCCAGGCTGGAGTTTTACGATTCGGCGGGGGAACTGATCAAGTCATTCAACCTCGAAGCAGGGGGACGGTCCGGCGGAGGCGGGGGCGGACGCCGCGGCGGAAGGGGGGGCGACCAGAAGGCGCCCGCCGACACGGGGATGAACAGGTTTGTCTGGAACATGAGATATCCGGACGCGGTGGACGTCCCGGGCGCGATCATGTGGGGCGGCACCACGCGCGGTCCGGTCGCCGTCCCGGGCACGTACGAGGCCCGGCTCACCGTCGGCGGGAAAACACTGTCGAGGACATTCGAATACCGGAAAGACCCCCGACTTCCGGCGACCCAGGAGGACCTGCAGGCGCAGTTCGACTTTCTGATACAGATACGCGACCGCGTCTCCGACGCCCACGAGGCGGTCCTTTCGATCCGGGACATCCGCAGCCAGACGAACGACCTGGTGAAACGGCTCGACAAACACGAATCGAAAGAGGCGGTTTCCGACAGCGCGAAGGGGATGAACGACCGCCTCAAGAAGATCGAGGAGGAGATCATCCAGGTGCACATCAAGGCCGGGCAGGACGCACTGAACTACCCCATCAAACTCAACAACAAGATCGCCGCGCTCACCGGTGTGGTGGGGAGCGCCGACACGAGGCCGACGAAACAGGCGCGCGACGTCTTCGACGAACTCAGCGCCGAACTGGGCGCGCTGCTCGACCGGTACGGGGCGATCGTCGCGCACGATCTCCCCGCGTTCAACGCACTGGTACGGTCCCTCGACATCCCGGCGGTGATCCTCCAGCCGGTGGAACGGCCGAAGTGACGCCGGCGATCCCCGGCGGCGCAGGTTGAAACTCGCCCTCGTCCAGCCGGTCCTTTCGGCCGATGATGACACGGCCAACATGGAGGAGATCCGCCGCGTCACGGGGAGCGTCTCGGCGCAACTCGGGGCAGGAGACCTCCTGCTGCTGCCCGAGCATTTCCTCTTCGCCGCACGGAGCGACGAGTACGACGCATTCATCAGGGAAATTGCCGCGGCGGCCGGATGCACGGTCGTCGGCGGTTCGCACCACCGGTCGATGGCCGGCGGAAGGATCAACCACGGCGCCGTCGTCTCGGCGACCGGTGAGACGGTGGCCGAATACTCAAAACTGCGTCCGTACTTCCAGGAGCAAACACACGTGCGGCCGGGGACGGCGCCGGGTTTCTTCACGCTGGACGGGGTGAGGATCCTCGTCCTCATCTGCGCCGATTTCTGGTATTCGGACATCATCCTCGGCACGCCGGAGCCCCCGGACCTCGTGCTGGTCCCCGCGCTTTCGGTCAGCCGGAAACCCTCCCCCGCCTTTTCGAAGTCGCTCTGGAAACACCTGGCCGTCACCCGGGCCTACGAGTTCGGGATCTACGTCGGCATCAGCGACTGGTCGGAGGACTCGACGCTGCCGAAATACCGCACTTCGGGCGTCGCCGGTGTGGCGGACCCCGCCGCCACGGCTCCGGAAAAATTCTTCACGCCCGTACCCGGGGGGGGCGCGGCGGTCACGGAACTCGATTTCGGGGCGCTCGCCGCTTTCCGGGAGGACCGGAGGATGAGGGGGTTCTTCTGGAGGTGACGTCCCGACGGTTTCTCAACAACACTCCCTGATCATCATGACACGCATTGCGGTAGTCCAGACAAACCCCGAACTGGGAAACATTCCCCTGAACGTGCGCCGGGCGGTGGAGCTGATTGCCTCGATGGAGGCCGACCTCTACGTCCTGCCGGAGTTGTGCAACACCGGATACAACTTCGCCGACCGCAGGGAGGTCGACAGGCTCGCGGAGCCGCCGGACGGCTTCACCTTCCGGGCGATGACCGAGATCGCGGCGAAAACAAAGGCGCGGATCGTCTACGGTTTCGCGGAGAAGTCCGACGCGCTGTACAATTCGGCCGCGCTCGTCGGCCCGGCGGGCATCATCGGGCTCTACCGGAAGGTGCACCTCTACGCGCGGGAGACGCTCTTCTTCACACCCGGGAACCTGGGTTTCCCGGTGTTCGACCTCCCCTTCGGCCGGCTCGGCATCATGATCTGCTTCGACTGGTACTACCCCGAGAGCGCCCGCACGCTGGCGTTGAAGAACGCGCAGATCATCGCCCACCCCTCGAACCTCGTGATGCCCCACTGCCCCGACGCGATGATCGTGCGGTGTCTCGAAAACCGTGTGTTCGCCGCGACGGCCGACCGGGTGGGGACGGAAAAACGGGGGGTGACGGAGCTGACCTACATCGGGAAGAGCGAGATCGTGGACCCGGACGGCGGGGTGCTGATCAGGATGGACCAGGAGGAGGTGGGCATCCGCGTGGTGGAGGTGGACCTCAAAACCGCGCTGAAAAAGAAGATCAACCGCTATAACGACCTCATCGCGGGCCGGCGCCCCGGAGAATACGGCTGGTGATTGACATTGTACCTTTTTTTTGCTAGGATAGGCGCACAATTCATACGGGCCGCAGGCCCCCATTCACAACAATGGAGGGAGTATGAATAAAAAGCTCTGGACGGGATTCATCGCGGTCTACGTGGTGATGTCCCTGACCAATTACATCATCCACGAGGTGATCCTGAAGAGCACCTACATGACGCTGGTGGAATCGGGCCTCATGCGGGGCGCGGAGGCGGGGACAATGTGGATCTACTTCGTGACGGCCCTCGTGGTGTCGTTCTTCTTCACCCTGATTTTCTCGAAGGGGTACAACGGCACGGGCGCGGGCGAAGGGATCCGGTTCGGCCTCTACGCGGGTCTGATGATGATGACATCGTGGGCATACGACACCTACGCCTCGGTCCCGATCCCCTACAGCCTCGCGCTGCAGTGGTTCCTCTACGGGATGATCCAGTACGTCATCCTGGGGCTGGTCGTGTCGATGGTCTACGGGTCGACCAAACAGGCGGCCGCATAGACGGGGCCGCCTCCTCGTGATTCCGGGCGTCCGAGCCCCAGAGGCCCGGACGCCCTTTTTTTTATGATGAGCAGCGGAGCGCATCGGTCGATTCTACTCACGAACGCGAGTTCGATCTACGCGGGGGGGGAATACTACGTCCTGGTCCTGGCGACCACCCTCATCTCCCGCGGGCACAGGGTCATCGTCTCCTGCCGTCCGGACAACCTGCTGGCGGAAAAGTGCGCCGCAAACAGCGTCCCCGTCGCGCCGGTCGGCTTCCCCGAGCGCGGAAAGCTCCTGGAGAACGTCCGGCGGCTGAAGGAGATCGTCCGGAAGGAAAACATCGACATCGTCCACACCAACACCAACTACGACCGCACGGCCGGGGCACTGGCGGCCCGCCTGGGGGGCGCACGGCACGTCGCGAACGTCCATTCCTATCATTCGATCTCGCACAATCTGACCCACCGGATCCGGAACCGCTACTGGACGGACTCCTTCATCGCGCTCGGCGAGGGGGCGAAGGAGATATTGATCAGGGACGGCATCCCGGCCGGCAAAATCGACATCGTCCGCCTCGGGCTGGATCCGGACGCCAACGTGCGGTCACCCGAACTGGGGGCGCGGGTCCGCGCGGAATTCGGCATCGGCGACGAAGACATCCTGGTTGGAAACGTGGGAAGGCTCGTCCCCTTCAAGGGTCAGGAATACCTGCTGAGGTCGTTCGCCACCCTCACCCCCCGCCACCCGGCCGCGCGGCTGATGATCGTGGGTGACGGGGAACTCGACGGCGCCCTCAGGCGGCAGGCCGCGGCACTCTCCCTCGGCGACCGGGTGATCTTCACCGGTTTCCGGGACGACATCCCGTCCCTCTATTCGGCGATGGACGTGTACGCTCACTCGTCCGTGGAGGGGGGCGGCGAGACGTTCCCCTTCGCGGTCCTCCAGGCGCTCGCCTACGGACTGCCGACGGTGGTGACGAACGTGGGGGAGGTGGGCGCGATGGTGGAGGAGGGGGTCACCGGGTTCGCCGTCCGCGACAGGGACGAGGAGGCGTTCGCGGGCGCGCTTGGCCGTTTCCTCTCCGACGCGGCCCTCCGCGAATCCATGGGACGGAAGGGACGGGAGCTGATGATGCGGAGGTTCACGTCGGAGGTGATGGCCTCGGCGGTGGAGGACGTCTACCGCAGGACCGATCCCGCCCCACGCCCCTGACGGGGCCGTCCTCCCGGCCCGTACGGTCTGTTGTATTTTGCCCGCACGTTACATACATTACCCTACTGAAAACAGAGGCAGTCAACCGATAATCGACGAAAATCCCTGAATGGACCAGACCACCCTCCTCACCGAAGAAAATCAGCGGTTGCGCAAGGCCGTCGAAGAGCTGTCGATCCTGAACGACCTGGCCCGGGTGATCGGTTCCACCATGTCCCAGGACGCGGTAATCGAGGCGGTGGTGAAGCGCGCGGTCCGCGCCACCGGGGGCCAGCAGGGGATGATCACGATGGTGGACGAGCAGTCGCCCACCGAGATGAAGACCCTCATCAGGGCACAGAATTCAGCGTCGAACATCCAGACTTTTCACCTGAACCAGAACATCCTCGGCTGGATGATGATCAACAAGAAGCCGCTGCTGGCGAACGACCTCCACAACGATCCGCGGTTCAGCGGCGTCCAGGTGGAGGGGAGCTTCCATTCCCTGCTCTGCGTGCCGCTGCTGGTGAAAAACCGGATGATCGCCATCCTCGCCGTGTTCAACAAGAAGGAAGTGGCGGCGTTCACCGAGGACGACAAGCGCCTGCTGTCAATCATCGCCGCGCAATCGGCCCAGATCCTCGAAAACGCCCGGCTCTACGAGCAGGAAAAATCGCTGCAGACGATGCAGGAGGAGATCCGCTTCGCCGCCAAAATCCAGAACGAACTCCTGCCCAAGAAATTTCCCAAGATCCCCGGCTACGACCTCGCCGGCAAATCGATCCCGGCTCAGGAGATCGGCGGCGATTACTTCGATTTCATCCGCGTGGACGACCACCGGATGGCGGTGACCCTCGGCGACGTCACCGGCAAGGGGCTCCCGGCGGCCATGCTGATGTCGAACGTCCAGGCGACGCTCCGGGGCCAGACGATGGTCAGCAATTCCCCGAAGGAGTGCATCATGCGGTCGAACCGGTTGCTGTACCAGTCCACCGGCCCCGACAAGTTCGTCACGCTGTTCTACGGCATCCTCGACACGACCGAGCATTCGATCTTTTTTTCGAACGCCGGGCACGACAACCCCTACGTCATCTCCAGCTCGGGGGACATCCGCCGGCTGAAGACCGGCGGTACCGTCCTGAGCGTCATGGAGGATTTTCCCTACGAGGAAGAGAAGGTCTCCATCAACGACGAGGAGGTGATCGTCATCTATTCCGACGGCATCACCGAGGCCATGAACTCCGCCGACGAGCTCTTCGGCGAGGAACGCCTCGTGGACGTGCTCCAGAAGATCAAGGGCCGGTCCGCGATCGAGATCATCGACGGCATCATCGCGGCCGCCCGGGCCCACGCCGGCAAACACCCGCAGTCCGACGACATGACGATCGTCGTCGTGAAACGCACCGGGAACTGACCGGAAGCGACAGTCAGGACCGGTCCGGCGGGCGTCTCTTCCTCTGCACCCGGCCGGCGCGCGACCCCTTCCGGGAACAACGCACGTTCCTGATCCTGTTTTCGTTTTTCAGTCCGCATCCACATGTGTTCACCGACAACAGCGTGCCCCCATGAAGACAGTGCATAGATACCTCCCCGCGATCCTCTGCTCCCTCACGCTCCTCGGACCCGCCGCCTCCGGCGCCCGGCAGACGGCCGGGACCGGCGGCCTCGAGAGCTCGTTCGACAACGGCCTGTCGGCCGATTCCCTCAGGGCCTGGATGAAGATCCTCAGCGCCCGGCCGCACCACGCGGGGTCGGCGTACGGGAAGGAGAACGCGGAGTTCATCGCCGGGAAGTTCCGCTCATGGGGGTTCGAGACGGAAATCGAACGATTCGACGTCCTCTTCCCCGTCCCCGAATCCCGGTCACTCGAGATGCTCGAACCCTCCAGATTCACCGCGAAGCTGGCCGAACCCCCGCTCGAGGCGGACGCCACCTCCGGGCAGAGCAGCGAACAGCTGCCGACCTACAACGCCTACTCCGCCGACGGAGACGTAACGGGCGAACTGGTCTACGTCAACTACGGGATCCCCGACGACTACACCGAACTCGAGAGGCGCGGCATCGACGTGCGCGGGAAAATCGTCATCGCCCGGTACGGCGGTTCGTGGCGGGGGATCAAACCGAAGGTCGCCGCCGAACACGGGGCGATCGGGTGCATCATCTATTCGGACCCGTCGGGCGACGGTTACACCGCGGGGGACGTCTACCCCAGGGGGGGGTACCGGAACGAGTCGGGAGCGCAGCGGGGCTCGGTGGCGGACATGCCGGTCTATCCCGGCGACCCGCTCACGCCGGGGACGGCGTCGACCCCCGGGGCGAAACGCCTCGCCCTCGCCGACGCGCAGACGATCACGAAAATCCCGACGCTGCCCATCTCCTACAGCGACGCGACCCCGCTGCTCGAGGCACTCGGGGGCCCGGTGGCGCCGGGAGAATGGCGGGGCGGCCTGCCGTTGACGTACCACCTCGGGCCGGGGCCGGCGAAGGTCCGGCTGGCAGTGAAGTTCACCTGGGACAACGTGCCGATCTACGACGTGCGGGGCACGCTGCCGGGGACCGAAAGGCCCGACCAGTGGATCATCCGCGGGAACCATCACGACGCCTGGGTCAACGGGGCCACCGACCCGGTGAGCGGCCTCGTGGCGATGATGGACGAGGCCCGGTCGCTCGGCCGCCTGGTCGCCGACGGGTGGAAACCGAAGCGGAGCATCGTCTACTGCGCGTGGGACGGGGAGGAACCGGGGTTGCTGGGTTCGACCGAGTGGGTGGAGGCGCACGCCGACGCCCTCAAACAGCGCGCGGCGGTGTACATCAACTCCGACTCCAACAGCAGGGGTTTTCTTAATGCGGGGGGATCCCACTCGCTGGAAAAATTTTTCAACACGGTCTCCCGGGACGTCCCCGACCCGCAGTACGGAATCAGCGTCCTGGAGCGGAGGCGCGCCGCCGACATCGTCAACGCGTCCGGCGCCGACCGCGACGAACTGCGCAACCGCGCCGGCCTCCGGCTCTACCCGCTCGGGTCCGGGTCTGACTACACGCCGTTCCTGCAGCACGCGGGCGTCGCGAGCCTGAACGTCGGGTTCGGCGGCGAGGACCAGTACGGCCAGTACCACTCGATCTACGACTCGTACGACCACTACATTCGGTTCATGGACACGGACTTCAGCTACGGCGTGGCGCTCGCGAAGACCTGCGGCCGGACCGTCATCCGCCTCGCCGACGCCGACGTCCTGCCCTTCGATTTCACCGACTTTTCGGCCACGCTCGACCGCTACGTCCGGGAGGTCGGCGAGCTGGCGGACAGGCTGAGGGACGAGGCCGCCGAACGGGAGCGCGAGCTCGGCGACAGCAGCCTGACGTACGCGTCCAACCCCGCCGAACACATCGAAACCCCCGGGCCGCTCGACGAGGTGCCCTATTTCAATTTCGCGCCGCTGCAGAACGCCGCCGCGGCCGTCAGGGAAAAGGCCGCGGCCTATTCAGAACTCACGGCCGGCCTGGAAAAAGAGGGCGCCGCGATCCCCGCCGCGAAACAACAGGCCCTCGACGCCGTGCTCCTGGGGATGGAACGGCGGCTGACGCTGCCGTCCGGCCTCCCCGGGCGACCGTGGTACGTCCACCAGGTCTACGCCCCCGGCGCGTACACCGGGTACGGCGTGAAGACCCTCCCGGCCGTCCGGGAGAGCCTGGAGCTGCGCAGGTGGGCCGACGTCGACCCGCAGATCGCGTCGGTGGCGGGCGTGCTCATGAACTACGCCGAAGGCATCGGCGAGGCGATCAGGATCCTCCGGGGCAATTGATGGCGCTGTCGCACACGGACCGCCTCCGGTTGAACATTCTGTTTGAAAACGTCGACGACGACCTCTTCGCGGCGATACTGCCGAAACTCCGGGAGCGGCATTTCCACGCCGGGGGCGTCATCGTGGAGGACCGGGCGCAGGGGGACGAGCTCTTCCTGATCGTCGAGGGGAGGGTGCGGATCATCAAGCGCACGCGCGCGGGGGAGGAGAACCTCCTCGCGCTCCTCCACGCAGGCGATTTTTTCGGGGAGCTCGAACTCGTGGACGCCAGGCCCCGGTCGGCGCGGGTGGTGGCCGTGGAGGACTGCGTCGTCTATTCCCTGAAGAAGGCGGACTTCGACACCCTCCTCGACGGCAGCCACGCCTTCGCCAAGCGGCTCATGCAGGTCATGAGCATCAGGCTGCGCTCCCTGAACAACCATTTCGTGAGGGAGCTCGAGAACTTCGCGGCGGCCTCGGCCGCCGAGGTGGAAAAACTCGAACAGCTCATCGACGCCTCCCGCGCGGTGAACTCCACCCTCGACCTCGGGAAGCTGCTCGAGATCATCCTGGAAACCGCCCTGAAGACGGTCGACGGCGACCGCGGGACGGTCTACCTCGTCGACCGGGAGAAACGCGAGCTCTGGTCGATCATCCTGAAAGGCAACCACCAGGTCACCATACGGCTCCCCTTCGGCAAGGGGATCGCGGGGTACGTGGCGGCCTCCGGCGACACGCTCAACATCCCCGACGCGTACCTCGATCCCCGCTTCAACCCGGACGTCGACAGGCAGACCGGCTACCGGACGAAGACCATCCTCTGCATGCCGATGTACAATAAAGACGGCGTCATCGTGGGCGTCTTCCAGCTCCTGAACAAGCGCTCCGGCTCCTTCACACCCGCCGACGAGAATTTCCTGAAGGCGCTTTCGATCCACGCGGCTCTGGCCGTCGAGAACGCGCGCCTCTACGAGGAGGAAAAGGCCCTCTCGGGCATGCGGGAGCAGGTCCGGCTCGCCGCGAAGATCCAGATGGACCTGCTGCCCACCACCGTCCCGGAGGTCCCGGGGTACGACCTCGCGGGCGTCTCGATCCCGGCGCAGATGGTGGGGGGGGACTATTTCGATTTCATCCGCCTCGGCGGCGGGCGCACCGGGGTGTGCCTCGGGGACGTCTCCGGAAAGGGGATGCCGGCGGCGCTCCTGATGGCGAACCTCCAGGCGACGCTGAGGGGGCAGGCCGCCTCCGGCGACGACCCGGCCTCCTGCGTGACCCGCTCCAACCGGCTGCTCTACGAGACCACCGCGCCCGAAAAGTTCGTGACGCTGCTGTACGGCATACTCGACCCGTCGTCGCACACGTTCCGCTTCACCAACGCGGGACACGACTACCCGCTGCTGTTTCGCGCGAAGGGGAAACCCCTCCGCCCCGAAACCGGTGGCCTCGTCCTCGGCATCATGCCCGATTATCCCTACACCGCCGAGACGATGGAGTTCAGTCCCGGCGACGTGCTGGTGATCTATTCCGACGGCATCTGCGAATCGATGGATTCACGACAGCAGCAGTTCGGGGTCGACCGCATGACCGCCCTCGTCGGCCCCAAACGGGGGAAGAGCGCGCGGGAGATCCTCGACGCGCTGGTCGGCGCCGCAAAAAACCACGCCGGTTCGGCGCCGCAGTACGACGACATGACCGTCGTCGTCATCAAAAGGGTCCGCTGACGTGCGGGCCGTGGATTGTCCAACCAGCCGAAAGGTTGAATTCCCGATGAAGATTTTCCGCTCCCTCGTCGTTCTGGCCATGGTCTCGTCCGCAGGCGCCCGGGCGTTCCAGCCGCCCCGCCCGACCTCCGGGCCCGCGGAGGTCGCCTACGCGCTCGAGATGCCGCAACCGTCCAACCACATCTTCCACGCGGGCGTGACCATCGCGGACCTGCCGCCGGACGGTGAGTTCGTGGACCTCATCATGCCGGTCTGGCGGCCGGGACGCTACGTCGTCCTGGACTTCGCCGGCGGCGTCCTGGGCTTCGAGGCGGCGGACGGCGCCGGAAAACCCCTGAGGTGGGAAAAGACCGACAAGTCCACCTGGCGGGTCTTCACCGCCGGGGCTCGGGAACTCTCGGCCCGGTACAGGGTTTATGCCGACGAATTCGACATCCGGACGAGGGGGCTGGACGCCGAACACGGTTTCATCGACGGGACGGCCGTGTTCATGTACTGCGAGGAGTACCGGCACCTGCCGGTCCGGCTGACGGTGAAACCCTACCCGGGCTGGCACGTGACGACCGGCCTGCCCGGAAAGAACAACGTCTTCACCTCACCCGGGTACGACGACTTCGTCGACCGCCCGCTGGAACTCGGGACGCAGCGGGACATCGAATTCACGGTGCGGGGCGTCCCGCACGTGCTGAGCATTTTCGGGCAGGCGAAGTGGGACACCGACTCGCTCATCGGGGATTTGAGTAAAATCGTCGAGGTGACCGCCGATTTCTGGGGTGACATGCCGTACGAGCGGTACGTGTTCATGGTGCACCTCGCCCCGTGGGCGGGGGGAGCGACGGAGCATTTCAATTCCACGATCATCGGGGGAAGGCCGTCGCGGGTCGGCACGCCGGACGGCTACCGGGGTTTCCTCTCGACGGCGGCCCACGAGTTTTTCCACACGTGGAACGTCAAACGCCTCAGGCCGAAGGGAATCGTCCCGTACGATTACACGAGGGAGAACTACCTGAAGGAGCTGTGGATCGCGGAGGGGATGACCTCCTATTTCGACGACCTGCTGATGGTGCGCGCGGGCCTCACCACGGCCGGGCACTACGTCGGGAGACGCGCCTCGTGGGTGAGCAGCGACCGCCGGAGGCCGGGGAACGCCGTGCAATCGTTGTCGGAGTCGAGTTTCGACGCCTGGATCAAGTACAACCGGAGCTCGCCACATTCGTACAACACCGAGACCGATTTTTATTCCAAGGGCTCGCAGGTGAGCTTCATGCTGGACATGACCATCCGGCGGATCACCGAAAACGCGCACTCGCTGGACGAGGTCATGCGCCTCATGTACCGGCGGTTCCCCTTTTCCGGACCCGGGTATACGGTGGACGACCTGCAGGCGGTCGCGTCCGAAGTCGCAGGGGCGGACCTTTCCGGCTTTTTCCGCGATTATGTCCACGGCACCGAACCCCTGCCGTGGGAGGACATGCTCTCCGTCGCCGGCATCGCCGTCACGCCGAAAGACACCGCCGCCGGCCCGTGGATCGGCATCGAGACGAGGGAGAGCGGGGGCCGGACGACGGTCACGAGGGTCGTGGACGGTTCCCCCGCGCTCGGGGCGGGACTCAACACCGGCGACGAACTCGTCGCCGTCGACGGGGAAAAGGCCGACAGCGCCGACCTGAAGAGAATCGTCGACGACAGTTCCCCCGGCGACACGCTGAACATCACCCTCTTCCGGGACGGCATGCTGCGGGAATTCGGCGTCACCGTGAGCAGGTCCCCCGTCCCGGACTATACCACGACAAGGACGGACAACCCCACCGACCTCCAGAAGCGGACGTATGAACAATGGCTGGGCACTCCGTGGGAGGGTCCCACCGGCGCCCTCATGCCGGACCCCGCGCAGCGGAATTTCTTCATGATCGTGATCGACGGGATCCGGTTTTCCGAGGCCTTTCCGCTGAAGGACGCGAACCTGCCCCGCATCTGGGACGACCTCCGGCCGGCCGGGACCATCTTCACCAATTTCCGGAACGAGGGGCGGACGGTGACCTGTCCCGGCCACGCGTCGTTCCTCACCGGCGAATACGAGGACATCAGGAACGACGGCTCGATGTATCCCTCGCACCCCACGATCTTCGAATACTTCCGTTCAGAGACCGGGTCCCCCGCGTCCTCCTGTTACGCCATACCGGGCAAGAAGAAACTGCACATGCTCGCGTACAGCACGGACCCCTCGTACGGGGAGGCCTTCGGCGCGACGTACGAATCGCCGGACGAAGCGACCGACACCGCGACGTGGTCGCTGCTGCGCACCGTGATGGACCGGGACCACCCCCGGCTCGTCATCGTCAATTTTCCCAGCGTCGACCTCACCGCGCACGATTCCGACTGGACGGGATACCTGGCGGCGATGCGCACCGCCGACAGCCTCGTCTACCTGCTCTGGACGAAAATCCAGTCGGACAGCTTCTACAGCGGCCGCACAACCATGTTCGTCTCGTCCGACCACGGCCGGCACGAGGACGCCTACGGCGGGTTCCGCAACCACGGCTGCCCGTGCGAGGGGTGCCGGCACATCATCGGGTTCGGCGTGGGCCCCGGGTTCCGTCCGGGCGCGGTCGTCGAAGATCCCGTCAGGCAGACCGACGTCCAGGCCGCCGCCGCGGAGCTCCTCCGCATCTCCGTGCCCGACCGGGGCGCGCGGCGCCTCCTCACCGCCACTCCCTGAACCGCGGGGGTGGGACGCCCGCGGCGGACGTGATTCCATCCGGGAATGTTCGTATATTCCCGGCGTGAACCTGAAGACGACGCGTCCATGGCATTGAAAGGGATACCGATGATGAAGACCACCCCGCGCGTGTTTCCCCTGGCGCTCCTCCTCTTCTTCACCGTCACCCACCTTCGCGCGCAGGTCCCCTCGTTCCGAATCGACATGACCCCGGGGGACGCCATGGAGTTGTTCACACGCGATGTGTTCAGCGACTCCGAACTCCCGGGACCGTTCACATCGGGGGACACAAACTGGACGGACGCGGAGGTACGGTTCAAGGGCCACTCGACCCGGTATTACGCGAAAAAGTCCTACCGGGTGAAATTTTCGAGTTCGGACCTCTACTACGGGTACCGGAAGCTCAACTTCAACTCGATGTACACCGACAAGTCCTTCCTGAGGGAAAAACTCTCGTGGGACCTCTTCGCCGGCATGGGCGCCCTGGCCACCACCGCCGAACACGCGCGGCTCACGGTGGCCGGGGACGACAAGGGACTGTACGCCCTGATCCCGAAAGTGGACAAATACCTGCTGGCGGTGAACGGCAGGCAGGAGGCGCCGATGTACGACGCCAGCGACCTCCACGTCGGGGCCGACCTCACGCTCCAGCCGGACAGCCTCCTGAAACTCTACTGGGAGAAGGAGATCGGCGACGAGACGGACTACACCGACCTCGCCGCCATGATATCGGCGATCAACACGGCGCCCGACCCCTCCTTCGGCGACACCGTGAGGGCCTACTTCGACACGACGAGCATCCTGCAGTGGTTCACGGGGAACACGCTGACGATGATGGGAGATTCGTACGACAAGAACTACCTTCTCTACCGTGACACGTCCCGCCCGGCACAGCAGTGGACGATCATCCCCTGGGACTACGACCTCTCCTGGGGACGCACCGGGGACCTGGCCGTGCCCTACCCGGCCTCGCTGCTGAACGACGGTTTCGCGTACACCTTCCAGCCACTTTCCGGCCCCGACAACGTCCTGAAGGACCGGTTCATGGCCGATACGGTCCTCCGGGACGGGTTCAAAAACTTCCTGGCGAACGTGATCGCCACGCTCTTCACCGAAGCGCACATCTGGCCGGCGATCGACAGCCTCGCGGACCTGGTCCGCGCCGACGCGGCGTCCGACCCCGAACGGTGGGGGACGATGGAGGATTTCGAGGAGCACGTCGCGGCGCTGAAGTACTACGTGACCGCGAGGAGGAACTACCTCCTGAAGACCTTCATCAACCCGCCCTCCGGCGAGTACAATACCGCGACGGTTCCTTTTTCGGGGGAAGGCGTCCCGCATCATTTCGTGGCTTTCGACGGCAGGCTGCTGGGGACCCTCTGGCTGTCCGGCGTCTCGGGGCTGGACAGCGTCACGATCACGGCGCACCCCAATTCGCTGCCGCCCAACATCCCACCGCCGTTCGACGCGCGGTGGATCGAACGGTGGGTCGAGGTGATCCCGTACCCGTCGACGGCGCAGTTTTCGGCCAGGTTCCGGTGGGGATGGAGCGACGTCTCGTCGACCGACAACGAGGTCGGTGACGGCGTGGGAGACGAACGGCTGCTGCGCGCGTATCATTTCGACGGGTCGGGATGGTCCACGCTTCCGGCCACGGTGAACGCGTACGCGAACACCGTGACCATAGATACGATCACCGGAGGCGACACGGGCCCGGGGACCTATTTCGCCATGATGCTGTCGGAGACCTACGCGGGGACGTGGACACGGCAGCAGAACAACTACTGGGAGCGGTGGCACGACGTGAAGTTCACCGACAGCCTGCACGGATTCATCGTGGGTGAGCACGGTTCGTTCCTGAGGACCTCCGACGGGGGGGACACCTGGGAGCGCGATTCGATCGGGAGCGCACTGCACTTTTTCTCGGCTGACATGGCTCAGCCCTCCGGGAAGATCTTCGCGGCCGGCCAGGGGGGGAGTTTTTTGCGTTCCGACGACACGGGGAGGAGCTGGTCGGACGCCGGCCCGGTGCTGACGACCGCGATGCGCGCGGTGTCATTCGACGGCGCAGAGGGTGTCGCGGTGGGCGACAGCGGTACCGTGTTCGAAACGTTCGACGGCGGCGATTCGTGGTCCTCCCCCGGGACCGGGTTGACCGACGATTTCGCCGCGGTACGATCCAGAAGGCTCGACTCGGGACCCTTCGATCTGCATTATCGGGTCGCAGCGGGGGATGAAATCCGGATATTCGGCTGGTCATTCTATCCCGGTCCCGTCCACCAGTTCGGGCCCGTGACCCTGCCGGTTTCCCGCACCCCCCGGGCCCTGGAGATGACCGGCACCACCGTCTGGGTGGCCGGTGACAGCGGGCTGGCGGCGTTCGGGGACGTCACCGACACGGCGCTGACCGAGAGGCCAATCCCTGCGGCCGTGAACCTCCGCGGGATTGCCGCGCTCGACGCGGAAAGGGTCTTCGTTGCGGGGGACGGCGGCGCGATCTACTATACGGCGGACGCGGGGGTGACGTGGTACCGCCAGCTCACCGGCGACACGCACGACCTCTATTCGATCGCCTTCAACGGCGCCGGGAGGGGGTTCGCCGTGGGGAACGGCGGCACCATCCTTCGCACCGACGTCCCCGGCACGCTGACGGACGCCGGGGATGACGACCGCGGTATCACGGATCTCCCGGCGGAGTTCCGGCTGCTGCAGAACTATCCCAACCCGTTCAACCCGGCGACAACGATCGCGTTCGACCTCGCCGCGGCATCGCACGTCACCCTGAGGGTCTACGACGTCCTCGGCCGGCTGGTGGCGTCTCCCGCCGACGAGGTCCGGCCCGCGGGGCGCAACACGGTCTCCTGGAACGCTTCGGGACACTCCAGCGGGGTGTACTTCTACCGCATGACCGCCTCCGACCGCGCGGGGAAAACCATCCACTCCGACGTGATGAAAATGGTCCTCCTCCGGTGACCGGGCCGGGACCGCGCGCCGATTGACATTCCCGGCGTTTCTTCGTAAGATAAACCGGATCAATCACGAAACCGACGATGCGAATTCTCCAAACGGCGCTCCTCCTCACACTCCTCGTATTGACCTCGTGCAACCCGCCCGCCCCCGGGAAGAAGGTGATCGGGGTGACGCTCCTGACGCGGGCGCACGTGTTCTACAAGGACCTCGAGGACGGCCTGCGCCGCGCCGCCGGACGCCACGGCTACGAGGTCATCGTGACCGCCGGCGAGTTCGACCTCGGCAAGCAGAGCGCCCAGATCGAGGACTTCATCACGAGAAAGGTTGACGCTATCGTGGTCGCCCCGGTGGACTCCAGGGGGATCGGCCCGGCGATCCGGAAGGCGAACGAGGCGAAGATCCCCGTGTTCACCTCGGACATCGCGTCGCAGGAAGGGGAGGTGGTCTGCCACATCGCCTCGGACAACGTCGCCGGGGGGAGGCTGGCCGGCGAGTTCCTGGCGAAGGCCCTCGGCGGGAAGGGGACCGTGGCCGTCATCGGGCAACCGACGGTCACTTCGGTTTTAGACCGCGTCCAGGGGTTCCGCGAGGCCCTCGCGAAGCACCCCGGGATGGAGATCGTCACCGAAGTCAACGGCGAAGGAGTCCGCGACAAGGCCATGCAGGCCGCCTCGGACGTGCTGCAGGCCCACCCGGACCTGGCCGGCATCTTCGGCATCAACGACGACTCCGCGCTGGGGACCCTCGACGCCGTGAAACAGTTCCGGCGCGAGAACATGGTCATCGTCGGGTACGACGCCACGCCGCCGGCGGTGGACGCCATCAAAAAAGGCACGGCCCTCAAGGCCGACGTCGTCCAGTACCCCGACCGGATCGGCGAAAACACCGTGGACCGCATCCATGATTTTTTCACGGGGGTCGCCGTCCCGGCGGTCGACCCGGTGGAGGTGGGGATCGTGGACGCTTCCACGCTGAAATAGCCGCCGCCGCGCCGGGATGACGCCCGCCCCAGACCAGAGCCCGATTCCCTCCCGAACCGCGTAACCCCCCCGGACCGCCGACCCCATGCTCCCACTCCTCGAAATGCGCGCCGTGAGAAAAACCTACCCGGGGGTCCTCGCCCTCGACGGGGTGGACTTCGACGTGATGCCCGGCGAGGTCCACTGCCTTCTCGGGGAAAACGGTGCGGGTAAGTCGACGCTCATGAACATCCTCGCCGGGGCGCTGCCGGCGGACTCCGGGGAGATCCTGATGGACCAGGAGAGGGTGACGATCGATTCCCCCACGACCGCGCAGGCCCTGGGGATCGGCATGATCTATCAGGACTTCAAGCTGGTGCCGGAGCTGGATGCCGCCGGGAACATCATGCTGGGGCACGAGCCCCGCTCGGGGGGAGGGTATTTCCTCGACCGGGACGGGGCGCGGTCGAAGGCCGCCTCGGTCCTCGGCGAGCTCGGCGAAGAGGTCCCGATGGACCGGCCGGTGAGGTCGCTCAGCCCCGCGCAGCGGCAGGTGGTGGAGATCGCGAAGGCGATGTCGCGCGAGGTGAAGATCCTCGTGCTGGACGAACCGACGGTGTCGCTCACCGCGCACGAGCGGGCAAATCTATTTTCGGCGGTCCGGAACCTGAAGGCGCTCGGGGTGGGGGTCGTCTACATCACCCACCGGCTGGAGGAGATCTTCGAGATCGGCGACCGGATCACCGTCCTGCGGGACGGGAAAAACGTGGACTCCCTGTCGGTGAGCTCCGCCACCGAGGCGAAGCTCATCCGGTCGATGGTGGGAAGGGAGCTGAGCGGGGAATATCCCCGGAAGAGGCCCGGCGGGGGGGAGGTCCTGCTCAGGCTCGAACGCGTTTCGGGGGGCTTGATCAACGATGTCTCCCTCGAACTGCGCGCGGGAGAGGTGCTCGGACTGGGGGGACTCGTCGGGGCCGGGAGGACGGAACTCGCCCGGATCATCTTCGGCACCGATCCGATGGGGTCCGGGTCCATACGCTTCGACGGCAGGGATATCCGGCCGGGTTCCCCGCGCGAGGCAATCGACCTGGGGATCGGCTACCTGTCCGAAGACCGCAATCACGAGGGGCTCCTGCTGGAAATGTCGGTCCGCGAGAACATCTCGCTCCCGAGCCTGCCGAAGGTCACGCGCGGATGGTTCATCGACCGCAAAAACGAACGCGCGGCGTGCGACGGGTTCATCCGGCAGCTGACCATCAAGACCCCGGACATGGACCGCCGGGTGAACGACCTCAGCGGCGGCAACAGGCAGAAGGTGGTGCTGGCGCGGTGGCTGATGACGAACTCGCGGGTGCTGATTTTCGACGAACCGACGGCCGGGATCGACGTGGGGGTCAAGTTCGAGATCTATTCGCTCATCGATACCCTCGCGGCCGGCGGGATGGGGGTGATCGTCATTTCCTCCGACATGCCCGAACTGCTGGGGCTCTCCGACCGCGTGGCGGTGATGTCGGGGGGGACCCTCACCGGGGTGCTCCCCCGCGGCGAGGCCACGCAGGAGCGGATCATGGAGCTCGCCATGGCCAACCTGTCGACGGCCCGCCCGGGCCCGGGTGCCGCCACCGGAAGCGCGGGCTGATGGCCGGCCGCAGACGGTTCGCCCTGCTGGCGGAGTTCGGCGTCCTCCTCGCGCTGGTGGCCGAGGGTGTCATCTTCTCGGCGGCGTCCCCCTATTTCTTCACGCCCGAAAACATCCTCAACGTCTCCCTCCAGACGTCTATCATCGCCATCATCGCGGCGGGGATGACCTTCGTGATCCTGACGGCCGGGATCGACCTCTCGGTCGGGTCGGTGGTGGCCTTCACGGGGGTCATCACCACCGCCCTGCTGCACTGGCAGGTGCCGCTCGCGGTCGCCCTCCCGGCGGCCCTCCTCGCCGGGCTGGGGATCGGCGCCTTCTCCGGCGCGGCCGCAGGCGTGCTCATCACCAAGGTCAACATCACGCCGTTCATCGCGACGCTGGCGCTGATGACCATCTGGCGTGGCGCGGCGTTTCTCTTCACCGACGGCCGGCCGATCTGGGACCTCCCCGAGGGGTTCGCCGCGCTGGCCGGGGCGAGGGCGGCGGGCGTGCCGGTCCCCACGATCATCATGGTGGCCGTCTTCGCCATCGGCTATATCGTGCTCAACAAGACCCCCTTCGGCCGGTACGTCTACGCCGTCGGCGGGAACCGCGAGGCCGCGCGGCTGGCGGGCATCAGGACCGACAGGGTCATCATCGGCGTGTACACGCTCTGCGGTTTCCTCGCCGCGCTGAGCGGGATCCTCCTCGCCTCGCGGCTGAACTCGGGGCAGCCGAACGCCGGCCTCATGTACGAGCTGGACGTCATCGCCGCGGTGGTGGTGGGGGGCACGAGCCTCTTCGGCGGGAGGGGATCGATCGTCGGGACGTTCGTCGGCGCCATGCTCATCGGGGTGCTGCGGAACGGGCTGAACCTGCTGGACGTCAGCTCGTACCTCCAGATGATCTTCGTGGGCGCCGTGATCCTCCTGGCGGTGGCGCTCGACAGGTTCA